>JAHBVI010000167.1 GCA_019637635.1 Anaerolineae bacterium
GTTCCTGACGCAATGTCAGACGGCGGAACATCTCCGGCAGTTGCGCCGCCATCTCATCCCATAGCCGGAAAGTGGGCGGCAGGGAGAGGAGCGGCTGGCTGGTGGGCATAAAACCATGTGATGCGGACAAAAAGCCGAGGTTTTCATGCCCCAACCTTTTGTTTTCGGCTTCGGCTTCGACAAGGACGCGGCGGCTGGGAATCATTACCACCCTCCGACGACGGCCTGGCAGATGTTGGCGCGGGAGACGGTGCCCAGCAGACGGCCGTTTTCCACCACCGGCAGGCGACGAATTTGCAGGCTAATGAGGACGGTGGCCGCTTTGGCTACGTGGTCATCGGGGTGCAGGGTGAGCGGCTGGCGAATGACCAGGGGCGTAATGGGTTTGTCTGATAATTCCTGGCCTTTGCGCAAAAATAGTTGGTAGGCGTCGGCCAGCGTGCCGCCTTCGGCCAGAATCTCGTCAAAATCGGGCAGGGCCGCCCGCAAAATATCCCCTTCGGAAAGTACGCCGACAAAGCCGCCCTCGCTGTCTACGACCATCAAATCACCGACGCCGGAGAGAGCCACAATTTCGGCGGCGTGGTGCAGATTGGAGTCACAATGGATGCGGGCGACCTGGTTGCTCATAATGCCGCGCACGCGCATGGTGGGCAGGCGCACGGCCGTTTGCCACTGCGCCAACAGGTCAGCCAACGCCGGGTAGAGGGTGGTTTCCGGGGGGGTCAACGGCCGTACCAGATACCGGTCTATACCCACCTCGTTGATGCTGCGGATGGCGGTCTCGCTGTCGGCAAAGTCAGCCAGCAGCACCTTTTTGGCCTGCGGGTACAAATGGCCGGCTTCGCCTAAAAAGGTAATCCCGCTCAGTTCCGCCACCTGCTGGTCGGCTAGAAAGAGGGCCACGTCCTCACCGGCGTCGTAGCAGCTTTTTAACTGGCGGCTGGCGTCGGCGCCGGTCACGGCCGTGAGCAGCCGGTAGTCGGTGTGTGTGTGGGCGGCGACGGCCGTAGCCACTTCAGGGTCAGGGGACATGAGAAAGAGAATTGGTTCGGGCATACTCTTGGTAGAAGGCATCCGAATTTTCCTGCAACGTTGAGTCTCCTGAAAAACTCACCACAGAGACACGGAGGCACAGAGTTTTCTCTGGGCAAAATCCTCCGTGTCTCTGTGTCTCTGTGGTTTTTCAGTAAGCCCAACCTTTGGTTGCCAAAATCGGATGTCTGGCAGCACTTACTCTGGAATCACGGCAATCATTTCAATTTCCACCTTGGCGCCCAGGGGGAGTTTACCGGCCTGATAGGTGGTGCGGGCGGGGGGATGGTGGGGCAGGTAACGGCCGTAGACCTCATTCATCGCCCCAAAATCGGCCATATCGGCCAGGAGGACGGTAGACTTTACCACATGGTCGAAGCTGGACCCGGCTGCTTCCAACACGGCCTGTAAATTTTGCAGCACCTGCTGCGTCTCCGTCTGCACATCGCTGTTGAGCATCTTGCCGGTGCCTGGCTCCAGGGCAATCTGCCCGGCCGTAAAGAGCAAATTCCCGGCCTTCACCGCCTGGGAATACGGCCCAACCACACCGGGGGCCTTGTCGGTATACACAATTTCTTTGTTCATGGTCACTCCTTTGGAATTATGAAGGATGAATTAGGAATTATGAAAGGTATCCTTCGTTGTGGGCTTCTTATCTATCGTATCACAAGCTGGTGATGAATGGAATTTTGTGGTCATGTCACTGTGCCATCGCGTATCCCAAAACACCGGCTGTCATTTGCGTGGCGTTGGGCAAATGGATGGCGTAAAGGCGTATACTCACGGCCGTAACCGCCCTTTCACCGCATAAGAGAGGTAACCCATCTCGTACCCCCCTCGCCACTATCGAAGTCGCTGTCACCAGATTGGTGGTGACGACGGGCCAGCGGCGACGCCTATGGTTTGTACGGCCGTGCCGCCAGAGATGCTCATTCAAATCACACCCGTCACTGACCAATCATTTGATCTGGAGATTTCCGTTCTGACGCCTGACGAAGTCCTGCACACCATCATGACGCGCCCAGGACCAGATGGGCAAATGATTATCGAACAAACTTTTGACGGCCGTCTGGCGGATGACAACGGCCGTTTCACCACGCGGGAAAGAGTACACGAACCAGCCGGCATTTGCTACGTTTTACGGCCGTGACGCCCACCTTCCTGACGGCCCAGGCTTATACTTCTATAACTTTGCGCCGCAGGCTTCGCCAGACGGCCGTTACCTGGCGCTGCCCGGCATTGGCGGCTATGACAACCCCGCTGGCGATTTGGGCACAGGTTTCTGGCTGGCCGATTTGCAGACGGGCAGCGCCCGCCTGCTTCTGCCCCAGGCACACCCCTTTACCTGGAGTCCCGACAGCCAGGCCATTACGTTTACTGATAGTGGGGTTCTGTACACGTTACACGTGGCGGGCGAAACGGCCGTGCCCGCGCCCCTCTTTTCCCATCCCGACCTGGTAGATTTGTGGGCGCGTTGGTCGCCAGACGGCCCGATTGGAACCATTCGTTGGACGGCCGATAATGCTCATCTGGTCATGGGTGGAGGAACGCCCAATGCCCCTATCTGGCTTTTAGCGGCCCAACCAGGTAGCGTTCCTGAGGTCGTGGTGGAACAGGGGGTGTTGGTGGATGTGGTGAGTGCGCCGGACACGGCCATACCCGCCACAATCTGTGGATGGCTACCTTAAACGGGCATGGCTTTTCATGGGAATGGGAGTAGTGCGTGCGGCGCACTACTCCCTGCCGATCACGCGGCTTTGCGCAGGGCCAGCCACACTTCCTGATTGCCAACAGTCACGGCCGTGTCAAACAACGTCTCCTCTAACCGCCCCGCCACCAACGCCGTCGCCAGCGTCTCCTGGGCAATCAGGTCGCCAAAGTGGGCAAAGGTGGCAGCTACGTCATCTGTCGCGCCGTAGGCCAGTTCGATGCGGTCGGAGATTTCCAACCCCGCCTTTTTGCGCATCTCGTTCACCTGGCGGATGATGTCGCGGGCGTACCCTTCTTGCAGCAGTTCTGGGGTGATGGCCGTGTCTACCGCCACCGTCACGCCTTTGTCGCTGGCTACGGCCGTGCCGCCCCGCGATTCCGTCTGCACAATCACATCCTCGGCCGTCAGTTCTACCGTTTGCCCACCCGCTTCTACCTGGAGCAACTGCCCCGATTGTAACGCGCGGGCCACATCGGCCGGATTCATCGCCTCCAACGCTTTGCGCACCTGCGGGAACAGTGGCCCAAACTTCGGCCCCAGCGTGCGGTTATTGGGCAGCACTTTGTAATTGACCAATTCGCCCACTTCGGAGACCACCTCGATCTCCTTGACGTTGATCTCTTCCGCCAGCACGTCGGCCAGTTCCAGCAGGTCATCCTGCTCTTGCTGCGAGGCCACGTTCACCCGCGCCTTGGCCAGCGGTTGGCGTAGTTTCAGGTCTTCGGAAGCCCGCGCCGCCCGCCCCAGGCTGGCAGCAGTGATTGCCAGTCGCATTTTGGCCAGCAACCGCTGGTCCAGGCTGGCGGCGTCCGCCTGCGGATAAAAAGTGTGATGCACACTGCGCGGTGCGTCTGGATTCACACCCGCTACCAGATTTTGGTACATCGCCTCGGTTACAAAGGGCACAAACGGGGCGCATAACTTGATGAACTCCACCAGCACGTGGTACAGGGTAGCATAGGCGGCATTTTTGTCGGCATCGGCTTCACTTTTCCAGAAGCGGCGGCGCGACCGGCGCACGTACCAGTTGCTCAAATCATCCAGATACGCTTCCAACAACTGCGTCGCCTTTTCCGCATCGTACACATCTAAAGCGGCCCGCGCCGCCAGCGCCGTCTCGTTTAACCGCTCTACAATCCACCTATCCATCTGTGCATTAGCGGAGATTGGAGATTGGAGATTGGAGATTGGAGATAGCGAATCTCCAATCTCTATTCTCTGATCTCCAGTCTCTGGCTGCCACTTATCCAAATTGGCATACGACACCAAAAAGGAATACACATTCCACAGCGGGATCAAGAAGCGGCGGCGGGTTTCGTCGCCGACGTGGAAGCCAAAGCGCAGGTTTTGTTCCGGTTTGCAACTGGCGTAGAGCCAGCGCATGGTGTCCGCGCCCATTTTGTCGGCGGCCTCGTTGAATTCGATCATGTTGCCCCAGGATTTGTGCATGGCACGGCCGTCTTCCGCCAATAACGTGCTATAACCAAACAGCGCCTTAAACGGCCCCACGCCATCCGCCATCAGCGTGCTTTGCGCCAGCAAACTGTAAAACCAGTTGCGGAACTGGCCGGGAAAACTCTCGCTGATCCAGTCCGCCGGGTACCATTTCTGCCAGTATTCCCGGTCTTCGCTGTAGTGCAGGGTGCTGATGCCCACGATGCCCGCATCCAGCCAGGGGTTGCCCACATCCTTGATGCGCTCCACCTCGCCGCCACAGTTGGGGCAGGCGATTTTCACCGCGTCAATGTACGGCCGATGTGGTGTATGCCCTTCAAACTGTTCCCAGCCGGCAACGGCGCGTTCTTCCAATTCATCTTTACTGCCCACCACGTGGAAATGGCCGCAATCGTTACATTCAAAGATGGGCAGCGCCAGGCCGTAGTACCGCTTTTTGCTGATCATCCAGTCGTGCATATTGCGCAGCCAATCCATTTCCCGGTCATAACCAAATGCCGGATACCATTTCGCCTGGTCTACAGCATCCATTATCTGGTAGCGCAGGCTGCGCGCCTTCTCCTCCGGCGTCACTTCTTCGCGAGGTTTGTCATACAGTTCGCCCATGCTGATGAACCATTCATCCACCAGCCGGTAGACCAGTTCACTGCCACAGCGCCAGCAATGCGGGTAGCGGTGAGCGTATCGCTGCTTGCGGTAATAGACGCCCTTTTCGCGCAGATTTTCAAAGATGGCTTCGGCCACATCATGGGCCGATTGGCCGGTCAGCCAGTCAAAGCCGCCGATATAGATGCCGTTCTCATCTATGGGGGCGATGACGGGCAGCTTGTTTTCTTTGCTCAATTCAAAGTCTTCTGCGCCGCAGCCGGGGGCGATGTGGACGATGCCCGTGCCTTCTTCCGCGCCCACTTCTTTCCAGGCGATGACGCGGTGGGTGTAGCTGGCTTCGGCAAACGCTTGTTGGGCGGCGGGCAGTTCATCGAAGGGGCCGGTGTACGTCCAGCCGAGCATCTCCGCACCTTTCAGTTTGCCCACGACTTCGTAGTGGCCGATGAGGGTGTTTTTGACGGCCGCTTCCGCCAGATAATACGTCCAGCCATCTTCATGCTGCACCTGGACGTAGTCCAGTTCCGGGCCAACGGCCGCGGCCACGTTGCTGGTCAGCGTCCAGGGGGTAGTCGTCCAGACGAGCAGGGCTTGACGGCCGTCTAAACCTCCCGGAGCTTCCCAAGCTCCGGGAGGTTGAAGGAGCGGGAAGCGCACAAAGACGGAGTCGTGGGTCACTTCCTGGTAGCCTTCGGTGACAATTTCGTGTTGGCTGATGCCGGTGCCGCAGCGGGCGCACCAGGGCATCACGTCCCGCCCTTTGTACATCCAACCCTTATCGAAGCACTTCCGCAGAAAGGCCCAGATTTGATAATTATTCTCGTCGCTGAAGGTGAAGTAGGAGCCGCCCAGTTGCGGCATACCCAACTGCCCCACGATTTGCTCGGCCGTGCCGGTGACGGGACCGTGTGGCCCGGTGACGGTGATGGTTTGCGTGGGGTCATCTTCCAGCAGGTCACGCAGGTGGCGCAGTTCGTCGGGGTCGTTCCAATCCATCCAGTTGCCCAGACGTTTGGTCTGTTCGGTCTGAATGGCGGCAAAGTGGAGTACCTGGCGTTTACACTCGGCCGTGAACCGATCCAGGCCGTACTTTTCAATCTCCCGTTTGCTGTTGAAGCCAAGCCGTTTTTCCACGTTCACTTCTACCCAAAGTCCCTGGCAGTCAAAGCCGTTTTGCCAGCGCTGGTTTTTGCCGAGCATGGCGTGGTAGCGCTGGTAAAGGTCTTTGTAGGTGCGGCCCCAGGCATGATGCACGCCCATGGGGTTGTTGGCGGTGATCGGGCCGTCTATGAAGCTGAAGATGCCGTACTGGGCTTCGGTCTGGGCGCGCAGGCGGCGCAATTCGTTGAAGGCGTCGCTGTCTTTCCAGAATTGCAGGATTTCCTGCTCTAGCTGGACAAAATCTACTTTATTGGAAACATCTTTGAAAGGCATAACTTGGTTCTCCTAAATTTTTAACGCCGAGGCGCGGAGGCGCAGAGAGTTGGTAATTGGGTCATTCCGGTAACGGCCAAAAAACCCGGCGATTCAAATCGCGGCAACAGACAGCAAAGCCGACCTTCGTCGGCTGGAGACAGTCGGCGAAGGCCGACTTTGCCTGTTGTTGGTGCAGATTTATCTACCGAAACAGAACTGAGAATTGCCGACGATGCGTTTACGGCCGTGACCGGGCCGGTAATTCGCAAGAATCGGTACCTGACTGTGATCTCTAACTCTTCATTTTGGGTATGCACCACAAACAACTCACGCTGTGGTGCATGTTTGTTTATTTGTTTATACATCGCCATTACCTCGAAGAAATCGGTAGCAGCGCTAATGATGGAAAGCTGTTCTACAATTCGCTTACGATCTTCGGTTGTGTATGCTTCTATCGCTTCTATCAAGACCCATTTGTCTGGGAAAAGTTCACGAACGTCCTGCCATTTCATGTTGCACCTCCGCAAAAATGACTACAACGGATTTGGGAATGGAACGAATCCGTTTATTTCTTTTATCCGTTGTACTCTCCGTACCAGATGGAGCGGGTTTCTACGGCCGTCAACCCACCATCCCTACTCATTTTCACCACCCAACCATGTTCATCCAGCCATATCCGGCGCTCATTCTCCAGCCAGCGAATGGTCAACGGCCGTTCTCCACTCACTGCCACCGCCACCACCTGCAAACCGAATACCGATAACCGATTACCGTTCACTGCCAACCGCTCACTGCTGACGGATTCCAAAGTCACGGCCGTGCCGCCCGCAAAACCCGCCAAAAGCCCCAACCCGACGCTCGATGGAAACCAAAATCCGTAACCCGGAGTCAGGTCTGCCTCTTCGGTTATGGTTTGGCCGTTGACTGTGCGTGTGTTCGTGGCCACTGTATCCTCCAACAAGAGTGTACCTTCCACCATTAAGTCATTGCCCCAGAAGCGATAGGAGAGGCGTTCAGGCGTCTTGTCTTCTCTCCGCACCAGGTGGTAAAGATAGGAATGTCCAGATTCCGCTTCTCGCGCATCCAAATCCACCCGCAAAATCTCATACCCGTCCACCGCCCGCGTCAGTCGCCACGATTCGATTGCGCCGGTAGCACGGCCGTCCCGCTCATACCGCAACTGCCCGGCGGCGATGGGCTTCTCGTAGGGTTGTTCGTGAACGATGAATCTCATGTTCGGTTATCGGTAATCGGTTATCGGTTATCGGTCAGGTTACTGATTACCGATAACCGACTTATTAATCTTGCCTTTGCTTTCAGTTTGCGATGCGGATGTACCACTCGCGGGTATTGGCGACGTGTGTACCACCGTCGGCCTGCAAATCCAGCCCCACCAGTTCCACCGTGCGCACTTCGCTGATGCCTTCAGGTAGCAAATTGATTTTGGTGCGGATCAGGTCGGGAATCTGGAAGGCTTGCGCACGGTGTAAAATGGCGACACGCACGTCGCGGGCGGCGGCCACTTCCCGGTTCACGGCCGTTTCAATTTCCGCCACCAACTCCTGCCGCATCGTTTCAAACTCAAAATCCATACGCCCTTGCAGCGGGTCCATATTGCCGCCCGTCACCTGCGCCCCATAGTCACGCCAGACCACACCGCAGAGGATGTGCATGGCGGTGTGGGTACGCATCAGTTGGTAGCGGCGCGTCCAATCGAGTTGGCCGGTTACGGCCGTACCTACCACAGGCGGTTCCCCCTCCACAAAATGCACTGCCGCACCGCCTACCTTTTTCACGGCCGTCACCGTCCACACCTGCCCAACGGCCGTCAACGTACCCAAATCACCCGGCTGCCCACCCCCACCCGGATAAAACGCCGTGCGATCCAGCACCACGCCGCCGTCAACAACATCGGTAACAACGGCCGTAAAACTCTGCACATACGCATCGGTCTGATAAAGCAATTCTGTCATCTAACGCCTCAAAGTGCCAGGCACGGGGCAATCCAGTTTTGATATACCAGGGCCATGTGCCCCGTGCCTGGCACTGCCCAACTAAAAACAAAAACGCCCTCATCCCCATTGGGACGAAGGCGCAATTCTCCGCGGTACCACCCATTTTTCCGGCCAAAGCCAGACACTCTTTTCCGCCACATGATAATGGCAGCAGCCCCGTTAACGTGGGGCGAACCCGTCTGAGCCTACTTTTTCGATTATCGGGTTACGGTTTTCGGATTACCGATTACGAGAAGTTCAGTCAGAAGCTCCGGAGGGATTTTCAACGCCATTCCTGTGCCTGGCTCACACCATCCCAGGCTCGCTTGGTAGGGGGTTGTGCCGTTTACTCGTCTCCATCACCGCTTATCACTTTGTTAAGTTGGGGCAATTATCCGCCAACGGCTGGCGCCTGTCAACCGGGTAATCCATTGCCCATTTCGTCAGGCAGTGCCAGGCAAGGGTCAGAACCTCATTTAATCGAACAATGTTGTACAGCCCTTGTCTGGCACTACTTGTGGGAACTCTCTATAATCAATCCCACAAAAAGCAAGAACATGAATCAGCCCGCAGACAACAAAACATACGCCGCCTTTGCCGGAACCGTGCTCATTGGGGGCACAAACTTCATTGCCGTCAGCCTGAGCAACCAGGAGATGCCGCCCCTCTTTGGCGCGGCGGTGCGCTTCGCCTTAGCCGCCCTGCTCTTTTTCTTGATCGCCCGCGCCAGAGGTGTTCCCCTGGCCAACGGCCGTGCCGCCATCGGCGCCGCCCTCTATGGCCTTTTGGCTTTTGGCATTGGCGTGGCCCTGCTCTACTACGCCCTGATGGGCCTCAGTGCCGGCACCGTCGCCGTGGTCGTAGCCGCCGTGCCCCTGCTTACACTCGTTCTGGCCGTCTTGCTCCGCCAGGAACATCTCTCCGGGCGCCGGATCATTGGCGGCATTCTGGTAATGGCCGGTATCGCCGTCTTATCCGCCGGTACGCTTGGCGGCAGCCTTAGCCGCTCCTACCTGCTCGCCGCCATCCTGGCAGCCATCGTTTCCGCCCTATCCAGTGTCATCGCCAAATCCTTGACCGACGTGCATCCGCTCAACCTGAATGCCATTGGCGCCACATCCGGCATGGCGCTCCTGGCCGTTGGCTCATTGGTAGTCGGCGAGCATTGGGCGCTGCCACACCAGGCGCAGACCTGGGTTGCCTTCCTCTGGCTGGTACTCTTAGGCTCTGTGGCCCTCTTTCAGTTTTACCTGTACGTCCTCAAAAGATTGACCGCTTCGGTCACAGTATATGCCGTCGCCGGTATGCCGGTCATCGCCGCCAGTCTGGGAGCGGTGCTGCTCGACCAACCGATCACCACTTCAGTTCTCATAGGCGGCGCATTGGTCATCGCCGCCGTTTACGTTGGCGCCATCTCCGGGATGCGCGGCCCGCCCCAAATTCCCCTGCCCGAATGCCCCGATCTGCCGCCTGAGGACGGGATGGAGGAGAGGCTTTAGCCGATGCGCGGTTCGCCTGAAGGCTCTCCTGCGACTAGACACATTTTAGCTTCCCCCGCGTGAACGGATAATCTGCCCGGTAATCCAGCCCGCTTCCGGCGAAGCCAGGAAACGGATCAGTCGGGCGGCATCTTCTGGCTGGCCCACCCGCCCCATTGGCGCGTGAGCCAGCACATGGGCGTATAAATCGGGCGGCATCCAACCGGTGTCTGTGCCGCCAGGGTCTACGGCGTTGACAGTAATGTACTGCCCGGCTACGGCCGTTGCCAGACTTACCGTAAACGCATCCACTGCCCCCTTTGTCGCCGCATACGCCAGTTCGGTGGGCATTGGCCCTACCCCCTGCCCCGATGACAGATTGATGATACGGCCCCACTCTCCCTGAAAACGGCGCACAAATTCGGCGCACAACAGCATCATGCCGCGTACATTCACCGCGTAATGGTAGTCTATGTGAACGGCCGTCAGCCCCGCCACTCCATCGCTCACCGAATAGGTGGCATTGTTCACCAAAATATCGGCCGGGCCAATGGCGGCTTCTACGGCCGTAAACAGAACACCAGGCGCCGCCGGATCGCTCAAATCCAGTTCCAGCCCCTCGGCCCGCACGCCCATCTGGCGCAGTTCGGCAATGACGCTCTCTGCCTCGTCCGCCTGACTGCCCCAGGGCATGGCGGCGTCATAGGGCCGGTAGTAGGTGGTGAACACGTTGCACCCCACTTCGGCCAGCGCCCGCGCCACGGCCGTGCCAATACCAATTTTACGACTGACACCGGTGATCACGGCCGTTTTCCCGGCCAACATATCGCGTTGATACATAGTCATCATTTTTCCTCCAATCCACAGATTCCACAGATGGCGCAGATTTTACCGCAATTTAATGCGGTTTCGCCGTGCGGAACCATTGGGCAAAGGTGGTTGGTTCACGGCCCAGCAGCCCGCGCAGCACATAGCTATTCCCGCAAAACCCGTGCCGGGCATAGTAGGCAAACATCTGGCTCAGCGTGGCAGCAGCATAGGCGTCCAGTCCGGCAGCCTGCGCCTGGGTTTGCCATTCGTCCAGGGGTTGGGCTACGGCCGTCACCACCCGCCCCATCACCTGGCCCATCATCACCGCCATCGCTGCCGGCGTGAGGATTTCCGCCCCGGCCAGTTCATAGATCGCCCCACCGTGTCCCGGTTCCGTCAATACCATCGCCGCCACCGTCGCCACGTCGGCCAGGTCTACCAGCGTAAATGGCGTCTCCACCGGATACGGCACACGGTAGATACCTGCGGCGATGATGTTTTGCCAGCCGGCCAACACATTTTGCAGGTAAGCGGCCGGCTGCAAGATGGTGTAGGCCAACCCGGAAGCAAACAACATTTCCTCCACCCGCAGCTTATTCCAGTGGTGCGGCATGGCTTCCACCTGCGGATGTAAAACGGAGTGATAGACGAAGTGGCGCACACCATTGGCCTGCGCCGCTTCAATTGCCAGCCGACCAATTTCCACCTCGGCCGGGTGCATGTTGGGGCAAATGTGGTAGATGGCATCACAATATTGTGTGGCCGCCAACCACACGGCCGTGTCCAGCATATCCCCCATCGTCACCACCGCTGCCCCGGCCTGCCGGGCCGCTTCCATTTGTTCAGGGCGGCGAACGAGGGCATGGGATACGGCCGTGCCCCTTTCTGCCAGCGCCCGCACCACCGCCTGCCCCGTTTTGCCCGCCGCCCCTGTTACCAAAATATGCATACCATCACCTCATGTCAAAGTAACGGCCGTGGCTCGCACAGTGGCTCACCAAGGAACTGCCGCAATGCGGCCAACGCCGCCGCCAGCGACAGCGACTGTTCCGCTGCCAGTGGCATACCAGGCCAGCTTTGCCGCAGCCGCGCCGCCTCATCCCGCACCGGCTGCGTCGTTTGCGGATGGCCTTGCACCACATCAAACCAGGCCGCCGCCAGCGCCAGCTTCCGCAGTACGCCGCCAGATCAGCCCGGCCATCACCCCCATAGTTGCCCCGGCGTCGTTGCCGCAGATTCGGCCAGCGCCAGACCACCAGCGCCGCCCGCGCCTCGGCCTGCTTTCCCAACCGGCTTTTAACACCACGCTTAAATCGCCAGCACCCGCAGCAGCCGAAATGGGCGGTCACATTGGCGGTAAAGGGTCCACGCTTTGGCATAGCCTTGGCCTCCCGCTTCGGCATATCGCTCTTGTTGACTGGCTGCCTGCCCCAGGCAAAACAGAGCGTCCGCTTCTCCTTCCGGTGAATCCAGCGATTGCCAGAGGGCCAGTGCCTCCGCCAGATAGTGCTGACCTTCGGCCAGTTTGCCCTGTGAGATGAGCATAGAACCCAGGTTCGTCAGGCAGCGGGCCACGCCAAAGGCGTAGCCAATTTGCCGGTAGGCATCGGCCGCCGCCCGGTATCGTCCGGCTGCTTCGTCGTATTGGCCGCGCAAACCGGCCAATACGCCCAGATTGTTGTTGGACGTGGCTAAACCCCATTGATCGTTGATCGCCTGCCGCCTGGTTAACGCCGCCGTTAACGTTTGTTCGGCCCGTTCATATTCGCCCAACTCGATCAACACCGCGCCTAAGTTGTCTTGAAACACGGCCGTCTGCCGGAAACTGCCCAACTGCTGGCAAATGGCCAACCCTTCTTCATACTGCCGCGCCGCTTCCGGCAACTGCCCGGAAACAAAAGCCAGGTTCGCCAGATGCAGCAGCGCCCGCGCCATGCCCTGGGCATCCCCCCATTGGCGGAAGAGCGCCAGACTTTCTTCATGGCGGGGCCGGGCCGCTGCCAGGTCGCCCTGCTGCCGCGCCAGTTCCCCCCAATGCGTCAGCGCCAGCGCCAGCGCCGGGGAAGGGGACAACGGCCGTAACCAACCCACACTCTCCTGGTACAATGCCTCCGCCTCTTCAAAACGGCCTAGCTGATGGGCAAAACGGGCCTGGTAAGCCCGGCAGCGCCCGGCCAACAGCCGCCCCGCGTCCGTCGCCGCCAGCCAGTCGCCGGTCACGGCCGTCAACCGGTCATACCCCAACTGAAACGCCCCCTGCGTCTCTTCCAGATAAGCCAGCCCCCCGGCCAATTGCGCCAACAAATCTACCGCCTGCTGCGCCAACCCCCACGCCCAGGCCGCCGTCAAATTGGCCCCGTCGCGCCGCAGGTCGGCCAGCAGCGTGTTCGCCTGGGGGCCGTCCAGATGCGCTTCTTGGGAGCGGAGCAGCACCGCGTAAAAATGGGCATGGGCTTCGGCGGCAGCCGCCTGTTCTGCCGGGGTCAGCCGGGCGGCGCTCAGTTGGCGCAAGAGGGTGTGTTGGCTGTAACGGCCGTCCCCCTCCACCCGCAGCAAAGAATGTTCCACCAACGTCGTCAACTCGGCCACGCCTGCCCCGGCTACGGCCGTAGCCGCCGCCAACGTAAACCCACCCGCAAACAAAGACAACCGCGCCAATACCCCCTGCGCCGTCGGCGGCAGCAGCGCCCAGGAGTAATCGAACACGGCCGTCATACTCCGTTGGCGGGCGGGCACATTGCGTAAACCGGTCGCCAGCAAATCTATGCTCTCGTCCAGCTTACGGGCAATCTCCGGGCAAGACAACTGGCGCAGCCAGCCCGCCGCCAACTCAATGCCCAGCGGCAACCCCTCCAACCGCTGGCACAGGGAGACAATGGCCGCCAGGTCAGGCGGCGTGGGCTGGAAATGGCGCTGCAACCGCGCCGCCATTTGCAAAAATAGCTGCACGGCGTCAGACGTCGTCGCCGCCTCCCCCTCATCCGGCCCCGGCAGCCCCAGGCCACCCACATCAAACAGCCACTCCTCCTGCAATTGCAGCCGCCGCCGGGACGTAACCAACAACGTCAGCAGCGGCGCGCGGGCCAACAAATAGGCCAGAAAATCGGCCGTTTCTTCCCCCGCACTCCCGGCCATCAACTGCTCCAGATTATCCAGAATCAATAACATCTCCTCACCGGCCAACGCCGCCGCCAACTGCTCGGCCGGCGGCGTATGCCCCTTAAAGGTCAGCCCCAATTCGGCGGCAATCAGCGTGGGCAGCGCCGCCGGGGTATGGGCATTGGCCAGGGAGACAAAACGCAGCCCGTTCAAAAAATAGCCGCTGGCGATCAGCCGCTGCGCCGCCGCCAGCGCCAGGCGCGTTTTGCCCACACCGCCGGGGCCAATCAGGGTCAGCAGCCGGT
>JAHBVI010000168.1 GCA_019637635.1 Anaerolineae bacterium
AGATTAGAGATTGGAGATTGACGACCTCTAATCTCCAATCTCCAATCTCCAATCTCTACCACAGATAAATAGGATTGCTATAAATCCACCCCCGCTCCTTGCCCTGGAAGGGGATGGTGCATTCCACACGATACGCGCCGGGTTCGGTGGCAATGTATGACAGGTGCGTTTCATTTTCAATGCTTTTCACCGTCTCGCCGTGCCGGACGAGGCGGATGTTGGCGCGGGTGGGCAGGCTGGCTTGCAGCGTGGCCCCGGCGTCCATCTGGATGCGCTGGCCCATGTGCCCTTTGGCACGGCCGTGACCGGTAAAACGGAACCCTTTGGTGGGGTGGGGCAAATCGTAAGCCACCCAGCTATGCCCCTTGCCAATGGCCCGCAGGATCAACAATTTGTCCCGCCCCACATCGCCACTGAGCGGCTCCGGCAGCAGCAGGTGGGTGTTGACGGCGCGGAAAAGGTATTCGTAGGGGTAAATCAGGCGGTGCAGCGGGCCGAGGCTGAACGGCGTGCCGTGCGCGTCGCTGTTGCCGACCACAGGCACTTCCTTGCCCTGCGCCAGCAGTTCATCCCACAAGGCCAGCGTTTCCGGTTCGGGGAAGGCGATATATTTTTCGGGGTTGAGGGCCACGCGAATGGCCGTGAATTTATCCAACAGCCCATTTTGCACCGGCAGCTTGTTTAGCTCTTCAGACAACCGGCAGACGAAGCTGGACATATAGTTCCACAATTCCAGCCCGGTGAAGCCTTCAATTTCCCAATCCCGCCAGCCCAGGTTGGGGTAAGGAAAGAGGCGGCAATCCTTCTCGTGGGGATGCGCCAGGAAAGTGTGTGCGCCACAGGCGTTGGCGGCGTTGAGCAGTTCCTGGGGATTGGGCGCGCAGGGGGAAAGCTCCCGTTCCGCGCCGTAAATGAGCAGGTGGCTGGCCTGCGGCTCCCGCCGGACATGATGCACTTCTTCACCGGCGAGGAGGAGGACACGGCCGTTTTCATTCTCGTAATACCCTTCTACGCCATCTACCCAAATGTTATGGTCGGTGACAATGATAAAGTCCAGCCCGGCGGCGATGGCGTCCTGCGCGATCTCCGTGTGCCACTTCTCCCCATCGGAATAGGGCGTGTGCATGTGCATGTTGCCCGAAACTTCAAAAAACTCCATACTGCTTCTCTTCCCAATTAGACACAAAGTACATCGTTAAATAAATGATCTGAACTTTCTCGTGTCATTCCGAGGAGTCTTCGACAGCCTGTCCTGAGGCTTCCGAAGGAAGGAATCCCTGCCACTTGTACAGGAGAGAGATTCCTCACTCCGAAGACTTCGCTCGGAATGACAGGCGAAGTGCGAAAGCTAATAAAACTTTCCATTGTCATTTCGAGGAGTCTTCGACAGCCTGTCCTGAGGCTTCCGAAGGAAGGAATCTTCCGTGTTGTTTAAGGTGAAAGATTCCTCGCTTCGTAGACTTCGCTCGGATTGACAACACGTCCATAGGGATACCAGTAATCCTTTGGCGTGTCGTCAAAGTCCCAATGCACGTGTTTGGTTTCCAGGAAGCTGGCGAGACCTTCTTCGCCCAGTTCACGGGCGTTGCCGCTCATTTTGTAGCCGCCAAACGGGCCGCCGTAATTGTCGGTCAGCGGGTCGTTAATCCAGATGGTGCCGGCCTTGACTTCTTCAAAGAAGCGTTTGGCCAGTCTGGCATCATTGGTGCGAATACAGGCGCCCAGGCCATAATCGCTGTCGTTGGCCAGGGCGATGGCTTCATCAAATGTTTTGTAGCCCATGATGGGGATGGTGGGGCCAAACGTTTCCTGGCGCATACACACCATCTCGTGGTTGACGCGGGTGAGGACGGTCGGTTCATAGTAGAAGCCGCGATCCAGATGCGACGGCCGTTTCCCCCCCACCAACACCTTTGCTCCCTTCTGCACCGCATCGGCCACGTGGTCTTCCACTTTGGCGCGGTACTTCGGGTCGGCCATTGGCCCCATGTCGGTATTGGCGTCCAGCCCCGGCCCCAGCCGCAGCCCGCTGACAAAATCGGCCAGCCCTTCACTGAACGGCTTGAGCATGTGGTCAGGCACATAGACCCGCTCCGTCGAGGTACACACCTGCCCGGCGTTGATGAGAGCGGCATAGGCTACGGCTTCGACGGCCGTTTCCACATCCGCATCCGGGGCAATGACAAAGGCATCCTTGCCGCCCAGTTCCAGGTGGGTGCGTTTGATGCGCGCCGCGGCCAGGGAGGCAATGCGTTGGCCCACGGCCGTAGACCCCGTAAAGGCAATCACCGGCACATCCGGGTGTTTCACCATCGGCTCCGCCACGCGCAAACCCTCGCCCGTGACCACATTCACCACCCCCGGCGGAAAATGGTCAAAAGCCATCTCCGCCAGCCGCAGTGTGGTCAGCGGCGTCTTTTCCGCCGGTTTGATGATGATGGTGTTGCCGGCAGCCAACGCTGGGGCCACTTTCCAGGCCATCAGCAGCAGCGGAAAGTTAAAGGGCACAATGCACAGCACCACGCCATACGGCTCTTTGAGGACAAAGTTGAACTGGCTGCTCACCGCCGGGGCCAATACCCGCCCCCGGTACGTCCGGGCCATTTCGGCGTAATAATCAAATGTGCCCATGGTCCATTCCAGTTCCTCTTCATTTTCGGGCAGCGGTTTACCTTCTTCCAACGTCAGCAGTTCGGCTAATTCCGCCGCCTGCGCCTTCATTTTGTGGGCGGCTTCGTGCAGCATTTCACACCGTTCCAGGCCGGAGACCTGCCGCCAGCTTTGGAAGGCCGTATGGGCCGCGACCACCGCTTTATACGCATCCACTTCATTGCCGTTGGGCACACTGTCCAGCACTTCCTCGGTGGCCGGGTTGAAAATGGTCATGGTGTCGCCGGATGCACTGGAGGTGAAACGGCCGTTGATGTACATCTCTTTCATCTGTTTTTCCTCCGTAAACTCGTTAGGAGTAGAGGCTTTAGCCGTTACCGCTAAAGCGTCCACTCCGTTCCATTATCCCTCGCTCCGCCGGGATCAACCAGCAAGACCCTATGGGTTTCAGAAAACCCTTAGGGTCTCAGGTAGTAGGACTATAGCGCCACCCTTGTTACCGGCGGAGACTACCATAGGACTATTGAGGATAGGCCCCAGACAAACTAATGTAGGATGGAAGCAGAGAATCCCTAAAAACCACACGTGAGCAAGTATCGGAAAAAATCAAAGGGTGGCGATTGGCCTTTGCGCCATCACCACTGCCCAATCTCTTAATCTCTTAATTTCTAATCTCTAATCTCTAATCTCTGCGAGGAAACTATTAATGACCAACCAACTTGAACCAACGCGCATCCCCATCGTCCCGTTACGAGGCGGGGCAGTTTTTCCTGGCGTCACCACCACCATTTCCATCGGCCGGCGGCGCTCGCTGGCAGCCGCCCAGGCCGCGGTAGAGGCCAATGGCGATCTCCTCATCCTGGTGCAATACAACCCCGATGTGGAACTGCCACAAATGGACGACCTGGCCCCCATCGGCATCCTGGCGACGGTGCGGGATATTTTGCGCGCCCCCCACATGGGCGTGCAAATGCTGGTGGAACTACGCCACCGGGTACGGCTGCAAAGCCTGGTTGACCATGAACCCTACACTCTGGGCACCTACCAGGAAATTGCCGATCAATCGGATTCGTCTGATCGCGGGGTGATGGCCACAGCCATTGCCTATCTGGAACAGTATGCGGACACCTTAGGCGAGGCTAACCAACAGGTGATGGCTACTACCCGCAGCAAAACATCAGCCGGGCAGTTGGCCGATTACATCGCCGGGTTGCTGAATTTGCCGCTGGAAACAGAACTGCGATTGTTGACTACCGTGCATGGCGTGGAGCGGTTGCAAATTGCCACCGAACATTTGCAGCAAGAGCTACGCATTGCCGAAATCCGCAGCAAAATCCAGCAAGACGCCCGCGAAGGTGCAGACAAAGCGCAGCGGGAATACCTGCTGCGGGAACAGATGAAGGCGATTCGCAAGGAGTTGGGCGACGACGCCGAGAGCGGCAGCGATGATCTGCGGGATAAAATTGCAAAGGCAGGAATGCCTACGGCCGTGCGCGAACGCGCCGAAAAAGAACTCAAACGCCTGGAATACCAGGGGCCGCAGTCGGCGGAATCGGCCGTCATCCGCACCTACCTGGAATGGCTGGTGGAACTGCCCTGGAACCAGGCCACTGCGGATAACCTGGACATTCACCACGTGCGCCAGGTGCTAGACGCCGACCATTACGGCCTGGAAGACGTGAAAGAGCGCATTGTGGAGTACGTGGCGGTGCGCAAACTGGCGGGCGCTAAAATGCGCGGCGCCATCATCAACCTGTATGGCCCGCCAGGGGTGGGCAAAACGTCCATCGCCACCTCTGTAGCCCATGCCATGGGGCGCAAAGTAGTGCGCATCAGCCTGGGTGGGGTGCGCGACGAGGCCGAAATTCGCGGCCATCGCCGCACCTACATTGGCGCCATGCCGGGGCGCATCATTCGCGCCCTGCGGGATGCGGGCACCAATAACCCGGTGGTTGTGCTGGATGAGATTGACAAGGTGGGCGCGGATTGGCGCGGCGACCCGGCCTCCGCTTTGCTGGAAGTGCTGGACCCGGAACAAAACGACAAATTTACCGACCATTATCTGGAAGCGCCCTTTGATCTCAGCCAGGTCATCTTTATTACTACCTCCAACCAATTAAACACCATTCCCGGCCCACTGCTGGATCGCATGGAAACGATCACCATGCCCGGCTACATTGAAGAAGAAAAAGCGAGCATTGCTACCGGTTATTTGCTGCGCAAGCAGTTGGAAGGCAGCGGCATCGCCGGTGAGGATGTCTCTTTTACGGATGAGGCGCTGCGCCATCTGGTGCGCCATTACACGCGGGAAGCGGGGGTGCGCAGCCTGGAACGGCACATCGGCCGTATTGCCCGCAAGGTGGCGGTGCAGGTGGCGGGCGGGGCGCAGGGGCCGTTTGTGATTACGCCAAAAGATGTGGCCGATTATCTGGGGCCGGAGATGTACCGCTATGGTACGGCCGAAGAAAATGACGAAGTGGGCGTGGTGACCGGTCTGGCCGTGAGCGGTTTTGGCGGCGACACGCTGCCCATTGAAGTAAGCCTGAGTGAAGGCAACGGCAAGATTACCTTGACCGGTTCGTTAGGGGATGTGATGCGCGAATCCATCCAGGCAGCATTGACGTATGCGCGGGCTAATGCGCGGTCTCTCGGGCTGGAGCCAACAGTCTTTGACCATGTAAACCTACACGTCCATGTGCCGGATGGCGCGACCCCTAAAGATGGCCCCAGCGCGGGCATTGGCATGGCGACGGCCATTATCTCGGCCTTTACCCGCCGCCCGGTGCGCCGCGATGTGGCCATGACCGGCGAGGTGACGCTGCGCGGCAAGGTGCTGGCGATTGGTGGGCTGAAGTCGAAAACGATTGCCGCCCATCGTGCCGGTATCAAGACCGTGATTTTGCCTAAGGAGAACGCCAAAGACATACCGGAACTGCCGGACAGCATCCGCGCCGACCTGACGTTGATCCCGGTGAGCCACCTCAGCGAGGTATTGGCGACGGCCTTGCGCGAACCGGACGAGCCGCCTTTTACCGTTGAACCTAAAAATGACCGGCTGCCGCTGCCAACGCCGGTTGCGTCCGGCCACACGGCGCCGCTGCGGGCGCAGCCAGAATCAGACGAGTTCAGAACTGTCTGGGAATTTTAACCACGAGGAGTCTGGCATCCTCAGATGCCAGACGTGGCGCATCTGAGGATGCGCCACTCCGCCGATGGAAACGCCATCACCTGTTTGGGTGGTGGCGTTTTTGTTTGGGGGTGGGTGATTGGGGTAGACTTGAGGTATGGAAAGGCGTTGGCGATTCCCCATTATGGCGCTGGTGATGGCGGCGCTGCTGGCCGGTTTGTGGGCCGGGCTACTGCGGTTGGGGTGGGGCTGGCCGGTGTTACGGCCGTTGCTGCCCTCTTTGCACGGCCCGCTCATGGTTTCTGGCTTTTTGGGTACGCTCATTTGCCTGGAACGGGCGGTGGCGTTGGGAACGGTGAGCGGTAATCGGTTATCGGTGAACGGTAATCGGTGGTTGGTGGGGGCGGTGGCGACGGGGGTGGGGGCGTTGTGGCTGGTGGTCGGGCTGCCGGTGGTGGTGGGGCAGGTATTGGTTTTGTTGGGTAGTGGGTGGCTCACGGCCGTGTCCCTTTTCATCTATCACCAACACCGGACGCTGTATACGGCCGTGATGGGAGTAGGCGCGCTCTGTTGGCTGCTGGGTAATGGGCTGTGGCTGGCCGGTTGGCCGGTGCATCGCCTGGTGGTCTGGTGGGCGGCGTTTCTCGTCCTGACCATCGTCGGCGAACGGCTGGAATTGAGCCGGGTGCAGCGGTTGAGCCGGGCCAGTTTTTGGTTGTTTGGGGCGGCCACGGCCGTGTATGGCGCGGGGCTGCTGCTTTCTCTGGCGGCGGCCGATGTGGGCATCCGGCTCAACAGCCTGGGGGCGCTGGCCCTGGCGGCCTGGCTGCTGCGTTATGACATTGCCCGGCGCACGGCGCGCCAACCGGCCATCACCGGTTACATTGGCCGCAATCTATTGGCCGGGTATGGCTGGCTGGTGGTCAGTGGGTTGGCCGGGCTGGTCTGGGGGCAGTTGGTAGCCGGGCCACGTTACGATTTGTGGCTGCACGCCCTCTTTTTGGGTTTTGCGTTTAGCATGATTTTTGCCCATGCCCTGATCATTTTCCCGGCCATAACCGGTTGGCCGGTGGCCTACCACGCCGGATTTTACATGCCGGCGCTCTTGTTGCAGGCGTCACTGCTGCTGCGGGTGGCGGCGGATTGGTACATGCGCAACCCGGCGCTGCGGCAGTGGGGTGGTCTGCTGAACGCCATTGCTATCTTGCTCTTTTTTGGCATGGTGGCGGTGGGGTTGGTGCGGGGAAGAAGAAGTCATTGAGTGATTGGGTAATTGGTGTCCCAATTACGCAATTACTAAAAGGAATTTGCCATGAACGAGACAATCATTCAACAATTATCCGAACTGCTGCCGGAGATACCCGGAGAGACAATTGTTAGCCGCAAGGTGATGAGCGGCGATCATGTGAAGGTGACGCTGTTTGGTTTTGCCGCCGGGGAGGAGTTAACGGAGCATACGGCCGCTTACCCGGCCATTTTGCACTTTCTAAGTGGCGAGGCGGATTTGCTGTTGGGCGCGGAGAAGACAACGGCCGTGCCCGGTACCTGGATTCATATGCCCGCCAAATTACCGCATAGTGTGATGGCACGCACGGCCGTGACCATGCTGCTCTACCTGGTAGTGGCTGGCGAGTAGCGCCAACCACCAGCCATCGTTTTAGATATTCAAAACAATGACCGGGCAGGGTGAACGCTTCAAAATGCGATCCACGCCTGGCCCTAAAAACAATCGCTCGGTGCCTGGGCGCACGTCGGTGCCCAGGATAATCAGGTCGGCTTCTTTCTCTTTGGCGACGGCCATAATCATCGTCTCCGGGTCTGGGCCTACCCGGACTTCCGTATCGGCCGTTACGTCCAGCGCATTGGCCCGCTGCCGCAGCTCATCCACCATGTGCCAGCCAATGGCCAACTGCCGCTCAAACATCTCGCCGCTGGCATCCGGGCTGTAGTTGCTGCTGCCTTCCACCACCACGTGCAAGATGATGATCTCTTCACCATTTGTTGCCAGCGCAAAGCCCAGGTCGGCCGCCTGCCGCGCCGCTTCGCTGCCATTGGTGGGGATGAGGATGCGACGCGGCAGCCAGTCGCTTTGTACCCGCTGCCCCTGGACAATCATGGTTGGGCAGGGGGAGAGCCGCACCAGGTAATCTACCAAAGGCGTAAACAAAACATCGGCGCCCCGATTTTCCTCAGATGCGCCCAAGACCAGCAAGTCATAATCTTTCTTGGCTTCGTCCAGAATAAGTTCAGTGGGCTGTTCGCCTTCCAGCACTTTTTTGACCAGTTCATGTTCGGCAAACAAGGGAGAGAGTTTGTTCAGATAGGTCAGCCCGTCGGCTCGCTGCCCTTTTGCGGCCACATTAAACAACGTGACCGACAGGTTCATGTTTTGCCCCAGTTTCTTCAGTAGTTGCGCTTCGATGGTCTGGGTAGCGCCACTGCCCGGTCGCTGGC
Organism: Anaerolineae bacterium; assembly: GCA_019637635.1. GTDB lineage: Bacteria > Chloroflexota > Anaerolineae > Promineifilales > Promineifilaceae > CAADGU01. Next base: position 8,192 of record JAHBVI010000168.1, read on the forward strand.
GCACGGGCAGCAGCACCCGATGTACATTGGCAACCAGGCTGCCTACGGCCATCTCTTCTTGCCGCAGCCGTCTGAGTTCTTGCTCTTCTGGCTTGACCCGTTTCAGTACCCAACGCAGCGCCGGGGGGGCCATCAGCGAGGTGGTCATCGCCATGATGACGATGATGGAAAACATATCTTGCGAGAGGATACCTAGATTCAGACCAATGGTGGCGATGATAATCTCCATTGCTCCCCGCGCGTTTAACCCCGCGCCAAAGCTGAGGGATGTCCAGTGATCACGCCGACCAATGAGCCGCGCCCCCAGATAGGTGCCCACCACTTTGCCGCCGGTGGCGACGGCAATGACCAGCAGGGTAATCAAGATCAACTGTGGATCGAACAGATTTTGGATATTGACCTTAAGACCGGCAACGGCGAAAAAGATGGGCGAAAAGATGCCCAGCGCCATGCTTTCCAGTTTGTGATGCACGGTTTCTGGCAGGCGGGGCATTTGCCCAAACAGGATGCCGATCACAAAGGCACCCAGTACAGCCTCCAGGTTAAATGCCTGGGTGAGTGCGCCCCAGGCGAAGGTGAAAACCATGACGAGGGTGAGCAGTTTGTCCCGGCTGATAACTTCGTCTTGCACATAGTCCAGCGATTTTTTGACGATCCAACGGCCGACGGTGAAACTGAGTACCATGAAGGCCAGAACGCTGCCGACTGTTTGCAAAACAGAACCGGCGCTGATGGCTTCGCCGGTGGCCAGCCCGGCGACCACCGAGAGCAACATCCAGCCGATGGTGTCATCGCTCATGCCGGCGGCGATGATGGTCTGGCCTATGTCGCGCCGCATCAGGTTGAGGTCCATGAGGACTTTGGCGATAACAGGGATGGCGGAGATGGACATGGCGGTAGCCACAAAGAGGGAAAACACCAGCCGTTGCGTGGGGTTGGCCAATAGAAAGTCAGGCAGATATTGGCCCAACAAGAAACCGGTGCAAAAGGTGACCACAATGCCGCCAAAAGAGACGCCAACGGCCGTGCGCGCATGGCGTTTGATGAGGGTGAGATCGGTTTCCAGGCCGGTGATGAGCAGCAGAAACATGGCCCCTAACAGGCTGATGACTTCGAGCAGGTAGCCTTGCACGGCCGTTTGCGGCACAATCCACGCGCCAAAGGCCGGAAACAGGCTGCTTAACAGGGACGGCCCCAAGATGATGCCGGCCAAAATCTCGCCGACGACGGAAGGCTGGCCTAATCGCTGCGCAATTTCGCCCAACGCCCTGGCGGTAAAGAGCAGAATGGTGATTTGAACTAACAAAACAAGCACGTCGTGATGCGACGCTGCGGAAAATGAATCCATGAAAACCCCTTTTAATCAGTGTAGAGATTGATTCGATCTTCAAGATTGAACCAATCTATTAAGAGGGTACATCACAGTTGTATGGCAGGCAAAACAAGGAAGTCTATTTGGGTGGGATAATCCGGCTAAAGCCGTTACTACAAACCAAATTTGTTAACCTGCCCAAAGGATCAAGACAATTGATCAAAGGATCGTATATTTACGTGCCGGATTCAGGTATAAACCGAAACGGATGAAGGGGAAGGATTTCTGATGAGGCGTACATGGGTAAATTATTGAAGAATCGTAATTTTGCGTTGTTGTGGACGGCCGTACTCATTTCCGGTATTGGCGATGTGCTGTACACGGTCGGCATCATGGTCACTATTTTTCAGACGAGTGGTTCGGCGCTGCAAACAGCGGGGGTGATGGCCGCCACGTTGCTGCCCATCTTCCTGCTCAGTCCGGTGGCCGGGGCCATTGTAGACCGCCATTCGCGCCGCCGGGTGATGGTGACGGCCGATCTGGTGCGGGCGACGTTGGTATCATTGCTGCTTGTGTTTACCTGGAGCGGCCAACTAAACCTGTGGCTGATCTATCTGGTGGTGGCCGGGTTGGGGGCGATGACGGCGTTTTATACCCCGGCGCGTATGGCGATTTTACCGGCGATTGTGCGCCGGGATGAACTGGCGCGGGCGAATGGGGTCATGTCCGGCACGGTGCAGGGCACTCAGGCGTTTGGTTATATTTTGGGGGGCTTTCTGGTGGTGTGGGTCAGCTTGCAGGCGCTGATATTGCTGGATTTACTCACCTTTCTGGCATCGGCGGCCTTGATTAGCGCCATTCATTTGGGCGTAACAGAGCGGGAACGGCGCGCACAGCAAGCGTCCGATGTCCCACTGTGGCAATCGGTGAAGGACGGGGCGCGCTATTTGCGCCATCACGAACTGGCGCGGACGCTGGTGACCATGGAGTGGTTGGAACATGTGCCGCATGGCGTGTGGACATCGGCGTTGATGCTGGTGTTTGTGGAGCAGGCCCTTAACGCCGAGCCGCAGGTATGGGGGCTGCAAAATGGGGCGTTTTATACGGGGGTGATGTTGGGGGCGGTGTTGGCTACGGCCGTGTCCGGCATCATCATGCGCTGGCCGGGGCGCATCATCATCGTCAATGCCTTTTTGATGGGGCTGTTGACCATTGTGTATGCCCAAACGGGCAGCGTAACCGTTACTATCGTCATCTCCGTTTTATATGGCCCCACGTTTGCTCTGCGCGATGTGGCCCAAAATACGCTGCTGCAAACGAGTGTGGATGAGGACAAGTTGGGGCGGGTCTATTCCTTGCGGGAGATGGGCTGGAATGTGGTCTTTTTGCTGTCTGGTCTGACTTATGCGGCATTGGTTGATGTGGGTGTGCCCATTCGCGCTATTTACATGCTGGCGGCGGCGGGCTATTTGCTCACGGCCGTGTACGCCCTCTCCTCCCGCGCCCTCCGCCGCAGCCGGATTGGGGCGATTTTAGAAGTAGTGCCAGGCACAGGGCAGTAAGGCTTTGGTCATTTGGAGTGGAAATGCCCTTTGCCTGGCACTGCCTGACCTTACAACACCATGAACCACAACGATCACGTCAGATTATTACAGAATGGTGTTCCGCGCCCCGGCGGGGTGTGGGCTGATTTGGGGGCGGGCGAGGGGGCGTTTACGCTGGCGCTGGCGGCATTGATTGGGCCGGGTGGCGAGATTTATGCGGTGGATCGAGACGGCCGTGCCCTGCAATCGCTCACCAAACAGATGCACCGCGCCTTTCCCCACGTCACCCTGCACACCGTTCAGGCCGACTTTACCCGCCCGTTGGCGCTGCCGCCGCTGGACGGGGTAGTGATGGCGAACTCGCTCCACTTTGTAGCCAACAAGGGGCCGGTGTTGTCACACGTGAAGGGGTATTTGAAAGAGGCACACGGCCGTCTGCTCATCGTCGAATACAACAGCGACCAGGGCAACCACTGGGTGCCCTATCCCTTCTCCTACCAGACCTGGCGCAAACTGGCGCAGCAAGCCGGCTTCGGCCACACCGAACAGTTAGCCACCTACCCCAGCCGCTTCCTCCACGAAATCTATGCCGCTCTTAGCCGATAACCGATTACCGTTCCCCCGTCTGCACCCGCCACAACCCTGCATAAATCCCCGCATCTTGCCGCGCCAGTTCATTGTGCGTCCCCTGCTCGCGCAGGATGCCGTTTTCCAGCACGAAGATACGGTCGGCATTGCGGATGGTGGAGAGGCGGTGGGCGATGACGATCATGGTGCGCCCCACCGAAATGCGCTCCATCGAACGCTGAATGGCCGCTTCCGTCTCATTGTCTACGGAGGAGGTGGCTTCGTCCAGGATCAGTACCGGCGGGTCTTTCAGTACGGCGCGGGCGATGGAGATGCGCTGCCGCTGCCCACCGGACAGCTTCTGCCCGCGTTCACCGACAATGGTGTCATAGCCGTTGGGCAGTTGGGTGATGAAGTCGTGCGCTTCGGCCACTTTGGCCGCCTCGACAATTTCGTCCAGGGTGGCGTCGAATGTGCCATAGGCGATATTCTCGCGCACGGTGCCATGAAACAAAAACACATCCTGGCTCACCAGCCCGATAGCCCGGCGCAGGTCGTGGGTGGGCAAGGTGCGGATGTCACGGCCGTCCAGACACACGCTGCCCTCTTCCACCTCATAAAAACGGAGCAGCAGCTTGATCACCGTCGTCTTGCCAGAGCCGGTTGGCCCCACAATGGCCACCGTCTCCCCCGCCGGAATATGCAGCGATAGATTGTTCAACACGTGTGGGCGGTTGTCGGTGTAGCCTTCGTAATCCTGCCAGCGGTAGCGGAAATTGACGTTGACAAAGGTGACTTCACCGCGCACGTCCGCTAACGGCAGCGTTTCCCGGCCATCCAGGATGGACGGCCGTGTATCCAGCAAGTCAAACACCCGGTTCGTGGACGCCATGGCCCGCTGGTACAAATCCAACGTTTGCCCCAGGCGGGTCAGCGGCCATAGCAGCCGCTGCGTCATAAACACCAGCACGCTGTACACACCCACATTCAACTGCCCCTGCACCACCAGCAGCCCCCCAAAAATCATAATGGCCGCAAAACCAAGCACAATGATCATACGAATGAGGGGGACAAAGGCGGAACTGAGTTGGATGGCGGCTTCGTTTTTCTGGCGATACAGTTCACTTTGCTCCCGAATGCGGCCCACTTCGTAGGTTTCGGCCGTGTAACTTTTGACGGTAGCAATGCCGCCCAGATTATTGCCCAGGAAGCCGTTGAGAAAACCAACCTGTTCGCGCACGGCCGCATACTTTGGCGCTAATTTCTGCTGGAACTTCAGTGTGCCCCAGATGACAAAGGGCATGGGCAAAATGGTCATCCAGGCCACCGAAGGCGCCAGGACGATAAACGCGCCGCCGATGGCGATGATGGTGGTGATCAACTGGATGATGTCATTGGCGCCCACGTCCAGAAATCGCTCCAACTGGTTGATGTCGTCATTCAAAATCGCCATCAGGCCGCCGGTGCTGCGCTCTTCAAAGTAGGCCATGTCCAGCGTTTGCACGTGGGTGTAGGTGTCCAGGCGTAAATCGTGCTGGATGTCCTGGGCCAGATTGCGCCATAAGACGGAGAAGAGGTATTCAAACAGCGACTCCAACGCCCAGATGAGCAGGGTAAACAGCCCCAAAGCCACCAACTGGCTTTGCACGGTGGCAAACCCCATCTGGGCCATAAAGGAATCTTCTTGGGAGACGACCACATCCACGGCCATGCCAATCAGCACCGGTGGAGCCAGGTCAAATAGTTTGTTGAGAACGGAGCAAATGGTTGCCCAAATAACCCGCCGCCGGTAACGGCGGGAATAAGCGGTTAAGCGTTTGAGGGGGTGGGGGGGTGGTGTGTTCATAGGCGGAGTTTACCGGAGGGGGAGATGAATGCAAAACAAGAATTGGGGCGATGAATCGCCCACTACGAACGGGGGTGGTGGAGCCAGTAATTGGTCACGGCCGTAATCCCTTCCCACACTTTCTCGCGCAGTAAAGCTATCCGGGCCGGGTCGGGGGGCACAATGGGCGTGTCGCCGGTCTGGTAGCCAATGTACAGGGCGCGGTTCAGTTCGATCATAATCCAGGGCTGCTGCGCGTGGCCGTGCGCCCATAAGTTCCAGCCGCCCCAGAACGGTTGGTTTACGGCCGTGTCTGCCCCCACCTCTGCCAATACCGGCACATCCGCCAGCAGTTCGCCCAATTTCTCCGCCAGGAAACGGGTGACGTCTGGCGGCGCGGAAAGTCGGCCGCGCGGTGGGTACAATTCGCCGCGATAA
>JAHBVI010000169.1 GCA_019637635.1 Anaerolineae bacterium
CTGGCGCTGCGTTGGCGCCGTCCACACACCGGCCAATTCGCCAATGCCCTCGCCATCTTCACCCATCTGGATGACCGCACCAGACACCATCTCACCCGCTTGCAGTTGCACAGCACCCATCACCGCGCCGTTCGTCAGACCGTGCCGCAAATTGGGCAGCCAGCCCAGCGATTCCTCGCCGCCGCTGCCGCCGTAGGCGATGCTCTGGCGCATCAGGTACGTTTTCAAAAAAGGCTCATCTGCGGCAGTTAGCGCCTGGTAATGGGCCAGCGGCTGGGCCAGCGGCGGCGGGTCTGGCGGCGGTGACAGTTGGGCCGTATCCAGCACCATAACCGGCATCCGGCTTTCACAGACCAGGCCAGCCTGCTCCAACGCGGGCGCCAATTCGGGATGTAAGTCGGCGATATATTCCAGGCGCGGCCGTTTGTTATGTTGGGCAAAGGTGGCCTGCATGTCGGCTATGGCCTGCGGCCAGTTGGCAGGAGCAGCGGACAGGGGTACAGCAAAACTGAGATGATCTTCCTGACCGGATGAGATGAATATCTCGAAGTGGGATTGGCTGAACACCATCCGCTCCTGCCGACCAACGGCGCGCATACTGGCTTCAATTTGGGTTAAGGCTTGTTTGTGTGTCATAAGCAGTGCGAATTTTACAGCGTTGTGTTAAACCGCGCCTCTGCATTGCTTTTTCAGGGCGCTCACTGTTGGGAAGTGGGGCACCATTCGTTGAGGGCTACGGCCGTTACCGGCAGCCAGCCAACCTGCCCCGGCCCTAACCGGATTTCATACCAACCCACCTGCTCTTGAATGCCTTCCGCCCAGCGGTTGACGTCCAGCCGGGCAATCAGGGCAAACTGCGCCCCCGGCCCCAGGTGAACGTTGATCGGCCCGACCATGCCGGGATGAGAGATAATGCAGCGTTCGGCCGGCGGTACACCCATTTCCCCTACCAACGGCACATCGTGGCCGCTAACCGGGGTGGGCGGCAAGGCCGGCGCGGCGAAGATGGGCACATTGGCCGTATCACCTTGCACCGTCACGTCGCTGTCCGCCACCCAACTGTGCGGCCCTGGCCCATCGCCCGGCCCGTGAATGGCCCACCAGTCACCGGCGGCATCGCGGCCTAAAATCGGCGCGGTTGTGCCTGGCCCCAGGAAGTGAGAGAGGTCATACGCCAGGCCGGGGCCGGTGCGCACGGCCGTTTCCCCTCTGGTGATCAGGTGTGGTGGGGGCGGAACCGGGACGGCCGTTGCCGGCAGGGGTGTAGGCATTGGCGTGGGGGTATGGGGGGCCGACGGTGTGGGTATAAGTTCAGCCGTTGTCACTGACGCTACTGTGGGTGTGGGCACGGCCGTTGTGGGCAGCAACTCAACCACATCAATCGGGGTCGGCGCTTCCCCTTGCACCGGCAGCGGCTCCGTCAGGCAGGCCGTCAGCAGCATCGTTAACCCCAGAACGGCGAGTATACAGGCTGTCCTGCTCTTCATGTGCATTTTCATCCTTTCCACTATTTGGCAGTAATGCGGCCAGCATGGGTTATCTGCCGGGCATGTCTGAATACCAATGGCGCCAGCAACCAATAAACGAAGCTCATATAGAACAACACATAGGGAAAGGCATCTGAGCGCAGGGTAATTTGCAGGGCAAACGCGCCAACGGATACGGCCGTGCCCAAAATCAGGTACAGCTTCGTGCGGTGCAGCCAGGCGTAGGGCAAAAAGTGCCCACCGCCAACAGCCGCCAACACCACCGGCACGGTGATCGCATTGAGATTAAAGGCGATAATGACCGCCGGCAAGGCCACCACTTGTGACATAGCCATCTGAATGGAAAGCGGACGTAAGGGATTGTTAGCGGCCATCGGCTTTACACCCAGGCGTCGCTCCAGCCAGAAAGCCAGGGGCAGGGCGACGACACCTTGGAACATAGCCATCAGCGCCACTGTTTCCAACGGCAGGAAAAAGTACAACACGGCCGTGATACAAAGTGTCAATCCATACGCCATTAAAAAGGGGGCGCCACCAGCCGAACTGAGACTTACGTCTTGTAAAGCCAGGTTGAGATCGTCGTTATCAATCATCATCGTACTCCGTCTATCTTTGTGAACAGCATGATGGGTAAGGCATCCTGCCACGCCTCACCCATCACTCGTCATGGTCTTCAATCAATTACTCGATGACAAACTCCTGCATCATGCCCATCATAAAGTGGGGAGCGCCGCTGTGGTCTTCTGGCGCAAAACAGAGCAGGGCATAGGTGCCAGGTTCAAGGTCAACGGTGAAGTAGCTGTGGTCGCCAGATTCAATCACACTGACGCCGCCCAGGGCGCGCCAATCAATCGCTTCCGGCGGTGCATCTGGGGCCAACGAAGCCAGCAAATCGTTGACGGTCTTGCCGGGCGCCAGCCGGGCCAGGAACAGCTCATGTGGCTGTTCGCCCCGGTTGTTCACACGGATGGTCTGTTTTCCGGCAACCAATGACCGGGACACAGTAAAGTTGAAATCGAACATATCTATCACGGCGTCTGCTTCGGGTTCTACGGCCGTGCCGTTGCCATTTGCTTCTACCCGCACCGCTTTGGCCATGCCATGATGAACGTGCGGCGTGCCATCTTTGCCGGGTACGGTGTCAATCAGGGCATACTCACCCGGTTCCAGAAAGACGACGGCCGTGCTGCTTTCGCCTACATGGGGTGGATTGGGGCCGCCATAATGTCTGGCCCAGGCCGGCGCTACCGGGCTTTCGGCCAGCGCCGCCGTCAGGTCGGCTACCGTTTTGCCTTCATCCAGGCGCATCAATTGCATGTGGTAAAATTCTGGCCCTTCGTTTGCCAGCCGCAGTTCCGTCCAGCCTGCCGGAATCGTATCCGGGCCGCTAAAGCTGTTGGCGCGGGCGGTGAAAGTGACTTCATTGGGTACGGCCGTGGTCTCGCCGCTCTGGCAGGCTGCCAGTAATAAAACCAGCGCCAACCCTATGAAAAAAATGGTTCTATTAGATTTTCTGCGTAACATGATTCATCCTCCATCATACAGGTGGTAGGGGCGGGCCTTGTGCCCGCCCTTACATAGTTGATTTGTAAAAGTTTGTCAGGCCGCCGCTGCCTCGGTCAGCGCCCGTGTATCAATGACGCTCACCCCGGCCGGGGCGAAAGGCACGTCAAAGGTCGCCACAAAGTTGTTGCTGCCGAAGAAGCCAAGCACCCTGGCCGTTTCCTGACCAACATTGCGCACGTTGTGGGGGGCCATCGTCGGCACCAGCGCCAGGTCGCCCTGAACAAGCTGCCCTTTCTCTTCGCCGACGAATACTTCAACAGTGCCCGCCAGGATGAGCAGCAGTTCTTCCACACTGTCGGTATGCCAGCCCAGCACATCGCCGGGGTCTAGTTCAAAGTACACGGTGGCCGAATTTTCGGTACCCATCGCGCCCAACAGGGGAAATGTGGAGCGATTGTGAATCTCCGGGCGGTTTTCGCCCCAAAATTCGGTGAGGGACAGATTGTTAAGATTTACACTGATCATGCGTTGTTTCTCCTTTTGATGGTGGTGTGCCCACCGGTTGTTTAGTTGCGAGCAGTGTAAAGGTGAGCCGGGTGGAGCGTCATCAACCGAAGGGTGGAACGGCGGGTGGATTGGCGGGCTAACAGTGGGCAGTGAGCGGTGGGCAGTGAGCGGTGGGCGGTGAGCAGTGGGTGATGGGCGATAGGCGATAGGGTATTGGGCAATGTTTTACTTTTTCGCCATGACTACAGCGGATAAAGAAATGAACGGATTTCGCTCTGGAAATTCATCCTTTTTTTTCTCCATCCCCTGTAGTCTAAAAGGGGTTTCGTCGGCCACCATGAATGAAAAACAGGACGCCTGTTAACAACATTTTATCCGCGTCATCCGCGTGAATCTGCGTCCTATTGACGAAGGAGGTGGAGGGCGCGGGCGCGGGCGAGGGCCTGGACGCGGTTGGTAACGCCCAGTTTGCTGTAGATGTTGTTGATGTGCGTTTTGAAGGTGCTGAGGCTGACGGTGAGTTGGTCGGCAATTTCCTGGTTTTTGAAGCCGGCAGCAATGGCGTGCAATACTTCCAACTCGCGCTCGCTGAGGGGATCGAGCAAGGAATGAGCCGGGGGGGAAGTATCGGCGAGATCAGGCGTCACAGGCAGGATGTGGCTCAGGGAAGGCACGGCCGTTAACGCGGCTAACAAAAGCGGAATCAATGTCTCTAGCTCTGGCTCGGTGGTAGGGGACACGGCCGTGTCCGCCAACCCCATAATCTGCAAAAGCTGCTGCGCCTCATCCCTGGTGGCCTGCTCCGCCGCCGGATGGTGGGCAGCCAAAAGCAGCGCCGCCACACCGGACTGCTGTGGGCCACTGGTGATCAGAAATTCACCGATTCCCACCAAAAGCGATAAAACCACAGAAGGCGTTTGTATCATCATTGCTGCGCGCAAAGCCTGTTCAAAATAGCGGCGCGCCGCCGCTTCCTCACCTGTTTTAGCAGAGGCAACGGCCAACCCATAACAGGCGTGCGCCAGCCCACCCCGGTCGCCCAATTTTTGATAGAGCTTCATGCTCTGCCGGTACAGGTCACGGGCCTGCTCATACGCACGTTCAGCCAGCGCCAGTTCGCCCAGATGGTTCAGCGCCAGGGCCATGCCCGCCGGATCATCAAACCCTTCGCGGATGGCGTAACTGGCCTGGTAATAATGGCGTGCGGCCGTTCCCTGGCCCAACACCTGGTTAATCTGCCCCAGTTGATTATAGATGAAAGCCATCAGCCAGCGGTTACCCGCCGTTTGCGCCTGGGCCAAGGCCGCCTGTGCCTGGTGCAGCGCCGCATCATACGCCCCCTGGGCCAGCAGGGCGCTGGTCAACACATAACCGGCATATGCCATATTCTGGGCATCGTTCCGGGCCGCGCCGCGCTGCCAGGCCTGCTGACCCAATGTGACCGCTCTGCCAAACTCTCCCTGGATGACCGCCAACAACGACAGAACCGTCAATGGGTCCGTGCCTGCGCCAGGAGCCGGCAGCATGTCATGGGCGGCATAAAGCGCCAACGCCTGCTTTGCCATTTGTGTGGCTTTTTCAATGCGACCAAAACGCATTTCCAACCAGGCAGCATGAGTCAGCAGAAAAGCCAGAGCGCGATCCCGCTCTGGCGCTGGCGGCGATTGCTCTACTGCATTCACCGCCAATACAAACAAATCAGACCCTTCCTGAAAACGGCTGCGGAACTGGTAGAAACCATGAAGAGTGGCGGCGGCGTACTCCAGAGCTGCCGCCTGCCCTTGTGTTACCGCCCATTGCCAGGCGGCGCGCACGTTGTCCAGGTCAGCGCCAATTTCGGCTAACATCTTTTCCTGCGCGCCGCCGGCCAACCCGGTGAAGCGGTCGCCCAGAAAGCGCGTGTAATAGTCAGCGTGGCGATCCGCAGTGTGGCTGAACGCGACCTGGTCGGCAGCCAGGTACTCAGCGGAAAATTGGCGCAGCAGTTCGTGAATCTGGTAACGGCCGTGCCCATCCCGGCGCAGTAATGACTTATCTACTAACGCCGCCAGCAGAGGTAGGGTGGCCCCAGTCACGGCCGTAGCCGCCTCCCGACCAAATCCCCCACGAAACAGGGACAGGCGCGTGAAAACCTGCTGCTCTTCCGGGGAAAGCCGCTGCCAGGTATGGTCAAAAATGAGACGCATACTGCGATGGCGTTCCGGCACGTCCACCTGAGAGGTGGTAAGTAAGTCCAGGCCGCTTTCCAATTCAGCCACCACATCGGCCAGGGTCAGGCTTTTTAGCCAGGAAGCGGCCAATTCCAACGCCAGCGGCATCCCCTCCACCAGGCGGCACAGGCGAATAATGTGGGCCGCTTCCGCCGCCGGAGAAAAGTCATGCCGCACCTGGCGGGCGCGCTCGGCAAACAACTGCACGGCATCGTGGCTGGCCCAATTGGCCGACTCCGGCTGCGGTACAGACAAACCGGCAACCGGATAAAGCCACTCTTCCTGCCGGTTGAGCGTTTCACGCGAGGTGACCAGCAGTTTGACGCCGGCTGCGGCCTGTAGCAGTTCGGCCAGCCAACCGGCGGCAACCTGCAACTGCTCGAAGTTATCCAGCGTCAGCAGCAAAGTTTTTTCACGCAGGTATTGAAACAACTGGGTCTGGGGGTCATCCTGGCCTGTACCGGCGATTTGCAGGGCATCGGCTACGGCCGTGACCAAAAACTCAACCGTGGACACCGCTTGCAGCGGCACAAAAACCGCGCCATCGGCAAAGCGGGCGCCCATTCTGGCAACCACCTCAATCGCCAGGCGCGTCTTGCCAATACCACCTGGCCCCACCAGCGTTAACAAGCGGCAGTCTGGGTCGGCGAGCAACCGGGCAATATCGGCAATTTCAGTATGGCGGCCAATGAAAGGCGTCAGTTGGCGGCGGGGGGAAGATGTGGGCGGCGCGACCGGCCTGCTTTGGACAACCATTGATTTACTTCTCTACCGGCCACGCGGCCACGGCCGTGTGCTGCGGCTTACAAAATCCCCCAGAAAAACTTCCTTTTCGGTCAATGCTTCACAACGCTGATCCAACTCGCTGAATTCACGGGCAAATTGGTGGCGGAAAGCATCACGAGCCGCCGGGGAGACCCAATAATCGGTCGTCAGATACCGCCGCTCGTTGGCAATGTCCCGGTGCAGTTCCGTGCCCAGATAACCCTCGCCTCTTTGGAACAACTGCACCCAGTCTCCCTGCGGCCCATAGATGCGTTCAAAATCAGCCTGCGCCTCTTGTTTCACCACATATTCCCACACGTAAACGAAAATTTCTTGACCCTCTGGTTTGTTCATTTTCTGTTTTTGCCTCAGTTTTTGCCTCAGCGTAACCAGGAACCAGACAAACTACAAGAGGCAAAGCCCACCTTCGTGGGCTGCATACCAGTCGGCGAAGGCCGGCTTTGCCTTTTGTTGGTGCAGATTTATCTGCCGTCGCAAACCATATTTCGAATTGCCTCGGCATAACGGCTCCACAGGACACATTGTACCAAGACGAGGTAGAATAAACAGGAATAGTTAAACCGAGGGTTAAACCATGACAGACTCCGCTAACAGGCCAACCGAACAGCCGACCACTGCCGTGATTCGCACACCTGACCAGCGTTTGCGTGTATTTATCAGTTCCACCCTGCGAGAGTTAGCCGCGGAGCGAGAGGCAGCGCGCCAGGCGATTGAACAACTCCGGCTCATCCCGGTGCTGTTTGAAACGGGCGCCCGTCCCCATCCGCCGCGCAACCTGTACCGGGCTTACCTGGCGCAAAGCCACATCTTCGTGGGCATTTACTGGCAAAGTTACGGCTGGGTTGCGCCGGACATGGACATCTCTGGTCTGGAAGATGAACTGCGCCTCAGCCCTGGTTTGCCGAAACTGATCTACATCAAGACGCCCGCGCCCGACCAGGAAGCCCGGCTCAAAACCATGCTGCAGCAGATCAAAAATGCGGATGATGTTTCCTACAAATACTTCAGCACCGCGGCCGAATTGGGCGATTTGATCGGCAATGATCTGGTGCTGTTGCTGACGGAGCAGTTTGAACAGGCGCGGCTGGCAGCGCCGCCTATCGCGCCAGAAACGAAACGGGCACACGGCCGTACCACCCTGCCCCATCCCCCCACCAGCCTGATTGGGCGGGAAGATGACGTAACGGCCGTGCGCGCCATGCTCGGCCGGCCCCAGGTGCGCCTGGTTACGCTCACCGGCCCAGGCGGCGTGGGCAAGACCCGGCGCAGCCTGGAAACAGCCGCCGGTCTGGCAGACCAGTTTACGGATGGCATCTACTGGGTCAATCTGGCCCCCATTACGCAGCCCGATCTGGTCATCTCGGCCATTGCCCAGGCGCTGGATGTGCGTGAACGCGAAGGCCATCCGCTGCTGGAGAGTGTGCAGGCTTACCTGGCCGATAAACAACTGCTGCTGCTGCTGGACAATGTTGAACAGGTAACGGTCGCGGCGCCGCTACTCGCCGATTTGTTGGCAGCCGCCCCCGGTCTGAAAATACTGACCACCAGCCGGGTCTCACTGCACCTGCGCGGCGAGCATGGCTTTCCCGTGCAGCCGCTGCCCGTGCCCCCCGCCAATAGCAACGATTTGGCAGAATCGGTAGCCGTGCGTCTTTTTGTGGAACGGGCGCAGGCGGTTCGGCCAGATTTTGCGTTGACGGCGGCCAACGGCCGTGTCATCGCCCACATTGTGCAGCGGCTGGATGGGCTGCCCCTGGCGATTGAGCTGGCAGCAGCCCGGCTCAAATTGCTGCCGCCCCATCTCATCCTCGACCGGCTCAACGACCGCCTCAAGTTTCTCACCAGCGGCGCGCAAGACCTGCCATCCCGGCAGCAAACCATGCGCAATGTCATTGACTGGTCTTATGACCTGCTCTCACTGGCCGACCAGACCTTATTTGCGCGCCTGGGCATCTTTGTGGGTGGGTTTACCCTGGAAACGGCCGAAGCGATTGGTAACGGGGACGGCCGTCTGGATATTCTGGAGGGGGTCTCCTCCCTTCTGGATAACTCCCTGCTGCAAACAGCCGGCATCGTGGATGACCAGCCCCGTTTTATCATGCTGGAAACGGTGCGCGAATATGCCCAGGAACGGTTGCAGGAAAATGGGGAACGGGAACTGCTGCAACAACAACATGCTGCCTTTTTTGCCGGTTATGCGCTGGCTGCACGAGCCAGACTTTTCTCCGGCGAGAGCGAGCGGTGGCTAGACCGGCTGAACGCCGATATAGGTAATTTTCGCGCCGTTTTGGAATGGAGTAGCGCAAAGCCATCGTCCTGGGCGGCCGGTTGGCCGCTCATTCCCGGCCTGGTCTGGTTTACCTACCGGCGTGGTTATCTGCACGAGGCGCGGCGCTGGTGTGAGCAGGCCATCGCCCAGACCGCTTCATTGGGTGGCACTGCCCTGCGCGCCTCCATTCTGACCCACGCCGGGCTGGTGGCTATGTGGCAAAGCGACCTGGCGGCGGCGGCCCGGCTGATGGACGAAGGGCTGGAGATGATGCGCCGGGTGGGGGATGAAGCAGGTTTGTTGGACGTGCTTTTCCCGCGCAGTGTGTTGGCGGTTAATCAATGCGACGCCCCGGCGGCGCACCGGCTACTGGCCGAGGCATTACCCCTGTTCACGGCCGCCGGGCAGACCTGGTTCCAGGCCATGATCCGTTTGCACTGGGGTAATGTTTATTTCAGCCAGGGTGACCTGGCCGAGGCAGAGGCGCACACACGGGCGGCCCATGTGTTGGGGCAGGATATTGGCGATCCCTGGGTGGTGGCGTCGGCGGTTAATAATTTTGGGGAGTTGGCGCGTTATCGTGGGGATTATGACACGGCCGTGCCCTTCTACCGGGAAAGCCAGGAGCTATTCCGGCAAATCAACTCAGCGCCAGACCTGGCCCGCGCCAACCACAGCCTGGCCTGGGTGATGCTGGCGCAGGGCGAACGGGTGCAGGCGCGTTCGCTTTTTACCGAGGCGTTGGCCCTGCACCAGCAGTTGGGTATTAAACGCGGCGAGGCGGAATGTGTGGCCGGGTTGGCGGCGGTGCTGGCCGTAGAGGGGGGAATGGAAACGGCCGTTAGCCTCTTCGCCGCCGTGTATGCCCGTTTTGACCAGCTAGGTACCACACTCTGGCCGGCCGACCGGGCTGATGTGGAGCGCCAACTGACGGCCGTACGCGCCCGATTAGACGAGGCAGCGTTCACCGCTGCCTGGGCGCAAGGGCAGGCAATGCCATTTGACCAGGCGGTGGCTCTGGCATGGTTGCCCGCCTGAAATCTGCTATAATCCCGGCGCTGTGGCTGAGCAGAACATTTCCAATTCCCACGAGGATGAACAGTGGATGCAGGCGGCGCTGGCGCTGGCTGCGCAGGCCGTGGCGCTGGCCGAAGTTCCGGTGGGGGCGGTGGCCGTTAAAGATGGCGTCATCATCGGCCAGGGGTACAACCTGAAGGAACAGGCGCAAGACCCCACCGCCCATGCGGAGATGATTGCCCTGCGACAGGCGGCGCAGACGGTGAATAACTGGCGACTGATTGGCGTCACCCTGTACTGCACATTGGAGCCGTGCCCGATGTGCGCCGGGGCGATGATTCAGGCGCGGCTGCCCCGGCTGGTGTATGGGGCCAAAGATACCCGCTTTGGCGCGCATGGCAGCATTGTCAACATCCTTGATGAGCCGCTTTTTAACCACCGGGTCCAGGTCACACCCGGCGTGTTGGAAGCAGAAGCGGCAGCCCTTTTGCAACAGTTCTTTCAAAAATTGAGGGGGTAGTAGAGACGTTGCAATGCAACGTCTCTACTCACCATTCGGAGAGGTGCCGGAGTGGTCGATCGGGGCGCACTCGAAATGCGCTGTGGCTTAGCGGTCACCGTGGGTTCGAATCCCACCCTCTCCGCCTTGACCCTTCGGGTTATCCAGCCCGGAGGGTTTTTTGTATTCCCCACGAGGTAGGAACAATGGAATTTACATCTGAACTTCCCTTAATCGCCTGGGCGCTGCGGTTGGCCGCCGCACTTCTTGTCTTGTTATTCGGGCGGCGGCTGGCCCGGATTGTGCGCGAGCTGGTCAAGAAGGCCCTGCACCAGACGGGGCTGACTGAATCGCTGGTGACGTTGTTCACGGCCGTGACGTACTATGGCATTCTCTTGCTGGCCGTTATCCTGGCACTGGCTATTCTGGGTGTGCCCATCACCTCCGTTGTCCTGGCGTTGGGCGTGGTGGTCGTGATTTTGGGCATTGCCCTGCAAGAGTCGCTGTCTAACCTGGCGGCGACGGTGTTGTTTTTGCTGTTCCAGCCTTACAAAGTGGGAGACATTGTGCAGACAGCCGGGGTGATGGGCGTCATCAAAGAAATCCAGATTTTTCACACGGTGATCATGACCTTTGATAACAAGCTGGTGACAGCCCCCAACGGCAAAATCCAGGACAGCAATATCATCAACTACTCCCGGCTGGGCACATTACGCGCCGATGTAAATGTGCAGGTGAGCTACAGCGACGACCTGCGGCAGGTGAAACAAATTCTGCTAGATATTCTGGCAGCGGATGAACGGGTGCTGCCCGACCCACCGCCCTCGGTGGTGATATTGGACTTTGGCGCGGATGGGATCATTGTGGGGGTACGGCCGTTTGTCAACCTCAACGATTATTGGAACATACAGTTCGATTTACGCGAACGTATAAAAGAACGTTTTGATGAGGCGGACATTACCATCCCCTTCCCCCAACGGGACGTTCATCTAATACAGGCAAAACCATGAACAAAAGTTTACAGATTACGGCCGGTTACTACGCCGCCTTTATCGCCCTGGGGCTGGCAGTATCGGCATTGGGACCAACATTACCCGCCCTGGCGGAGCAAACGGGCGTTTCACTCAAATCCATCAGCATTCTCTTTACCGTGCGCGGCCTGGGTTTCCTGGTGGGGGCGCTGCTGGCGGGGCGGCTGTATGACCGCTTCACCGGTCATCACCTGATGGCGCTGGCGCTGGTGATGATGGCGCTGTCTATGGTATTGGTGCCTTTTGTGCCGGCGTTATGGCTGCTGGTCGCCCTTATGTTTCTGTTAGGTCTCTTTGAGCCGGGCGTGGATGTGGGTGGCAACACCATGATTGTCTGGCTGCACCAGCACAGGGTAGCGCCGTATATGAATGGGCTGCATTTCTTTTTTGGCGTGGGTGCGTTTATTTCGCCGGTAATTGTGGCCTGGGCGATCAGCGTCAGCGATGGCATCACCTGGGCATATTGGGCGTTGGGACTGCTCATCTTTTTGCCGGTGTTGTTTATCGTCTGGCAGCCCAGCCCAACCGCGCCGCCGGTCATTGCCAGCGATCCCCGCGATCAGACTAACTGGTCGCTGGTGCTGCTGATTGCCCTCTTCTTTTTCCTGTATGCCGGGTCAGAAGTGGCATATGGCGGCTGGATTTTCACCTATGCCACCACGCTTGGGCTGACCAGCGCGGCGACCGCCGCCATTTTAACCTCGGTATTCTGGGGGTCGCTGACCGCCGGGCGGCTGCTTTCTATTCCGCTGGCTACCCGCTTCCGCAACCGCACCATTATTTTTGCGGATTTGATCGGCTGCCTGATCAGTGTGGGGATTATTTTGGTGTGGTCACAGTCGGCAACGGCCGTATGGCTAGGCACCATTGGCTTGGGGCTGTCTATGGCCTCGGTTTTCCCCACCACCCTCTCGTTGGCGGAGCGCCATTTGCACGTCAGCGGCAAGACAACCAGCTACTTTTTTGTGGGCGCCAGTCTGGGCGGCATGACCATTCCCTGGTTCATCGGCCAACGTTTTGAAGCCACCGGGCCGCTGGCAACGATGATGATTATTTTCACCTGTCTGGTCGCGTCGCTGGCTGTTTTTGGTATTTTGATGCGGCTGATTAATGCCAGAGAGATGGTGATGGCGGGGGAAGCGGGGCGTGTGTAATTGGGTAATTGAGTAATTGGATAGTTGAACGATGGATGAAAAACCGACCTGGAGTGAAGAGGCTTCGACGACGTTTATTGACTACGGCCGTTACTTTGTCCCCGACCGCGCCCGCCAAATGGAGACCATCTGCCGCCTGATCCCCGCGCCGGATGGGCCGTTTGTGGTCATGGAGTTGTCGCATGGCGAGGGGTTGTTGGCCGAGGCAATTCTGGAGCGGTTTGCTACGGCCGTCATTCACGGTTATGACATTTCACCACAGATGCGGCAGACGGCCGTGGCCCGGCTGGCGCGCTTTGACGGCCGTTTCCACTCCCATTATTTCGACCTGCGCGAACAGGCCTGGCGCACGCCAGGTTACACACCCCAGGCCATTGTCACCTCCCTGACCGTACATCATCTGGATGGGCCGGAAAAGCAGCAGTTGTTCCACGACATGCACGCCATTTTGGCGCCCGGCGGCGCGTTGATCATCGCTGACCTGATTGAACCGGCCAACGGCCTGGGCCAGGCGCTGGCGGCTGACGCCTGGGACGAGGCGGTCAGAGAACAGGTGCGACAACTGGATGGCAACACCGATCGCTTCGCCGAATTTGAGCGGCTGGAATGGAATCTGTTCCGCCACCCCGACCCGGATTTTGACAAACCATCCCGTTTATTTGACCAGTTGAATTGGTTGGAAGCGGCGGGATTCACGGCCGTAGATGTATACTGGCTGCGCGCCGGTCATGCGATTTTTGGCGGATATAGAATTCAGATTTGACAAATCTTGGAGATTTGTCAAATCTTGCGGACTTATGGCTGTTGGTTACTTTTTGGCAGGCATCGCTGCCCTCATTTGGAATCCGGCTAATGACACCTACCTGCTGCTGCGCCGGGCAGCAAGCAAGGATTTTGGCGCGGGCAGTTGGGAATGTGTCACCGGGCGGGTAGACCAGGGCGAAAGTTTCACCGATGCCTTTTTGCGCGAGGTGCAGGAAGAGGTAGGCGGCGTGGCGCAGATCGAGTTTTTCATCGGCGCCACCCACTTTTATCGGGGCGCGTCCACACCGGAAAATGAGTTGTTGGGGCTGGTTTGTGGCTGCACACTGGCCAACCCGGATGCCATTGTGATCAGTGCCGAACATAGTGAATATCGCTGGTTGACGGCCGTTGAAATCGCCCACTTCCTCCCCCCAGAC
>JAHBVI010000017.1 GCA_019637635.1 Anaerolineae bacterium
AGTCTTCGCAGCGAGGAATCCTATTTCCTGTACAAGTAGGCGGGATTCCTCCTCGAAGACTCGTCGGAATGACAAATGAGCAGCCTACTCACAGGGGGGATAGGCGGCGCGGTCGGGGGGCCACACGGCCGTGTGCCAATCCAGATATTCCCCAAGATGTGCTGCCCAATAATCTTCGTTATGGCCGCCAGGGTTGACGGTGGTCTGGTGGGGGATGCCGGCCTCAGTGAGCAGCCGGTCTAGCTCTTCTTGCCCGCGCCACAAAAAGTCCTCTTCGCCCCAGTCCAGCCAGATGCGCAGTTGGCTCAGGTCGGCGTCGTTGTAGTTGGCCAGGGGGTTGTAGGGGGTGGGGTCGGTTTTGAGGCGGAGGGAACTGCTGTGCCCGGCCACGGCCGTAAACAACCCCTCATGCCGAAACGCGACCATCAACGCCCAATACCCGCCCCGCGAAATGCCGCCAATGCTGCGCCCAGCAGCCTTACCCCAGGCGCAGTAATTGGCTTCCACAAACGGGATCAACTCGTCCACGATGACCACTTCCAGGCTGTAGGGGCCGCCGGAGAGGTTGTTGCCCAGCGGGTTGGCGGCGGGCATGATGGCGATGAAGGGGGGATAACGGCCGTCGCCAATCCCCCCATCCGCGTGCCAGGCCAGCCCCAGGTTGAGCCACTGATCGTCTCCCTGAATGGAGCCGGGCAGCAGGTAAAGGACGGGGTAGGTACGGCCGTCTTGCCCATAACAGGGCGGCAGGTAAACGTGGTAGCTGCGCCAGGGGCCGGCCACCCGGCTGGGGAAGCGGCTGCGAAAATACAGTCCGTCGCTATCACAGGGCACGGCAGCGGGCGGCGCGTCCAGATAAGGCGCTGTCACCGTCAGCGGGAAGGTGGGCTGGATGCGCGGTGTGGGTGAGGGGCTAGGTGTAACCGTCGGCGTCTCCGTGGGGATGATGGATGTGGCGCTGCTGGTGGGGCGGGGCGTCAGGGTGGCCGGGGGCACGGCCGTGAACCGGGGTGTATAACTGACAGCGGGCGTTATGGTTGGCAGGGAAAGAAGGGCGGCGTTAGTGGGTACGGCCGTTTGCCCGCCACACCCCACCAGCCACCAGAGCAAGCTCACCCAGGCGATCATCCATTTACACCACATCCCCTTCGCGTCCACACGTCTTCGTGTGCCTTCGCGCCCTTCGCGGATCATTTACTCTTTAACCGCGCCAGCCGGTGTTCTAGCTCCGGGCGCACC
This sequence comes from Anaerolineae bacterium, assembly GCA_019637635.1. Lineage (GTDB taxonomy): Bacteria > Chloroflexota > Anaerolineae > Promineifilales > Promineifilaceae > CAADGU01. The sequence goes on from JAHBVI010000017.1 coordinate 1,240, forward strand.
AGGGCGGCCTGGGTGGGCGGCCAGCTTTGCGCCAGCCGGATGGCCTGCTCCGTCCAGTAGATGGCCTGGGTGGTGTCTTTTTCGTGCCATTCGTAATACTTCGCTAGTTCTACGTGGGCGGACACGTCGTCAAAACTGGTAGCGGCGATTTGCTGCCAGAGGGGGACAGCTTCGGCCTGACGGCCGTGCCGTTTCAACAACCACCCCAGTTCAAACAAATTTTGGTGATACAGGTCGAGCGGCAAATCTCCTTGCGCCGCCCAGCGCAGGCATTGTTCGGCCACGTCCGTTTGCCCCAGGCTGGCCTGCCAGCGCCCCAGGCTAAACAGGTCCACGGCGTCATCATCGGCCTGCGGCTGGCTAAACTGCTGCGCCACCCGCGCCGCCAGCGTCACCATGGAGAGCAGGTCAATCTGGTTGTGGTAAAAGACGCGCACCAGTTCACGGCCGTCGCCGCTGCGCAAATAGTCGTGGTACAGGCCGGGGATGAGCCAGCCGGGCACGTCCTCCTGGGTACGGCGCACACCCAGCAGCGGCGGCTCCAACGCGCTAAGGGCGACGGAGCCGAGCCGGGCGCGCCAGAGGCGGCGGGCAGGGGGCAGCAGATCCAGGTGGGGCATGTGGGGCAGGGGGCTGGACTGACGGTTCATCAGGTGGCGGGTGTCCAGCAGGGGGACGTCGAAGGTACGGCCGTTGAACGTAATCAGCCCCGCCTTGCCCACCAGCAGTTCATCCAACAGGGTGAGCATGGCCGCTTCGTCGCCCAAATCGGGCACGAAGTATTGGCGTGTCACCAGCGCGTCCGCTTCAAAGTAGGCCACGCCAACCATGAAGGCGATGGTAGAGGCCCCGGCCAACCCGGTGGTTTCGGTGTCCAGAAAGAGGAAGTCGCGGAAATCTAATTCCTGGAAACGGCCGTCGCGCGTCAGCGGCGTCAGGCTGGCGGGCTGGTGGTGCAGCAGGTCGGCCAGAGTGTGACGGCCGTGCCGGTAAGGCAGCGGGTACACTTTGTCCACGATGAGGGTCTGGCCGACGGCCGTGTCCACCATTTCCGCGCCGGGCAGCAGGGTGATAAGGGGTTGAGGGGACGGCCGTAGGGTGTCCCGCGGCGCCGGATCAACGGGCGGCGCCGGTTTGAGCTGCCGCGCTCCTTTGACCACGCCCAACTGCCGCAGCCTGTTCTGGAACTCTTGTTCGTCTGCCATAGGGCGATTGTATGCAGGTAGGGGGGTATGAGCAATAGAGAGGGAGATGTTATAATCAAATCCGTACAACAGGAGTAAAACAAGAAGGAGGTTCATTGTTATGCGTCATACCCGTGAGGAAGTCATCAAGCGCGCGATTCAGGAGTTCGAACGCCTGGATCATCTGGTTAACAACCTGACCGATGCGGATTGGGACAGGTTGCTCGCCAGACCGGAGACCAAAGACCCCTGGACGGTGAAAGACGCGCTGGCGCATATTACCCATTGGAAGGCTGACCAGGTCAGAAAAATCAGGAAACAACGCATACCGGCAGAGGAGAAAGGTCTCAATTGGACGGATGGGAACCACCTCATCTACGAGCGTTGGCGAGATCGCTCCCCACAGGAGGTTTTAGCCTGGCACCGGCAGGTTCAGGTGGAGGCAGTAGCCGCGCTGCAAGCTGCACCGGAAGCATGGTTCAGCGGCCGGGAGCGCCGGCCGGAATGGCCCTTTGATCTGGATGGTCACTCCAGCTACCATCGTGTAAACGATATCGAACAAGCCCTGAAGAAGCCAACAAAGTGATACCTGCTACTTTTCCAGTTCATATTTCGGTTTGGCCTGAATGAAGGAGGCCAGCATATCCACTCCGGCCGCTTCCTGGCCGCGCCAGTTCACCTGCAAAATGCCATCGGGGAAGTGCATCCCGTCCGGGCAGCCGGGCAGGGCCACAATAATAAACGGGCCAATGCCCTGGCTGACAAAATGTTGCAGCAGTTTGACCGTTTCGTTGTCCCGCCAGGGCACTTTGCCGCGCCCGACGCAAATGGCTACCGAGCGAATGTGGGCCAAAGTGTCGGCGGTGACGGTTTGGGTGGGCGGCAGCAGCCAGGGTAAGACGCCGCGTTCCCGCAGTTGGTCGGCAATCACTTTCACGGCCGTAGCATCCGCATCGTTATAACAGAGGAAGACATCATAATCGTTGGTTGTTACCTTGCCCTTGAGGATCAGTTCGGCCACATCCCGGTCGCGGCGGGCGTCGGCGGCCTCATCAATCTCGGCCACAACCGATGTCACCGGCTGCGCCAGGCGTTCACGGCCGTCTAGCAGCGAAATAGGGTGATCGCACACCGGGCAGTTCATCTGCTTCAGGCCGCGCCCCCGCCGGGCCGTCACCTGCTGGGCCGTTACCGGCACGCGGCAATGATCGCAGATAAACAGCCGTTCCCGCGTGACCGAACCGGGCAGCGCCCGCCGTTCTAGGTGAACGGCCACATAATCTTCAAACTGATACCGGGTGGCTTCGCTGGCTGCTTCGTCATAAAAAAGCGTCAACTCGCCCATGCCTTCTTCCAGTTCACGCAAATGCAAGCCACAGACGCCGCCGACTGTGGCCGTAAAAGTGGCCGCGTTTTGCCACATCTCTTTTTTCTCAAACAGGTGGCTGTGCGCCAGGCGCACGGTGAGGACGGCATAAATGTTGCGCACAGAGCCTTCAAAGGTGAAGCGGATCGTCTTGCCAGGCACATCGGGCACGGTTGGGCCGGGGCGGGTGAACTTGGAGGGGAAAATCAGGTCGGCGCCGGTTTCGCCCGGCTCTTTGAGGATGATCTCATGGCGAATGAGTTCTTCAACGGTGGCGATGAGCAATAATTTTTGCTGCTGTGGGTTGACGTGGTTGGTATGGGTGGGGGTGAGGTAACGGCCGTTTAACACCTCTGTTTCCGGCAATGTACCCAGGCCGTCGGCGCTGTTTTGGGCGGCATTCACCAGGTCAGAGGCATAGGCGTCCAGCAGTTCAGGTTGCAGCAATACGTAACTGCCAAATCGCAGTTTACGCACCAGCCCCCGGTTTTCCATGCGGCTCAGCGCCGTCTCAAACCGCGCCTGCAAATCTCCGGCCGATTGGTGAGGGTGCGTCTGGCAAAAGAGACGGAACAGGTCATCGGTGGTGGAAAGAATATGGCCGCCCTTTTTCTGCTCGATGAAGAACTGTTTGATGGACTGGAATAGTTCATTGGAACTGACGTGTGGGCGGGATTCCCAATCTATGCCCTGGCGAATGGCGTCGCGCAGTTCAGGGATTTGCCAGCCTTCTTTGGCGCTGGTTTCAAAGTAGCCATCAAAACCCATTTCGCGCACCAGGCTGCGCAGGCGGCTGTGCCACACCGAAACGCCGCTGATGTCGGCGCGGGCAGCTACCAGATATTTGGTCATGGGCAGGGCGGCGTCTCCCTGGCGATGGGCGGCCTGGCGCAGCGCCCGGTCCCAGTGGCGCACACCGGCCAACGGTTCCACTTCGTTGTTGGCGTCAAATACAACCAGGGCGACGGCCACTTCGTTGAGATGAAGCTGGTTGGTGAGGCGGTAGCCTGGCTGCCCGGCCAGGTCCCACAACAGTGTTTCGCGGGTTTCCTGACGGCCGTCCGGCAGCGTAATCGTCTCGTTGTCAAAGGTCCAGACCTTGCAGCCGTGTGTAGACCCGGTACGCACAAAGGGGCGGCCCGAAAGCACCAGCCCCAACCCCGATTTGCCCACGCCGGTATCACCCACCAGCACCACTTTGGCATTGCGGTAGTGCCATGTTTCTGTGGTGAAATTGGCCCCCAGCAGGGTGACATCATCCAGGTGCCAGATGCGGATGGTGCGGTCGCCCGCGCCCAGCGTTGCCAGCAGCGGCATTTGGGGGTGAAAGGAGAGACCGGTATTAAAGTCCGATTTAAGCGGTTCCTCCAGAGTGGCTACCAGTTCCCAGGTGTCGCAGCGCCACAGCCGCACTGTGCCATCGCGGGATTTGGAAGCCAGAAGGGCGCCATCGGGCGAAAAGCGCACACACAGCACCAGGTCGGTGTGCCCTTCCAACACGGCCTGAAGCCGCCCGGCGGCGGCGTCCCACAGCCGCACCGTCATGTCGTCAGAGGCGGAAGCCAGCAGCGCGCCATCGGGCGACCAGGCGATATGGTTGATGATGTCAAAGTGGCCGCGCAGTTTGCGGAACAGCTTGCCCTGGCGCATGTCCCAGAAGGAAATGGTCTTGTCACGGGAGGCGGCGGCTAAAATGTGGCCGTCGGGCGACCAGGCCACACTCATAATCCAGTCCTGATGGCCGCTAAATTCCTGGCTGGCCCACTCGTTGGCGCTATCCCACAGGCGAATGGTACGGTCGAAGGAGCCGGAAGCCAGGACACGGCCGTCGGGCGACCAGGCGACGCTGTAAATGGGGCCGGTGTGCCCGGTCAGGTCGCGGATGGGTTCGCCGGTACGGCCGTTGGTGAGGCGGATTGTTTCATCGTTGGCCCCGGTAGCCAGCAGACGGCCGTCGGGCGACCAGGCCACGCAAAAGACATAATCGGCATGACTGACGGGAATGCCGACCATCTGGTCGCCATGCAGCCGCCAGAGGCGGGCGGTGCGGTCGGCAGAGACAGAAGCCAGGGTACGGCCGTCGGGCGACCAGGCGATCTCATAAATAATGTTGTGATGGCCGCGCAGTTTGTGGCGCAGGGCAAAACCATCCGGGGCCGTTTCCAGCGAGACGGGCACGGTGATGACTTGGGCTTCTTCCAGATGTTGGTCAATCATGTGTACAACCTCGGTCTGGTTGCTGCCTCTTTTTCTGGCAACGTGGCGTGTGACGTGAAAGCAGTTGGAAAAAACAAAGCGGCCAATCTCAAAGGAGGGAATGTAGGCAGAAATATGAGACGTTGGCCTGCACAAAAAAGGACAACAACCAGATGAACTTTTTAGCACTACGAATGGTGTTATTGTAGCCAGCTTTGCCCGGAAAGTGAAGGGGGTGACGCTATTCTCATCTTGACGGTGAAACCGGGTTGCTTAGAAAAAATGGCGGGATATATTTCAGGGCAACAATGGAGGAAATATGAAAATACGCATGGAACCGCTGGTAACGGCCGTGGCCATTGGTGCGGCTATCTGGATGGTGGGCAGCCTGGCTGGTTTATTTATCGGTTATCGCTCATTCCAGAACGTCATCAACTCTCCCATTTTTGATCCCGCCTATCTGGAGGAACTCAATAGTTCGGCTGATCCGCTGGCGGCTATGTTTGGCGAAGATTTTCAAAGCATGATGGTGCTTTCCAGCGTGGCCAATATGCTGCAATGTTTGGGTTGGCTCTTTTCTGGCATTGCGGCGGGCATTGTCTATGTGGTGGTTCACCGCCGGTATGACCCCCAGGCGATGGGTGGTGAAGTGGGGGCCGGCGCTGTGGCCGGCGCGCTGGCGGTCATCGCCGGCTATCTGGTCAGCACCATTCTCTCGCTGCTGGTTATTTTTCCGTTGATCGGCGATTTTATGGGGCAGCTTGTCAGTGTGGGTGGCCCGGAAGTGGCGCGGATGTTTGACCAGATGGGCAGTATGATGGTGATGATGGTGGCGGTAGGCGCTGTTTGCAGCATTATTTTTTATGGCGTCATCGGCGCTGTTACCGGCGCATTGGGCGCGTTTATCGGCAACAGCCTGGCCAAACCGGCGGCATAACCGTTCAGACCTGACAGGTTTCAGAAAACCTGTCAGGTCTATTGTTCGACTAACTGAATTCTCTATGAATTGGCAGCAGCGGCAGAATGTGGGCGGTTACATCGGCGTCATTGGCCGGGGCGGGGACGCCGCCAAAGAGGAACCACTGTTCGGTGTGGGTCACGGCCGTACCCGGCGCCAATTTCACCAACGGCCCCAGCGTTTCCACTTCCAGCATAAAGTCACAGGTGAATAACTCTACGTTGGCATGGATGTCCGGGTGAGGGGCATCTGGCTGCACGGCAAAGGTTTTGAGGAAGAAACGGCCGTCGCGCACATACCCCACCCAGCCATCCGTCACGAAAGCGCCGGCTTTTTGGGGGGTGGTATTGCCCGGTTCTTGTCGCAGCAGCACGTATCGTGCGCCCCAATGCCAGCGGGGGTCGGCCATGTTGGTATAGGCCCAGAGGATCAGTTGGGTATTGGGCAGCAGATTGCCTTCATGGCGGCCACGCGGCGGTAGGGGGAGTACGGCCGTGCCGCCAGGGGCCATCACCGACAAGGCCCAGGGCGCTAATTCCACCGGCCATAAGGTGTGGTTGCGCAGGCGATGGCTGACTGTTACCTGGGCGCCGGTAGCCGCCAGAGCAATATCTATCTCTTTTTGCAGGCCGGTGGTAGACTCCGTTGGTTGGCTAAACCGCACAAACCCGTCATGTGCTTCCACCGTGATGGGCGTGTTGTCAGGGTAATAGGTGCGTGGTTGGGCTTCGGGTGCGTGCCAGAAACGGTGCCCGCCATAGATGCGCCATTCGTCGCCGCCGGTTTGCCCCAACTGGCCGGGCACGGTGGCAAATTCGTTGTCGCCGCCCACAAAGCCAAAGTGGATAATGCGCGGGCCAACGTCGGTGGTAACGATCAGTTCAAGGGTATCATTTGCCAGCCGCACACAATGGGGCCAGCCCTGGTAAGCTATCATTTCCATTTGTTTCCTCCTCTGAAAATTAATTATGAATTATGAATTATGAATTATGAAGGATGAAGGATGAATATGGTTTAATTTTGCCCCAATTGGGGGAACGGGCAAGTGGGCGGTTGCGTCCACCTGCTAACGAAACTCATAGGCACGGCCGTTGTCGCCCCTGGCAAACGGCCGTATAACTACATTTCAAACTATTCGTTGGAGGCATTGCATGGCAGATTATCTGGTAAGAGTCATTGCCAAAGAAGCGGGAGTACGGGCATTAGCCTGCGTCACCACCGGGCTGGTGCAGGAAGCGGCGCAGCGGCACCAAACCAGCCTGGTGGCCGGTGCGGCGTTGGGGCGAACGCTGACAGGGGCGGCGCTGTTAGGGGCGCTGCTAAAGGTGAAACAGCGGGTGGCTTTGAAATATGAAGGCAGCGGCCCGTTGCAAAAAGTGCTGGCCGAAGCGGACAGCTACGGCCGTGTGCGGGGTTACGTGAATGTGCCTGCTGTTGACCTGCCATTGGTCAATGGGCAGGTTAATCTTGAAGCGGCTATTGGCCGGGCCGGTTTGTTGACGGTGGTGAAAGATTTGCGTCTGAAAGAAATGGTGGAGAGTGTGACGCCGCTGGCGGCAAGTGATTTAAACCAGGATTTACAGGTTTATTTTGATCAGTCGGAGCAGATTGCGACGGTCGTGCAGGTGGGTGAAGTGCTAGACGAGGCCGGGCAACTGGTGGCGGCGGGTGGTTTGCTCATTCAGGAATTGCCGGCCCAGGGGCAGGCCGGCGTAGTGGCGGCGCTGCAAGAACGGCTGCAAGAGTTACCACCAGTTGCAGACATGCTGGCCGAAGGTCAGTCGCCGGAAGCGGTGCTGGCGCTGGTTTTTGCGGGGATGCCCTACGAGGTGTTGGAGCAACGGCCGTTGCGCTTTGCCTGCGATTGCAGTTGGGATCGTACCCGGCAAGTGTTGGCTACCCTGGGCGCGGCGGAAATTGCCCATTTGCTGGAAACAGAAGGCGAAGCGGTGGTCCATTGCCATTACTGCCACGAAGCGTACTACTTTAACCAGTTTGAGCTGGAAGTATTGTTGACAGAACTTTCAGCCCATACATAAGAAAAAGGCCACCCTGGGGTGGCCTTTTGTGTTCTTTTGTGTATGCCCCTGCCGCGACTCGAACGCGGGCACATGGCTTCGGAGACCAACGCTCTATCCTCTGAGCTACAGGGGCGCATCGAATAAAATTTTCCCATACGCCAGGGTAAAAGTCAAATAGCGGGGGTAGTGCCAGGCACAGGGCAAAACCGTCTGAGCAGACGAATGCCGCAAGCCTTGTGCCTGGCACTGCTCATTCATTGCAACCACGTCCCGCACCAGGCGTATAGGGGGCAATTCAAAAAGCTGGAGGCTACTATGTCTGAAAACAAATTGGAACGCAGTGAACAGGATAAGGTTATTGCCGGGGTATGTGGGGGCATTGCCACATATCTGGATATTGAGGCGATCTGGGTGCGTTTGCTGTTTGTCTTGTTAGCGTTAGCCAGCGGCATGGGCGTGGTGATTTACCTGGTGCTGTGGTTGATTATGCCCCAAATGGATGGCGCGGGTGGGGGCACGGCCGTTCTCAAGGAAAACCTGGATGATATGGGCCACAGCGTCAAACGGCTGGGTCAGCCGTCGGCCGTTGGGGTGGTACTCATTCTGTTGGGCCTCTTATTCCTGGCCAATCAGTGGGGCTGGTTCGGTGGCCTGTTCTGGCCGCTGCTGATTATTGGCGTGGGTGTCTATTTGTTTTCGCGGCGAAACGGCCGTTAAGGTGATTTTGAAACGGGGGATGGCTACTACCGCAACAAGCAAAATTTGTGGGGTGAGGAGAGCAGCACGCCCTGGTGCTGCGCGTTCGCACGCCGGCGTGTGAACGCCTCAAATTCAGGTGGGTGCTACGGCCGTCGGAACGGCCCACTAAGTACCCGCATCCCTGGCCGGGTCGCTTCTAAATCGCCATTATCTTCAGCCGTATGATCATGAGAGTTGATGGCAGGCAGCCATACACTAAAAGTGCTGCCCACCCCCACCTCACTCACCACCGAAATGCGCCCGCCATGCGCCTGGGCAATCCAGCGGGCAATAGACAGACCTAACCCTGACCCCCCCTGATGGCGCGTGCGCGCCTTGTCCACCCGGTAAAACCGCTCAAAGATATAAGGCAAATCCTGCGGCGGAATGCCAATGCCTGAATCGCTGACTTCAATGCAAGCCCAGCCATCCTTTTGTGAAAGGCTAAGCGAGATAAGCCCTCCGGCCGGCGTATATTTCAGCGCATTGCCGATTAAATTCCACATCAACTGCTTCAACCGGTCGGGGTCCCCCATCACGCTCACCTGGTCAATCTCTTTCATCTGCACCGTGACCGTCTTATCAATCAAACTGACCTGCCGGTACACTTCAAAAAACAAACCATCCAGTTCAATCTTTTTCCGTTCCAGCGGCAGGCTGCCGGCGTCAGCCCGCGCCAGCAGCAGCAGGTCGCCTACCAGGCGCGTCATCCGTTCGGCTTCTTCCTGGATGATTTGCAGCGAATCTTCGTCAACCTCACCTATACGGCGCATCAGGTCAACATTGCCGCGAATAGTGGTCAGTGGGGTGCGCAGTTCATGGGAAACGTCGGCCAATAGTCTCTGCTGTGTTTGGAAAAGATTTTCCAACCGTTCCAGCAGTTGGTTAAACGAGCGCGCCAAAATACCTACTTCATCTTCGCGTTCCGTGTAAGGTACACGGCGGCTTAAGTCATCGGCGTTGGTAATTTGCCGGGTCACATCAGCTATATCTTCCAATGGTTTGAAGGAGCTGGGCGTCACCAGGACGGCCAGGAAAAGCGAGGCCGTAGCCCCGGCAAAACCAACAAATAATGCCAGCACCAGAAAGCGGCTAAAGCGTTCGTAAGTATCAAACAGGCGGGCTACCTGCACATAGCCTATATGCACACGCTGGCCGGCCACGGACTTATAAAGCGGCACCGTCACCACCCGCAGTGAGGTGTCGCCATGCGTCACATCACGGAAAACCTGCGTTTCTCCGTTTAGCCCTTCCGGGTCTAACAATCCTTCAAATCTCACCAGGTTGCCGGACCTGATGCCGCCGCCGCCATATAAATCGGTAATGATAAAAAAAGTGGAGGCTGTGCGCAATGTGGGAAGATCTGGGGCAATGGCGATGCTCATCGAGCCATCGGGGTTGACCACAATGTCCAGGCGTTGGATTTCGGCGGCCAGGGCAACCAGATCGCGATCCACTTCAGCCCGAATGCGGCTGAGGGGCAGGTAATAGACAATGATGGTGAACAGGAGAAAAGCCACCATGAAAATTGCCGTATAGATGATGAATAAACGGTTTTGAATGGACAAATTTATGATTCTTCCCGAAGGACGTAGCCGATGCCACGCACGGTGTGGATGAGGCGCGATTGGCCGCCTTCTTCGGTTTTTTGGCGGAGATAGCGCACGTACACTTCGATGATGTTGCTTTCACCGCCAAAGTCGTAATTCCAGACGCGGTCAAAGATGAGGTCACGGGTGAGTACCTGGCGGGGGTTGCGCATGAACAGTTCGAGCAGCTCATACTCTTTGGCGGTCAGGTCAAAGATGCGGCCGCCGCGCCGTCCCTGGCGCGTACCGGTGTCCAGTTCCAGGTCGGCAAAGCGGAAAACCTGGGGTTGGGCGGGGGCGGTGCGGCGCAGCAGGGCGCGCACACGCGCCATCAGTTCGTCAAAGGCGAAGGGTTTCACCAGATAGTCGTCGGCGCCGGCGTCCAGGCCGACCACACGATCTTCGATGGTTTCTTTGGCGGTGAGCATGAGAATGGGCACTTCGCTGACGGCGCGCAGGCGGCGGCACACTTCCAGGCCATCCATGCCGGGCAGCATGATGTCTAGCAAGACCAGGTCAGGTGGGTTTTCGCGGGCCAGTTCCAGACCGGTGGGGCCGTCTACGGCCGTGTCCACCCGATACCCCTCATACGTCAAACCGCGTTGTAAAAATTGGCGGATGCGTTCTTCATCTTCGATAACTAAAATTCTGGTTGTCATCTGTTTCCCTCCATGGAAAAGTTAGCGGTGATTATGATACATGTGTCATGGTTCATAACCCCTTTTTAAGGGATTATAGTATGCCGCCCACCAGTTGCAACGGCCGTTTGCCACTTTCTCACATGCGGCGTTACAATGGGCAGCAGGAAGAGAAGGGGGGATGGGAGCGACAGGCTTTGGCCGACAAAGGAGGATGTGATGGACCAGACATGGCAGCAGATGTGGGATGTAGGGTTGGTGTTTATCACCTGGCTGCAAACGACTTACCCACAGTTAGAAGGTTTTTTTTCCTTCATTACTAACCTGGGTCAAGAAGAGTTTTATTTACTGGTATTTCCTCTCATTTTTTGGTGTATCCATAAGCAGTTAGGCAAACAATTGGGGTATTTGTTCCTGTTCACCGTGTTTGTCAACGCTATTTTTAAGCAGGCATTTCGGGGGCCACGGCCGTTTTGGGTGGACCCGGCCGTGGGGCTGGATACCCGCGAGGAGGGGTATGGCATTCCCAGCGGCCATACCCAAAATGCGACGGTCTTTTATTTCTTCCTGGCAGCCTGGGTGAGCCGCACCTGGTTTTGGATGATAGCGATCATCATGGTGTTGTTGATGGCGCTCAGCCGCATTTATCTGGGCGCCCATTTTATCCATGATACCGTCGCCGGCTTTTTGTTGGCGGCCATTACCCTGGCCGGGTTTGTGGTGATCGAGCGGCTGTGGGGCAGCAGTTTTAACAAGCGGATTTTGGGGCAGCGGTTACTGGTGATGATCCTGATTCCCCTTGTGATGGGCGTCTGCTTTATCCTGATTCGTTGGCTCATTGGCGCGCCGGACACGGCCGTGCCCTGGACATCTTACATTCCCGCCGCCGAAGAAAGCAGCATGAGCGCCGCCGCGCAGGCGTTTGGGCTGCTGCTGGGTTTTGGCGTGGGTATCGTGCTGGAAAACAGCCGGGTGCGTTTCCGGTCTGATGGCATCTGGTGGAAACGAGTGGTGCGGTATCTTATCGGCATTGTGGTGCTGGTAGCCATTTGGGCCGGGCTGCGCCAGGTTTTCCCCAGTGATCCCCTGGCTGTAGCCATCCCCTTCCGTATTTTGCGTTATTTCCTGGTGGTCATCTGGGCTGCTTATTATGCTCCCTGGCTTTTTGTGAAGCTGAAGCTGGCCGATGCGGACCCCGTTCCGGCGATAGATGTATCGCTGCGGAATGGGGGATAGAAGCTGGCGTCAGTCCTATCCCCCAGCCACCATTTCCTACGGCCGTCTCACCAGCGGCAAATAAACCGACTGTCCATTGGCGATGACCAGGGTTTGCCGGGTGTGAACAGTGCCTTCCCCATCGTTGATCAAAACAGTGCCCCAGATGGGGTGTGGTTGGGTGATGCCCGCGTTTACCGTAACTTGATAGTGGATGATGACCGGCGTTTGCGCCGAGACGGCGCCGCTCCACGTGACCTGCCCGGCGCTGTACACGGCCGTACCCGACGACGCCGTTAATCCCCCGGTGTACGTTGTGTCCACCGGAATGGTGCTGGTAACGGCCACGCTGTATAAGGTGGGGCCGCTGTTTTCCAGGTGAATGGTGTAGGTCACGGCGTCGCCGGCGGCGGGGGTGGCCGGGGCGGCGCTGACGCTGGAATTTTGCAGGCTGCCTATCAGGAACGAGCCGGTGCGTTGATAATTGCCGCGCCCGGTACCCCACAAGACTCTGGCAACGGCCGTGCCCGGCAAATCATAAGCCACCACCCCCGAATGAGCCGTATTCAGCACCAGTTCCAGGTCGGCGTCGGCGTCAATGTTGGCGATGGTTGGCGCGGCCAATGCCCCGTTCCAGTTAGGGTTGCCGGAAGCCGCCGGTAGATTGACCTCGTGGATCACCTGCCCCTGGTAATTGAGGATGTGCAGCTTGCCGGTGTAGTTGCCGCTTTTTTGCGGCCAGGAGGCGAAGATGACCTCGGCGAAGCCATCGTTGTCCAGGTCGGCAACAATCGGTTCAGAGGCGAAGCGAATGCCGGGGCCGGTAGCGGCCACGTTGAAGGGCCAGTTGTGATGTTCGGTTTTATCCAGCCAGTAGGCGTGTAAACGGCCGTCATAGGAGGCGAACAGGATTTCGGTACGGCCGTCGCCGTCCAGGTCGGCCACCACCGGGTTAGGCAGGGCGCTCTCGATCACGCTGTAATCTTCACTCAGCGGCGCACCGGTGTCCACCGGTACCGTGCGCCAGTCAAAACCACCCTGGTTAAAGCGACTGCGGTCGGCATTAAAAATGTAGAGGCCTATGTACCGGCTGGGTGGATAACCGGCGTGGCAATCATAGACATTGCCCGTCACCACCACTTCGTTCACCCCATCTCCGTTCACATCGGCAATCACCGCCGGGCCATCGGCAAAATTGGTGCGGTAGCTCTCGGCGCGCACGCCATTGCACTCGCCCCAGCCCCGCAGCTCCGTCGCCAGACTTTCCCAAATGCCCACTTTGCCCCACCCTTTGTTGCCATACATGGCATGTGCCTGTATCTGGCTGCCGTTGGCTTCATAGGCGTTGATGTAATGCACGTCGGAGGGGATGATCAGTTCGCCCAGCCCATCGCCATCCAGGTCGCCAATGGCGGCGTTGTCGTTATAGACGCCCCAGGCATAGCCGCTGTCGTTATTGAGCTGCGGCCAGCCATGCCGCAGGCTGCCATCGTGTTCATAAACGTAAGTGTTCAGCCCATCGCCGGTCACGGTGACGATCAATTCCAGCGAGCCGTCGGCGTCCAGGTCATAGGCAGAAAGGCCGCGCAGCTCGTTGGTTTCCGGGCGGCGGTTCCACACCTGGTTGCCCAGGTGATCGTAAACGGTCAGGTAGCCGCTGCCCTGGGCCACGGCCACTTCCAGATCGCCATTGTTGTCAATGTCGGCCACCACCACGCCGGGCCAGGTGCGGCCACCGGGTGGGTCAACCTGCCATTGCACCGAGCCGTTCTCGCCATTAAGAGCATAGAGGGCGTAGGTAGAGGCAATTACTTCGGGCGCGCCGTCATTGTCCAGGTCGGCGACGGCGGGGGAGGAGTACCAGCCGGTTTCACACCAGACACCATTACAACCGCCCAACTGCCACTTGAGGGTCGGCGCGGCAATGCCACCGGCCGAAAGAGAGGGCACGGCCGTACCGCCCCACCATTGAACGACAAACAACAAACAAACGGCCGTCAGCCACAGTGAAAAGGTTGTTCGTTTCATCAGATGCTCCTTTGAAAATTATGAATTATGAATTATGAAGGATGAATTTTCATTATTTGCCATGATGGTAAATATAGGGTCGTCCGGCTGTCTGTAGTCCAAATTGCCTATGGCCGACTTTGGTGTGGCTGACAAACGACTAACTGAACGGGTGACATCTGTCACCGTAAGGGGGGGAAATTATCACTTGACTATCCGCGCGCCAAAAGTGGAAGATCATGCCAGTTTTTGTGGTTTCTACTGTTTTCCCACCTTGCTGTCAACATCCCTCTCACAGGTGGCTTTCTTGATTTGGGCTTTGGAGAAACCCCCATGACCACACTTTCCCTTTCCCTTCCCATGATGTATGCCGATCATCATGTGCTGGCCGTGCGCCGGTTGTTATTGGCTCTGCCCGGCGTCGTTGATGTGTATGCCAGCAGCAGTTTCCAGGTTGTTGATGTGTCCTTTGACGAAACCCATTTGACCGAAGAGAAAATCCATCAGGTCTTGGCCGAGGCCGGTTATCTGGCGGAACTCCCGGTGGCGGTGGAGTTTGGCAGCAGCCCGGCTTTTGAAAAGGGCAAACCGTTTTTCCGCCACACGGCCGTATTCCCCCAAACCGACCGCACCATCACCTTTGCCCAGGTTGTGCCCGAAGTGGTACGGCCGTTGTGGCCTTGCCCTGGCCTGGAAAAGTAATCGGTTAAACGTTTGTAGTAGGCGATTTATCGCCGTCAAAAGGCGATAAATCGCCTACTACAAACGAACCCCAAGAGAGAGAACTATGGCTAAAAAAATGCGAACCCCCGAAGAGCGCACCATTGATCCGGCCGCCCAGCAGATGTTGGTCTGGGCAGACGAATTGGAAATTGGCACTGCCTTTAGCCGGGCTGACCAGATGGTTCCCTGCAACATTGGCGGCGCGGGCATGTGCTGCAAAATCTGTGGCATGGGGCCGTGCCGCCTGACCAAAGAGGGCGATACCGGCGTCTGTGGCGCCACCATTGACACCATCCAGGCGCGCAACCTGATCCGGGCCATTGCCGCCGGCGCGGCCGCTCATTCCGATCACGGCCGTGACATGGCCTTCATCCTCAAAGCCGTCGCCAACGGCGAAACCGAAGGCTACCGCATCCGCGACATTGCCAAGCTGCGCATCGTCGCCCGCAAATACGGTATTGAGATCGAAGACCGCCCGCCCGAAGAGATCGCCGACGAACTGGCCGACCTCTTCATTGCCCAGTACGGGCAGCAAAAGGGTGAGGTGGTGCTGGTGAACCGCGCCCCGGAAAAGCGGCTGAAGCTGTGGCGTGAACTGGGCGTCATTCCCCGTGGCATTGATCGCGAAGTGGTAGAAGCCCTGCACCGCACCCACATCGGCGATGACCAGGACCCGGAACACATCCTCAACCACGCCGTGCGCACTGCCCTGGCCGACGGCTGGGGCGGCAGCATGATGGCCACGGACATTTCCGACATCCTCTTTGGCACACCCGCCCCCATTTTGGGCGAAGCCAACCTGGGGGTGCTCAAGGATGATATGGTCAACGTCATCGTCCACGGCCACGAACCGACATTGAGCCAGATGATCGTGGCCGCCTCGCAAGACCCGGAAATCATCGAATATGCTAAAAAGGCGGGCGCAAAAGGGGTCAATCTGGCCGGGATTTGCTGCACGGCCAACGAGATTTTGATGCGCCAGGGCATTCCCGCCGCCGGGAACTTTTTGCACCAGGAGTTGTCTATTCTCACCGGTTCGGTAGAGGCGATGGTGGTGGACGTGCAATGCATCATGCAGGCGTTGGTGGGGCTGGCGGAGAAGTTCCACACGAAGGTGATCACCACCTCGCCGAAGGTGAAGATCAAGGGGGCGACGCACATCGAATTTGACGAAAAACACGCCTTGACGACGGCCAAACGCATCCTCAAGGTGGCGATTGACAATTACGCCAATCGTGGACAGACAAAAATTCCACAGGTGAAAGAGAAACTCATCCCCGGTTTTTCGCATGAATACATCAATTACATGTTGGGCGGCAGCTACCGGGCTTCGTTCCGGCCGTTGAATGATGCCATCAGGGACGGCCGTATCCGCGGCGTAGCGGCTATCGTTGGCTGCAACAATCCGCGCAGCAAACAGGATTATCTGCACGTCAAAGTGACCCGTGACCTGCTGCAACAGGATGTGCTGGTGGTGGAAACGGGCTGCGGCGCCATTGCCGCCGCCAAGCTGGGGCTGCTGTTAGGCGAAGCCGGGCTGGATCAGGTAGGCCCCGGTTTGCGCGAGGTGTGCGAGACCATCGGCATTCCGCCGGTGCTGCACATGGGGTCATGCGTGGACAACACCCGCATCCTCACCGTGCTGACCCAAATGGTGGAAGAAGGTGGCCTGGGCGACGACATTGACCAGGTTCCGGCGGTGGGTCTGGCGCCCGAATGGATGAGCGAAAAGGCGCTGGCGATTGGCACGTACTGTGTCGCTTCCGGCGCTTACGTCATGTTTGGCGGCGCATCGCCGGTGAGTGGGATGCCGGACAAGGTGAGCGACAGCGACGCCGTCTCCCACTACATCAGCGCGGGATGGGAGAAATTGTACGGCGGCAAGCTGGAATTTGTGGGCGACCCGGACGAGATGGTGCGCCGGGCGCTGGATCATATTGATAAAAAACGAGCGGCGTTGGGCTTACGGCCGTACAACCCCCACAACTTCGGCGACAGCGGCGATGAGCGGATGCTGGCATTAGAGGCGCTGCCGCTGGCGGAACGGCGGGTGGCGCTTTATGGCGTAGCAGCGTGAAACGTGAAACGTGATACGTGACGTTTCTCACGCATCACGTTTCACGCATCACGTCACGGAGGAACCATGTCACGATACATAGCCACACGAGCGATCCGGGGTGCAAATGCCCTGGTACACGAGGCGGAGGTGATGCTGCAAAAGGCGCTGCAGGAGAAGAAACCGACGACGCCGGTTTCCTTCCCCAACACCGCCTATTACCTGCCGCTGATTTACGGCATGACCGGGCAAAAGGTGGAAACGCTGGCCGATTTGCAACCGGCGTTAGCCCACGCCCACGAACTGCTACACCCGCTGCCCTCGGCGCAAAACTGGACCCCCTACCTGGGTGAGACGCTGGACAGCGGCATGGCCACGCTAATCGCCGCCGAGGTGATTGAGGCCATCCGGTTTGTCTATGGGGCGCAGCCGGAATTGCTGCCCGGCTTTCATTTGTCCGGCGGCACGGCCTTTACCAGCCCGGACAATGGTAAGGGCAAATTCACAAACGGCGACGGCCATTTGAACGGCCCGATTGATGATATTCAATTGCGGTCGTGGGGGATTCAGTTGGTAGACGGCCGTATGCCCGGTTTTGCCGCGATTGTCGGCTGCGCCAAATCAAACGAGGTCGCCGTCAAGCTGGTGCGAGAATTGCAGCGGCGCAACATCTTGACCTTTTTGTCGGGGAACGTGAACGGCCGTTCCATCATCCACCAACTGCACGAAGAAGGGGTGGAACTGGGCTATGACACCTACACCGTGCCCTTTGGCACCGACACCCTCAGCGCCATTTACGCCCTGGGGTTTGCCACCCGCTCCGCGCTCACTTTTGGTGGGTTGAAAGCGGGGCAGGCGCGGGACATTTTGCTCTACAACAAAGAGCGCGTTTTTGCCTTTGTGCTGGCGTTGGGCGAGGTGGACGATTTGAAATACGCGGCGGCGGCGGGAGCCATCAACTTCGGTTTCCCGGTCATCGCCGACACCGTTATCCCCGAAATTTTGCCCACCGGCATCACCACTTACGAACACGTGGTCAGTATGCCATTTAACGAAATCCCCGGCGTGAATGACCTGGAACGGGCGGAGCGGCTGGTGCAGAAGTGCATCGAGATTCGCGGTGTGAAGATCAAGATGACCGATGTGCCCGTGCCTGTGCCCTACGGCTCGGCTTTTGAAGGGGAGGTGGTGCGCAAGGCCGATATGCGTGTGGAATTTGGCGGGCAGCACTCCCGTTGTTTTGAATTCCTGACGATGGCCGACCTGAACGCTCTCACCGACGGCAAAATTGAGATCGTCGGCCCCGATTTTAGCCAGATTCCGGCCAAGGGGGCCATGGATTTGGGCATTGTGGTGCAGGTGGCGGGGCGGGAGATGCAGAAGGATTTTGAGCCGGTATTGGAGCGGCAAATTCATTATTTTGTGAATGGCGCGTCTGGCGTGCAGCACATTGGGCAGCGGGACATTGCCTGGATTCGGTTGTCGCAAACGGCCGTAGACAAAGGCTTTGATCTTACACATTTCGGCAAGATTCTGCACGCCCGTTTCCACGCGGACTTTGGCGCGATTGTGGACAAGGTGCAGGTGACGCTCTACACCGACCCGGCGGCGTTGGCCGAATGGCTGGAAAGGGCGCGGGAGGCGTATAACTTCCGCAACCAGCGATTGGCCGATTTGACGGACACGGCCGTGAACGAATTCTACTCCTGTACCCTCTGCCAGAGCTTTGCCCCCGACCATGTGTGCATCGTCAGCCCGGAACGGCTGGGGCTGTGCGGTGCGTATAACTGGCTGGACTGCAAAGCCAGCTTCAGCATCAATCCCACCGGCCCCAACCAGCCGATTAAACTGGGCAAACTGCTTGATCCCGAAGTGGGCTATTGGAGCGGCACCATTGACTACGCCCGCCAGGGGTCACACGGCGCAGTGCAAAACGTCTCCATGTACAGCATCATGGAAAATCCAATGACGGCCTGCCTGCTGCCGGAGACGGAGGTGCTGGTTGATGGCGCCAGCCGGCCGTTGGGTGAACTGGTAGATTTACCGCCGGATACGGCCACTTCGACTGTACTCAGTGCCGGCGTGACCACTCTGGATCAAGGCCACACCGCTACCAGCCGCCTGTTGCACGTCCACAAAAATCCGGCGCCGTCCCGGCTGATCCAGCTGGAGACAAAATCGGGCCAGACGTTGACCCTGACGCCCAATCACGAAGTGGCTGTAGACCGGTGGGGGCAAAACGGCGACGGCCCCTGGGTGCGCGCCGACGAGGTGCAGCCGGGAGATCGCCTGTATGCGCTGAAAAATTGGCGGTTAGAGGGGCGTGTACCCCTGGTTATTGATCTACTACCCGACGACTGCCGCATTGCCGACGCCGCCTGGCTGGAAGGATTGTACCAATTGCTGCCAAAACGGTTTGGTTCGCTGGCTGCCGCTTTCCGGCAGGTTGGCGCTGCCCCACCTGACCCGCGTGTGGCGTCTCTGCCCATTGGCGTGGCTAAAAAGTTGGTGCAGTTGCTAGACGAATCGTGGGATGCGTGGCGGATTCCGGTAACGCAAGCAGCGCCGCCCTCTGGCAGCCCCGTCATGCCATTACCCACGCTGACGCCTGACTTGTTGTATTTGCTTGGTCTGCTGGCGTCTGATGGGTCGCTGTCGTGGCACGGCCGTTACCAATGCCGCGTCAACTTTACCAACACCAATCCTGAACTGCTGACAGCCTTCAGTGAGATTTACCGCCAACACTTTCCTTCAGCCACCCTGAGCCAGCGGCAAAAGAGCGGCGGCGGTCAGGTACAGGGACGGCAGATTAGCAGCCAGCAACCGGCTACGGATTTATATGGCAACAACTTTTTGTTCGGCCTGTTGGCCGAGGGGTTGGGCGTCCGCCGTCGCCAGCCGCCGGTTTGGGATTTGACCCGGCTGGCCTCGTTGCCGGAAGCGCATATTGCCGCTTTTTTGGGCGGCGTGTGTGATGGTGATGGTTCTGTGCGGTTGCGGCTGCACGAAGGGCAGTGGCCTACGGGTGAGGCATATTTAAGCCACCAGAACGAACACGCGGCGCGCCATTTGCAACTGTTGTTAAAGCGATTGGGCATTGTCAGCCAGGTGCGGCGGGAAACGGCCGTTTACAAAGTGGAGATGCACGGCCGTAATTTGCGCCGTTTTGCCCAGCAGGTGACGCTGCGCCACCCACAAAAACAGGCGGCGCTGGCGCAAATTGCCCAACTGGACTCAGACGTGGTAGATAAAACCCAGGAGCAGGTGCTACCTTATCGGGTGGGACAACTGTTGGCCGAATTGCCGGCCAGCCAGGCGATCCTCAGCCCATCTACCCTGTTTTACTACAAAACGGGTCGCTCCCGACCGGTGGCCGATAATGTGCGCCGGGTAATGACAGAAGCGCCGGAAACAACGGCCGTTCTCGCCCCCTTGTTGGAGGTGGATTATTTCCTGGACACGGTTACGGCCGTGACTCCCATAGAAAATGAAGGGCAGTTTACCCATGTCTACAACCTTTCCTTGTTAGACATAAACAGCTACTTTGCCAACGGCGTCCTGGTTAAAAACTGCGGCTGCTTCGAATGTATCGTCATGTACATCCCGGAGGTGGAAGGGGTGATGGTGGTCAGCCGCGAGGATGTGGGCATGACCCCGGCGGGCATGAAGTTCAGCACGCTGGCGGGTATGGCCGGCGGCGGCGTGCAAACGCCAGGGGTGATGGGCGTGGGCAAGTATTACCTGGTCAGCCCCAAGTTTATCTCCGCCGATGGCGGGTTTAAGCGGGTGGTGTGGTTGAGCAAGGTGATCAAGGAGACGATGGCCGACGAGTTGCAGCATGTGGCCGAGCGCGAAGGTATCCCCGACCTGATTGACCGGATTGCTGACGGCGACAAGATCAACACGGTGGAGCAGTTGCAGGATTGGGTGGAGGAGGTTCACCACCCGGTGCTGGACCTGGGGCCAATGGGGCGCGAACCGGCGGAACTGCCGGAACCGGATGAGGAGTTGATGGCGCAGGCAACGGCCGTTGTCGAAGCCGCCATGGCCGATTTATCCGCGAAGGACGCGAAGAGCGCGAAGGAAGAAGAAGTGGAAGAAGTGTCATTCCGAGCGGAGTCTGCGGAGCGAGGAATCCCACCCGAACAACTGGAGACAGGGGGTTCCTCGGAAGATGTTTCGGCAGCCTCAGCACAGGCTCTCGGAATGACAGTGGCATACCAGGAAACGAAGGAAGTCAAGTTGGAAGAAATACCAAAATCTGTGCCATCTGTGGAATCTGTGGATGCTCCCCAAACGCAAGCGGAACTTTTGCAGCAGGCGCAGGCGGCTGCGCTGCGGCAGGCGCAGGCGTTGCAGCAGGCAGCGAGCGAGGCGCTGCGGCAGGCGGAGTTGCTCGGCCAGGTCAGAGAAATGGCCGCACAACCGGCTACCCCGGCCGAAGCAGTGGAAAGTTTGCGGCAGGCATTAATGGCCGCATTGGGCGCACTGGGCGGCGCGGTTCCGGCAACGGCCGTTGCCCCACCACCCACACATGAACCCGTAAAACAGGCGCTTCCGCCTGTGGAAGAGGTTCCCATCATCGCCAAAGCGCCGGAACCAAAACCCGAAATCCGAAGCTCGAAGCCTGAAGTCCAACCACCGATTACCGACAAACCCTGGCTCCCGCCCACCACCAAAACCCCGCTCGCCAAAGAAAAATGGGCGGGCAAGGTGCGGGAAGTGACCCTGGGCGCAACAAAGGCGCAGGGCGGCACGCGCGCCAAAACGGTGACGGTAGGCGGCGAGACGGCGATGCCGTTCCTGGATTTTGAAGGGGTCATGCCCCATCCACCGGTGATTGCCGTGGAGGTACACGACCGCAAACCGGAGGATTGGTCGCCATTGCTGCTGGAGGCATGGGGCGACGTGGTGGCCGACCCGGTGCGGTGGGCGCAGACGGCCGAGAAAGCGGGCGCGGGGCTGATTCAGTTGTCATTGGGGCTGGAGAATGGGGTGGACACGGCCGTAGCCACCGTTCGCTCCGTCTTACAAGCCACCGGTTTACCGTTGATTGTCGTCGGGCCAGGCCAGGCCGAGAAAGACAACGCACTGCTCGTCCCCATTGCCGACGTCTTCAAAGGCGAACGGCTGGCGCTGGGCATTTGCGAAGATAAAAACTACCGCACCATCGTCGCCAGCGCCATGCGCCAACGACCACCTGGTCATTGCCCGCACCGCCAGCGATGTGAACCTGGCCAAGCAGCCAAACATCCTCATCAGCGACATGGGGCTGCCGCTGGATCGGGTGATTATGGACCCGACGACGGGCGCGCTCGGTTATGGCTTTGAGTATGGCTACTCGGTGATGGAGCGGCTGCGGCTGGCGGCGCTGCAAGGGGACGGCATGACCCAACTGCCGATGATGGTCACGCCCGGCGAAGAGGCGTGGAAGACCAAAGAGGCCAAAGTCGGCGTCGGCGTCCCGGCGGCCTGGGGCGATTGGGCAGAACGGGCGATCACGTGGGAAACGGTGACGGCCGTCATGCTCATCGAATCCGGCGCCAACATCCTCACCCTGCGCCACCCGGAGGCGGTGCGGCGGGTGCAAGCCGCGATCAATGATCTGGTGAAAGCGGCGTGATACGTGATGCGTGATGCGTAACCCATTTTTCACGCATCACATATCACGCATCACGCATCACGGAGAAAAACATGGCTCTCTCAGGTATCCAAATCTACAAACTGCTGCCGCAGACGAATTGTAAGGAGTGTGGTTTTCCCACCTGTCTGGCATTTGCCATGAAGCTGGCGGCGAAGCAGGTGGAGCTGTCGCTGTGCCCGACGGTGAGCGAAGAGGCGAAGGCGCAGTTATCGGAAGCGGCCGCGCCACCGGTACGGCCGTTGACACTCAAGTCCAACGGCTACGAAGTGTTATCCGGCAATGAAGTGGCGCTGTTCCGGCACGAAAAACGCTTTTTCAGCCCTACCGGTCTGTTTTTGCGCGTGTATGATGATGAACCGGTAGAGGAGATTAAGCGAAAAGTCACGGCCGTTGCCGCATACCATGTGGATTACGTGGGCATTGACCTGAAATGGGACGGGATTGCCGTGCAGGCGCGGGGCGGGGATTTTGTGGGGGTGATTACGGCCGTGCGCGCCATCACCCATCTGCCCCTCATTCTCATTGCCGGGCCGGAAGAGTTAGGGAATCCACAGATTACGCAGATTAAAGAAGAAAAATCTGTGCTATCTGTGAAATCTGTGGATCAAAAACTCTTATTCGCCTTCGCTACGGCCGATAACTGGCAGGCGATGGTGGATGTGGCCAAGGCCCACCAGGCGGCCCTGGCGGTGCAGGCGGAAACGTTAGATGAGATGGCGGCGCTGACGGAAAAGGTGAAGGCAGCCGGGGTGGAAGACATCGTCATTTGCCCGGCGCAGCGGGGGCTGCACGGCACGTTGACGGCCAATAGCACAGCGCGGCGCATGGCCCTGAAACAAACCTTCCGCGCTCTGGGCTACCCCATTTTGAACATCCCTGGCGACGCGCCGACGCCGGAGATGGAGACGATCTGGGCAGCGCAGGCGATTGGCAAATATGGCAGTTTTGTCATCCTCGACCACGTTGCGCCAGAGACGGCGTACCCGCTGCTGGTGCTGCGCCAGAACATCTACACCGACCCGCAAAAGCCGATCCAGGTACAACCCGGCCTGTACGAAATCAACAATCCCGGCCCCGATGACCCGGTGCTGGTGACGACCAATTTCTCCATCACCTATTTCAGCGTGAAGAACGAGGTGGAGAGCGCGGGGCTGCCGGCCTGGCTGCTGGTGACGGAATCGGAAGGGATGAGTGTGCTGACGGCATGGGCGGCGGGCAAATTTGACGCCGAACGCATTGCCAAAGATGTGAAGCGGTTCAACGTGGCCGACAAAGTAAGCCGGAAACGCCTGGTACTGCCGGGGCACACGGCCGTGCTCTCCGGCGAAGTAGAAGGTGAACTACCCGATTGGGAAGTGAAGGTCGGCCCCCGCGAAGCGGTGGATGTGCCGAAGTTTATGAAGCAGGCCTTAGCGTGATGCGTGATGCGTGACCCGTGAGAATTGTTTCACGCATCACGTATCACGCATTACGAAAAAACTTATGAGCAACTTTAACGAATTAGCCAACGAATTTCTTTCTCACAAACGGATTGCCTTTGCCGGTGTCTCGCGGGATGAGAAGCAAACGGCGAACCTGATTTACAAAGCATTTCAAGCTAAAGGGTATGAGGTGTTTGCCATCAACCCCAACATGACGGCCGTACCTGGGGGTGATCCCTGTTACCCCAATGTGCAGGCGGTGCCGGGTGGGGTGGATGGCATGGTGATTGTCACCAGCCCGGCGGTGACGGAACAGGTGGTGCAGGATTGTGTGGCCGCTCATGTCCCCCGTGTGTGGATGCACAATAATACCTTCGGCGGCACGAGCGTATCGGAAAAGGCGACGGCCGTATGCCGTGAAAATAATATCGTCGTCATTGACGGCGGCTGCCCCTTGATGTTCTTCGACTTTGGTCACAAGTGCATGAAATGGGTTTTGGGGGCAATGGGCAGACTGCCGGCGTGAAGAAGTAATTGGGTAATTGGGTAATTCGTAATTACCCAATTACCCAATTACCCAATTACCCAATTACCCATCATGGCCGAATTTACCGTTTCCTTCGACGGGTTTGGCCCGGTTCAGGTACCAGGCGGGTCGCTGCTGACGGAAGCGGCCGTGCGCGCCGGGGTGCAGATTGCCCAGCCGTGTGGCGGGCAGGGGCGCTGTGGGCGCTGCGCGGTGCAGATTTTGGGCGGCGCAGACGCCGCTGGCGGCGTGCGGCGGCGCAGCACGCTGCGGCTGTCGGCGGCGGATGTGGCTGCGGGCTATGCCCTGGCCTGCCAGGCGGTAGTGGAAGGGGATGCCCAGGTCATTGTACCCACCCAGGAAACATTGGATCGCGCGCTGACGACAGATCGCATGGTGGCCGAAGTAACCGTGCCCGCCGGGTATGACCCGCAGCGCGACCAGACAATCCGCCGCCTTTATCTGACGCTGCCGCCGCCAACGCTGGATGACCAACGGGATGATTGGAGCCGCCTGCAAACGGCATTGCGACAAGAACTTGTCGCCCGAGCCCAAACCGGCATTGAAAATCTGCAAATCTCCCTACCACTCCTGCGCCAGTTAGGTTCTGTTTTGCGGGCGGGGGATTGGCAGGTCACGGCCGTGATAGATGTGGGCGAACCTCCCGGAGGTTCAAAAACCTCCGGGAGGTTGATTGCCCTCCTCCCCGGCCACACTGAAACGCCCCTGCTTGGTCTGGCTATTGACATCGGCACCACCACCGTTTCCGTGTGGTTGGTGGATTTGTTAAGCGGCGAAGTGTTGGCGCAGGCGGCCGAATACAACCGCCAGATTCGCTGCGGCGAGGACGTGATATCCCGCGCCATTTACGCCAGCAAAAACAACGGGCAGGCGGAACTGCGGCAGTTGGTGTTGCAGAGTATCAATACGCTGATTGAGCGGGTGGGGCAGAAAGTGGGTAAAGATCAGAGATCAGAGATTAGAGATTTAGAGATTGCCCAATCTCCAATCTCCAATCTCCAATCTCACATTTACAAAGCCACCATCGTCGGCAACAGCATGATGATGCACCTGCTGTTGGGGATTCCGGCGGAGAGTATCCGGCTGAGTCCGTTTGTCACGGCCGTGAACCACCCCCCTACCTTCACCGCCGCCGAAATTGGCCTGGACATGCACCCGGCGGGAACGGTGATTTGTTTGCCCGGTGTCGCCAGCTATGTGGGCGCGGACATTACCGCCGGGGCGCTGTCGTCCGGGCTGGATGATGCCCTGGCGGTGAGCCTGTTTATGGATATTGGCACCAACGGCGAGATTGTGCTGGGCGGCCGAGAGTGGCTGGTGACGTGCGCCTGCTCGGCCGGGCCGGCCTTTGAAGGGGCGGGTGTGCAAGACGGAATGCGGGCCACGCGGGGGGCGATTGAAGAGGTGTGGATTGACGGCCGTACCTTTGAACCTACGCTGCGTGTCATCGGCAACGAAAAACCGCGTGGTCTGTGTGGCAGTGGCCTGATTTCCTTGCTGGCGGAACTGTTCCTGACCGGGGTGATTGATAAGGGCGGCCATTTGAACCAACATCTGGACACAAAACGCATTCGCCAGGGGGAGAATGGCCCCGAATATGTGGTGGCCTGGGCAGATGAAAGCTGGCACGGCCGTGACATCACCATCACCCACGTGGACATTGACAATCTGATCCGGGCCAAAGCAGCTGTGTACGCCGGGATGGCGGTATTGGCCGAGAGCGTCGGTGTGCCGCTGGATGCCGTAGAACAGGTGTTGATCGGTGGCTCATTTGGCAAATACATCAACGTGGAGAAGGGCATTCAGATTGGGCTGCTGCCGGACAAGCCCTGGGAGCAATTTAAGTTTTTGGGCAATACGGCCGTGTTGGGCGCCTATTATGCCCTGCTCAGCCAGACCGCCCAACAGCGTATCAGCGACATCGCCGCCCGCATGACCTACATCGAACTCTCGGCGGATAACAGTTTTTATGAGGCGTTTACCTCAGCCCTGTTCCTGCCACACACGGAAATGAGCCGGTTTCCGTCGGTGGGGCAGGGGATGGAGATTGAGAGATTAGGAGATTAGAGATTGGAGATTTGGCATGGTTCAACCAGTTGGTTTTCATCTTAACAATGACTACAACGGATTCTGAAATAAACGGATAGTTCTGTCGAGTAATCCGTTATTTTCCCTATCCGTTGTAGTCTCAATTTGTAAAGCAAGATATTCAACATTTGAACCATCACGGAGATTTATTTCTCAATCTCCAGTCTCCGATCTCCAATCTCCAAAAAGGAGAACCCTATGTATATCATTGGTGAAAACATTCACATCATTTCGGCAAATGTCAAAGAGGCGCTCAAGGAGCGGAACGGCCGTTTCTTTCAAGATTTGGCCGTGCGCCAGGTAGCGGCGGGGGCCAACGCCCTTGACCTGAACCTGGGGCCGCGCAAAGCAGATGGTGAAGAGATATTCCCCTGGATGGTGGGACTGATGGAAGAAGTGGTGAATGTGCCGCTCTGTTTTGACAGCACCAACATTGTGGGCATTGAAGCCGGGCTGAAAAAGGTGACAAAAGTACAGCCCATCATCAACTCCACTTCGGCGGAACCGGAACGGCTGGAAAAAGTGCCCCTGGTAGCCAAACAGTACAACACCCGCCTGATCGCCCTGACGATGGGCAAGAGCGGCATCCCGGTCGCCGCCGACGAACGGGTCAACATTGCCCTGGAATCGCTGATCCCCCGCGCCCTGGAGATTGATTTTCCCATCAGCGACCTGATCATTGACCCGCTGGTGCTGACCGTTTCCGGCTGCCAGGAATACTGCCCGCACCTGATTGAAGCCGTGCGCACCCTGCAATTTGCCTGGGACCCGCCGCCGCCCATTTCCGTGGGGTTGTCCAACGTCTCCAATGCCGTGCCGCGTGAAAATCGGCCGCTGATCAACCGGGTCTACTGCGCCATGCTCATGGGCGTGGGGCTGCAAATGATGATCGCCGACCCCTTTGACGCACAGTTGAAGGAGGTGGTGCGGGTGATTGAGGCGCGGGATGGGAGTACGGCCGTGAACCGCCTCTACCTCTCCATCCACGACCACATCGCCAACATGGAAGAGCCAGACATCAACGACGTAGACCTCTACGACCCGGAACAGGCCGCTATCTGGAAGACCGTGGAAATTCTATTGAACAAAGTGATTTACGCAGATGCCTATCTACAACAGGAGGCGTTTGCTTAAGGCCGGTAATCCGTGAACCGTAACCCGTGAACCGATTACCGATTACGGATCACCGCCAAGGAGGTCAATATGTTCACCGATAAAAAGCGCGTTGACATAGACGAACTGCTCAAAAAAGCGCAGAAACCGTCGGCCGACGCCATGGCATTGCACCCGTTTTACCGGGGCAAAGTGGAAATGGCACTCAAATGCGCCGTGCGCGATCTGAATGATTTTTCGATCTGGTATACGCCGGGTGTAGCCGCCCCTTGCAAGGCGATCCAGGCCGAGCCAGAGCGCGTATTCGATTACACCAACAAATGGAACACCGTCGCCGTTGTCAGCGATGGCACACGAGTGTTGGGGCTGGGCGACATCGGCCCTAAAGCCGGCCTGCCGGTGATGGAGGGCAAAGCCCTGCTCTACAAATATCTGGGTGGCGTGGATGGCGTAGCCATCATGCTGGACACCAAAGACCCGGACAAAATCATCGAAACCGTGTTGATGCTGCAACCGGCCTTTGGCGGCGTCAACCTGGAAGACATCTCCCAACCCAAATGTTTCCGCATCCTGGACACCCTGCGCGAAAAGGCAGAAATCCCCATCTGGCACGATGACCAGCAAGGCACGGCTACCGTCACCCTGGCGGGGTTGATGAATGCGCTGAAGCTGGTAGGCAAACGCATCGAAGACGTAAGCATCACCTTTGTCGGCAGCGGCGCGTCCAATGTGGCCTGCTCGCGGCTTATCTTTGGCCGGGGGGCCGACCCGACCAAATGCACGATGGTGGACAGTAAGGGCATTCTGGGGCCGCATCGCCGCGACCTGGAAATGCGCCGCCATGAGTACGTGGACAAGTGGCGGCTGTGCCAGATTACCAACGGCGACCTGCGCCAGGGTGGTATTCCCGAAGCGATGGAAGGGGTGGATGTGGTCATCGCCCTCTCCACGCCGGGGCCGGGCACCATTTTGCCGGAGTGGGTGGAACGGATGAACAAAGATGCCATCGTCTTTGCCTGCGCCAACCCGGTGCCGGAAATCTGGCCCTGGGAAGCGCTGGAAGCGGGGGCGCGCATTGTGGCTACCGGTCGGTCAGACTTCCCGAACCAGGTGAATAACTCGCTGGGTTTCCCCGGCATCTTCCGGGGCGCGCTGGACGTGCGGGCCAAGACGATTACGGACGAGATGTGTTTTGCTGCCGCCGAGGCGCTGGCTGACTTTATTGGCGATGACCTGGACGACGAACATCTGCTGCCGAGCATGGAAGATTGGCAGGTGTTTGCCCGTGAAGCGGCGGCGGTGGGCATGAAGGCGCAGGAACAAGGTGTGGCCCGTCTGACGAAGAGCTACGACGAACTGTACCAACATGCGCTGGCAATGATCGGCCGTTCCCGCAACCTGACGCAAATGATGATGGATGAGGGGTTTATTGCCCCGGTACCGGAGGAGTGATGCGTGATACGTAATGCGTGAGTGATTTTTCACGCATCACGCATCACTTGTCACGTAATGGAGGTTTGCCATGTACGATTTAATTGTCATTGGTGGTGGGCCGGCGGGGTTGACGGCGGCCATTTACGCCATTCGCAAACGGTTGAACGTGCTGCTCGTTTCCGAAGATTTGGGCGGCAAGACGAACTATCACCTCAATCTGCCGGACGTGGAAAGTTACCAGGTGATTCGCGGCATTGAAGTGGTGAATAAGTTCAAGAGTGAGTTGGAATACCTGCACTTTACGCGCTTGATGGATCGGGTGGAGCAAGTGCAGAAAACGACCGATGGTTTTGTGGTCCGTACCATGCAGGGCAGCGAGCTGGAGACGCGGGCGGTGGTGCTGGCCACGGGCACACGCCAGGAGTGGTTGAACGTGCCCGGCGAGCGGGAGTACCTGTCTAAAGGGCTGTGTTACTCGGCTTTGAGCTATGCGCCGCTGTTTATTGATAAGGACGCGGTGGTCATTGGCGAGGATGAACTGGCGCTGCGTTCGGCGGCAGAACTGGCAACGGTGGCCCATCATGTGCATGTGGTGGGGCCGTCGGAGCGGGCACTGCACACACCGTTGGGGCAGAAGTTACAGACGGCGGCTAACGTCACCATCCTGCCCCATTACCAGGTGGCGCGGGTGGAAGGCAATGGCTACTGCCACACGGTGGTGGTCAAAGACCGGCTGGGTCAGGAAACAAAGTTGGAAGCCGACGGCACGTTTGTGGAGAAAGGGCTACGGCCGAATACCCAAATGGTGGCGGGTCTGGTGGAATTGGACGGCCGTGGCTTCATCAAAGTGGACCCATATGCCCGTACCAGTGTGCCCGGCATCTTTGCCGCTGGCGACGTGACCAACATTTACGCCGAGCAGGTGTTGGTGGCGGTCGGCGAAGGCGTGAAGGCGGCGCTGAGCGCGTATGATTATTTGCTGCCGATGTTGTGAAAGATGGATGCGTGATGCGTGATGCGTGACCCGTGAAATATCCTCACGCATCACGCATCACGAATGGAGGGCTATCATGCCTCTCTTTACCCCCGGACGGCGCTGGCAGCCGGCCTATTATCCGTTTAAGAAAGTGAGCAAGGGGCAGCGGGCGCTGGCCTTTGTGGAGCGCGTGAGCAAAGGGCCGCTGTTTGGCTGCCGGATGTGTGGCAACTGTTTGCTGCAAGAGACGGCCTTTATCTGCCCCATGGAGTGCCCGAAGGGGGCGCGCAACGGGCCGTGCGGCGGCTCGACGGAAGCGCATTGTTACGTGGATGAGACACGGCCGTGCATCTGGTATGAAATCTACGAGCGCGCCTTCAAAATGGGGCGGCAGGAGATGCTGCTGGAAGTGCTGCCGCCGCTGGATTGGGACAAGGTGGGCGGCGAGACGTGGGGCGACGTGATGCGGCAGGTGCAGGTGGTGGGTACCAAAAAGGTGTTCACTGCCCTGGTGAAACGGGACAAAGAAGCCCGCGCCGCCACCTGGGACGCCGTGTTTCGCCCGGTGCGCCAGCCGGATTGGTGGCAGGGTGACGCTGAATACCACGCCCCCGCTTACGATGAACCAGTTTCGGAACTGGAGCGACGGCTGAAGGCGGGCGAATTTGTGGTCACGGCCGAAGTAGCCCCGCCCATGAGCGCCGCCACGGGGGCGATGTGCCGCAATGTGGAATTGGTACGGCCGTATGTAGCCGCCGTCAACTTCACCGACTGTCCCTCAGCCACGCCGCGTATGTCCTCCATTGCCTGCTCCACGATGGCGCTGCAACACGACGCCGAACCGGTGCTGCAAATTGCCGCCCGTGACCGCACCCGCACCGGCTTGCAGGCAGAAGTGCTGGGGGCCAGCGCGCTGGGCATTCGCAACATCCTTTGTCTGTCTGGCGACCATGCCCGCATGGGGCCGCCGCCGCAGGGCCGCATGGATGTGATTGACATTGACTCCGTGCAGATGCTCTGGATTTTGCGGCGGATGCGGGATGAGGGGAAATATCTGGACGGCCGTAACCTCAAATTCCGCCCGCAATACTTCCTGGGTGCAGCCGGCGCGCCTTTTGCTTCCCGCCCCGAATTCCAGGCGATCCGCGAACACAAAAAGGTGAACGCCGGGGCGCAGTTCTTCCAGACCAACCTGGTCTATGACCCGGACGGGCTGGAAATCTGGCTGAACGAACTGGCAAAACGCAATATCCTGGACAAGGTGTACATTCTCATCGGCATCACGCCGTTGAAGACCCTGAAAATGGCCCACTACATGAACGACGACGTGCCCGGCGTCTTCATTCCGCAGCCCATCCTCAAGCGGCTGGAAGCAGCCGGGGATGGCGTGGCCGAAGAAGGGGTGCAAATTGCTTTGGAACTCATCGAGGCGATCAAGGGCAAACAGGGCGTGAACGGCATTCACCTGATGGCGGTGGGCTGGGAAGAGATTGTGCCGCGTATCGTCACGGAGGTGGGTCTGGCCCGGCCACAACTGGCGCAGCCAGAGATATGCCTGAATTGACGGCAACGGGTCTGGCGCGGCGGGTACAGCAGTTGCGGGCCGAACTGGCGCAGGCATTTGGCGAAGATGTGCCGCGGTTTACGGCCACGGCCGTGACTCTGGGCGGCCAATCGGAATCCTTTGCGGACGTGGCTTTCAGTTTCCAACCGTTGCCCCTGGTGGGCATATTGGTTGTCTGCTGGCTGGGGGATGAGGAATTCCCCACCGCATACCAGATATTGTTTGACGCCCACATATCTCACCATTTGCCCACCGACGCCTGCGCCATCCTGGGCAGCATGTTGACGCGCAGATTTCTTAGCGCCTGTCGCTGATTTCTGAGATAAGGCGATTTCCACTATAATACGCCTATGAATCACCTCAACATCTCATTCCAAATAGAGGAGGTGGAACAGTTATTTGCCCAACAGGAAGTGCTGTTGGCGTATCTGTATGGCTCTCAGGCGCGTGGCGAGGCGGGTTTGTTGTCCGATGTGGATGTGGCTGTCTTGTTTGCGCCCAATTTGAGCAAACCGGATCGTTTCCGGCGGTTGCTCGAACTGAGTGGGCAATTGGGTGACATCTGGCAGCGCCATGATGTGCAGGTCATTGACCTGGCCGAAGCCACTCCTCTCTTGCGACATCGGGTGTATGTGGACGGCCGTGTCCTCTATTGTGCTGATGATGCTGTCCGTGTGAAATTTATCCTGGACACGATGCGCGATTATGAGGATACCAGGCCCATCCGCCGTGTCAATGAAAAATACACCCTGGCCTATTTCGCCGATTAGCTATGACCGATCAAGAAACTGTTCTGGTAAGGCTGAACGCCTTGAAGAATTATCTCCAGGAATTGGATTACTATGCCCAATTCAGCCTGCAAGAGTTAACGGCTGATTTTGTGAAGTACCGGGCTACCCAACACAGTTTGCTTTTGGCGGCCCAGGCTGTTGTGGATATTGCCATGCATATTGTGGCCGGTGATTATGATGTGTCGGTGGAAAGCTATCGTCAGGCGATTGTGGAGTTGGGCAACAAAGGCGTGATCGAAGCCGAATTAGCGACGCAACTGGCGCCGTTTGCCGGATTCCGCAACATCCTGGTGCATGATTATCTGGTGGTTGATCCGGTGATTGTGGGCGATATTCTGCAAAACGGCCGTGCTGACCTGCGCGAATTTGGCAAACAAATCACCACCTATTTACAAAAATGAAACTGGCGATTAGTGGCAAAGGGGGTGTGGGTAAGACGACGCTGGCGGCGCTGTTGGCGCAGGCGTATGCCGACGCCGGGCAGCAGGTGTTGGCCGTAGACGCCGACCCGTCGCCGTGCCTGGCGGGGGCGTTGGGCTTCCCGGCGGAACTGCGGGCGCGGCTGCGTCCTATCGTGGAGATGGAAGAGCTGATCGCCGAGCGCACCGGGGCGCAGCCGGGGTCGTTTGGCGGCTTTTTTACCCTCAATCCGCGCGTGGATGATATTCCCGAACGGTTCAGTGTGCTGCATCGTGGTGTGCGGCTGTTGGAGATGGGCACGGTGGAGACGGGCGGTTCCGGCTGTATTTGCCCGGAGAGCGCCATGCTCAAAACGTTGTTCACCCATTTGCTCTTCCGCAAAGATGACGTGTTGATCCTGGATATGTATGCCGGGGTGGAGCATTTGGGGCGGGCGACGGTGGATTTTGTGGATGCCCTGTTGATTGTGGTGGAGCCGACAAAGCGGAGTTTGGGCACGGCCGTGCAAATTCAAAAACTCGCCCACGATATTGGCCTGGAACGGCTGTGGCTGGTGGGCAACAAGGTGGGCAGCGAGGAAGAAGCCGAATTCCTGCACGCCCACGCCGCCGGTTTGCCCATTTTGGGGCTGCTGCCCACAGACGCCGGGGTACAGGAAGCAGATCGGATGGGCACGGCCGTGTATGACCATGTGCCTGCATTAAAAGAGGAAGCGATAAAAATGATGGAGAGATTAGAGATTAGAGATTAGAGCATTGGTTACAAGTTAAGCATATTTTGAATTCGTCAAGCAGGTTCTACGGCCCCTATCGCCAGGGCATGAATGCCCTGGCTGGTCGGTAGCGCCGGATAAATCCGGCTGGCAGAGCATCCAGCCCCATTGATGGGGCGACGATGTTTAGCCCGGTGATTGATCACCGGGCGGTGTTGGTCAACAGAGGTTTTGTTTTTGCCCTTGACATTTGCCAGAAAACCTTAACTTGTAAACAATGAGATTAGAGATTGGTTCGCTTCAATCTCCGATCTCCAATCTCCTTTAACTATGACTACAACAATCGCCCTGGCCGGAAAAGGCGGGGTGGGTAAAACCACCGTCGCCGGCATGATGATTAAATATCTGGCGCAGAACCAGTCCGGTTCCGTGCTGGCTATTGACGCCGACCCCAGCAGTAATTTGAACATGGTGTTGGGGCTGGAACTGGGCTGGACAATTGGTGAAATCCGGGAGGACATGCTGGCGCAGGTGAAACAGTCGCTGACGGCAACGGGGGCGGCGATGGGGGCGCTGTCCGGCGGCGTGAGCAAACGGGAGTACCTCGATTACAACGTGCGTTCGTCGCTGGCGGAGGGCGACCGTTTTTGACCTGATCGCCATGGGACAGCCGGAGGACCGGGCTGTTACTGTGCCGTGAACCACAATTTGCGCGAGGTGATAGACAGCCTCAGCCGTCAGTACCGCTCCGTGGTCATTGACAACGAGGCGGGCATGGAGCATCTCAGCCGCCGCACCACGCGAGATGTGGATCACCTGATTATCGTCAGCGACGCCACGCAGCGGGGGATTGTGGCCGCCGAACGCATTGCCGCGTTCCGGCACGAGCTGGATATTCGCATCACCAATAGTTATCTGGTGCTCAATCGGGCGCCACGGGAACTGCCGCTGCCGTTGCAGCAGCGGATCGGGCAGATGGATGTGCCGTTGTTGGGATTGGTGCCGGCAGATGAGGAACTGGTGGCGTTTGAGTACAGCGGACGGCCGTTAATCGAATTACCCGACGATTCACCGGTGTACACGGCCGTAGCCGACATGATGCGCCATCTGCTGTAGTTGACAGGGTGACGGAAAACTGTCCTGGTGAAACAATCTCCAGACCAACCCCATCCCAATTACCGATTAAGGACTACCTTCTCCCTTATTCCCACGTAATGGCATTACTCGCCTCACGGCAGGCGCACGCCTCTTTGCTGACGGCGCCGCGAATGAGGTACCCATCATACTCACGCCCTACGCCCTGGGAGACCCAACCGCCCATGTTAAAAGGAATACCTCCCCGCGCGGGGTCGCCATCGGCGGAGACCCAACGGCCGTTATACGTCCGGGCAATATGCACATGCGTCCCATCGGAAAAGCCGCCTTCGCAGGAAGGGTGCCCCAGGCGGTCGCCCGTTTGTACCGGCGAACCGGCAGGGATGCGGTCGCGGTCGGCCAGGTGCATATAGGTGATGGCCCAGCCCGTCCCGGCATACCGGTCGCCGTCCATGTCTACCACCACCGCGCCAAAACCACTGCGGGTGACAATGCCATCGCTCACGGCCGTGACCCAGGCGTCAGAGTCAAAACAGCCTAGCACGTCAGCCTCCGGGGCGAAGTCTAGCGCCGCCCAGGCAGAACCGCTGTTCCAGCCGCCATGTGGCCCACCGGTGAAGTACCACGTCTCGCCATTGGGCCAGGGTAGTTGGAAGGCGGGCTGCACCAGGGTCGAAGGCCAGACCGGTTCAATTGCCAGGGCAAAAGGGCTGCCAAAGAGCCGTTCATAGGTGGCAAAGAAGCCGGTTGGCCCCACATCTTGCAGCCAGTTTTCATAGGTGATGGTGTCCGCGCCGCCCAACATACGCTGCACGCCGGCGGTGGCGTCGTTGATGTCCGGGGCGAAGGTGATGCGGGTTTTATCGGGCAGGGCAAAGGTGTGCAGGTTGCCTTCGGCACGGCCGTAATACCCCCAATTCAGTTCATTCGCCGCCCAACTCAGCTGCCGGTACAGTCCCTCATAGGCCGCGCCGCTCTTGCCAAACGGGTATTTCTGCTGCGATTCGGGCAGCGTTGATTGGGTCAGCCAGCCGCTGCGGTATTCCAACAACGCCAGCAGCAAACGTGGGTTCACACTATGGCGGTGGGCCACCAGTTCCACAATTTCCGGGCCTTCCAGCCGTTTGCCTTCCACCTCTTCAATGTAACGCAGCAGAAAGCCATTGTGGGGTACGGCCGTTTGCCGTACATAAAACCCTTTAGCCGCCGGGCCAAACAGCAGTTCGCTGTCAGGAATAATCTTGAAGGAGGGGCCTACCTGGCTTGCCTGCCCAGGGATAAGTAACTGCTGGCCTATATACAGAATGTCTGTTAGCTGTATCTGGTTGAGCGCCGCAATTTCATCAGGCGAAACGCCGTAAAACTGCCCCAGATAGTTCAGGGTATCGCCGGGACTGATGGTGTGCGTTTGTTGGCCGCCTACACTGTGTGGATCGTAACGGGGTGGGTCTGGCGTGGGGGTGGGCATATCCACCACAGCCGCAGAGAGGGGAACGACGGGGGCTGCCGCTTCTGGCGGCGCCACGCCGAGCTGCTCAAAGGAGAGCGCCGCCAGAGTGGGGGGCACGGCCGTGAGGCCCCCGGTGGATAAAACCGTCACTTCCGGGTCGGGCCGTTCGCAGGCAGCCAGGAAAAAAGCAAAAAACGTAAAACGTAAAACGTGATGCGTGATGCGTGAGCGTTTCATGGTAGGCGATTGTAACCCGGCTGGGCCATTTTCACGAATGGAGGGCGCGGGCTACAATTGCCCCACTATGCAAGCAGACTATGTACAACGATTACGGATGACGTTTGGTAAAGGCGGCCCGGCGCGGTATATCAGCCATTTAGACCTGGCGCGGGCGTTGGAGCGGGCGCTGAACCGGGCCAATTTGCCGGTGGCTTATACGCACGGGTTTAACCGCCGCCCCCGGCTGCAAATGGCAACGGCGCTGCCATTGGGCTATACCAGTGAGTATGAACTGGCGGATGTATTGATGATGGAACGGGTGGAGCCGGAGCAGGCGCGGCAGCAGTTGATGGCCCGTATGGCCCCCGGCATTGAAGTGTATCACATGGCCGACGTGCCGCTGCCAGCGCCTTCGTTACAGGCCAGCACGGTGGAATCTACCTATGTGGCGACCCCGCTAGACCCGGTTGACCGGCAGGAATTGGCGGCGCAGATGGCGGCGCTGCTGGCGGCCCCCCAACTGTTGCGGGAACGGGAACATAAGGGGAAGCTGAAGGTATATGATTTACGGCCGTTGCTGCTCGACCTGTGCCTGCTAGAGATGGCTGACGACCTGGCCCACATCCAAATGCGCCTGCTGCTGCAACCCTCCCTCACCGGCCGGCCGGATGAGGTGCTGCTGGCATTGGGTATTGATCCCCTGGCGGCGCGCATCCACCGCACCCGCATTGTGCTGCAAGATGAGTAGGCGGGTGGCGGGTGGTAAGTGGTTGGTGGCAGGTATTGCCTGCCTTATCTGCCTGATGGGCTGTATGCTCATCACCTCTTCAGTGGCCCCCACCTCTTCACCCCCTCACCTGCTCACCCCGGCGTCTTCGCCGCCCTCACCTCCTACCCCCTCCCCTCCACCCGACACCGGCTGGCAAACGCTGCACCCCGGCCTGGAGCAGCGGGTGATACGGTTGTTGGCGGCCGACGGCCGTGTGCGCGAAGAACTCTCCATATTTCGCATTGACCCGGCGTTGTATGAATTTCGGATAGCCTACCGTCCCGGCGAACCGCAAACGCTGGCGCAGTGGCAGGCAGAGACAGGGGCGCTGCTGGTGGTGAACGGCGGCTTTTTCACCGAGGAGTTTGTGGCTACCGGGCTGACGGTGATAGAGGGGCAGGCCAACGGCCGTACTTATGGCGATTTTGCCGGGATGTTTGCCGTAACAGAAGGGGGGCCAGAGGTGAGGTGGTTGGGTGTACGGCCGTATAACCCCAATGAATCCCTGCGCTATGCGCTGCAATCCTTTCCCATGCTGCTAAAACCGGGGGGGCAGATGGGTTACCCGGATGAAGATGGGGCCGCGGCGCGGCGGACAGTGGTGGCGCAGGATGGCGACGGCCGTGTCCTCTTCATCCTGGCGCCCTGGGGCAGTTTTACCCTGCATCAGTTAAGCGTCTGGCTGGCTGAATCTGACCTCAATCTGGACGTAGCCTTGAATCTGGATGGCGGTACTTCCACCGGCCTGCACCTGGCCGAGCCAGAAGTTGTCATTCCCGCTTTCACCCGGCTGCCGATTGTGATTACCGTGTTTCCTGGGGCTGGTGGTTAGTGGCTGGTTGCTGATACCAGCCACTAACCACCAGCCCTTGCAGGAGTTTTTATGCTCAACGAGGCGCATTTCAACCGGCTGAGGTGGATTTACCGTACCAATCCGTGCAACCAACATTACACCACACAGATTGACATTAGCGAAGGGCGGGCGGAAATTGTGCTGCCCATTCGCTCCGATTATCTGCATGGGGGCGGGGTGGTGCATGGTTCTGTCTACTTCAAGCTGTTAGACGACGCCGGCACCTTTGCCGTCAGTTCGCTGGTGAAGGACTTTGCCATTCTGACGGCTTCGTTCAACATTTACTTTACGCGCCCCGTGGCAGCCGGGGAGATTCGGGCAGTGGGGCGGGTAGTGCATGAATCCCGCCGGTTGTTTATTGCCGAGGCAGAGGCGGTGGATGGCGACGGCCGTGTCCTGGCGCGGGGTTCTGGCAGCTACATGCGCAGCACCATTCCGCTGCCTCCCCCGCCTTAGAAAACCTCGCTGAACGGGCGACCAGCTATTGTTCTTCGCCGATATCTACCTCAATTTCTGAAATCAACCCATCTGGTTTGCGGCGGTAGGGGTAGCCGAGTTTGTCCAATACGCGCCAGATGGCGTCGTTGTCGTTCAGGGCGCTGCCCACCAGAAGGCGGATGCCGTTGGCGACAGCATCGTCTATGGCTAATTGCAGCAGCCAGGTGCCAATACCTTCTCCCTGCATATCGTCGCGGATAGACATCGCCATTTCGGCCGTAGTCTCATCCAGCCGCACATAGCGGGCCGCACCAACCGGCACATCTGGCAGGAAGGTCCGCTGCCAAAACGCGATGAACCCCCCTTGCTGCTCATCTTCCATCTGCGCAATTTTTTCCGCTTCTTCCCACACCTGCTTCGGGTTGGGATTCTCTAAGGATTGTTGGAAGCGGCGATAGCGGCTCTCCGGTGACATGTGTTCGAAGATATCTACCAGATAGGGGGCATCGTAGTTGGTCAACGGCCGTGCCGTTATCTGTTTCCCTGTTTTTGTTACTGTTTGCATCGTTTTGTGATGCGTCATCTTACGTTCCATGATCATATTCTTTCTATCGCCTCCGTGACGCAGTGCGTCACAATTGGCAGGATACCATAGGCCAATGCCCAGATCAACCCCATTCCTACAAAACGTTAACTATCTTACCTGGGCAATTTGTCCCTATCCGTTTGCCGTAACCCGTGATGCGCGAGGCGTGACCCGTAATTTGTAACTTGCTGATGGAAACGCCTGGGATAGCAATGACGAGTGACGAGCGACCGATTACCGATCACCGATTACTGATTACCGATTACCGCTGCAACCGGTTCTACACCTTTGCGTATAAACCAGTGTCATGTACCCCCGCCGGGTTGCATGATGGTGTACAATAACACCAGCCACATCAAAAAAATCTCGTATGGCAGCAGGCAATACGGAATATGCGATACACGATCAGGAGACGATGCGGGCAGCAGCCCACGGGATGAAAATTCATCCTTCATAATTCATAATTCATAATTTCCCCAGGAGACCCCATGTCCAAAAAAGCAGACAAATATACAGAACTACGCACGCAACTAGAAACCCTCCCCCACATCAGCCCGGCGCAGGTGGAACAGTGGGTGCAGTTGCAGCAAACCATTGACCAGACCCGCGATTACCTCATTCGTGCCGTGCCCCAGGCGCAACAAAGCATAGACGAAGCCCAAAAAATCCTGGCGCAGCGTACCTATACGTTGGTCTTTTTTGGCGGCACCGGCGTGGGCAAAAGCACGCTCATCAACGCCTTGCTGGGCCGCAATTTGCTGCCGACGGGGGCAGTCACGGCCGTGACTGGCACCATCGTCTACATCGAGCAAGCTAAAGAAGGCGAGGCCGAATCCCTGGTACTCAACTATTGGAGCAAGGACGAATTTGCCGGGCGGGTTCGCCGCCTCTGCCAGTTGGCCGAACTGCCCGCCTTCGACATCACCAACGACGGCGAACGGGACCAGGCGCGCAGCGACATCAAAGATATTAACACCGCCAGTGAGGGCCAGGCCAAAACCGAACGCGACGAATACCTGGAAATCTTGCTCGACTGTATGCATTCCTACGAAAACAACAAAGAGCTGTTCAAAGCCGGTACGCCGCCGCCGCAAAGCCTCATTCTTGACGACGAACACTCCCTCAAACATCTGCGCGAAGACGGCTTCAAAGGTACCGAGCAGCGCCAGATTCGTCTGATTAAAGCGGCCACCTTCAAAATCCATCCCCGCGCCGGGCAGGAAAACCTGCTGATGAACGGCTACCTGCGCATCGTAGATGTGCCCGGTCTGGGCGCGGGCATGAAGCTGCACGAAGCCATCACCCTGGAAGAGATGAAACGCGAAGATGCGATGGTGGTACTGGTGACGGACGCCGGCCGCCAGCGCGTGGACGAGATGAAATCGCTTTCGGCCGTACACTGGATCAAGGAAAACCGCCTCTTTGGATTGAGCGGCGGCGATCTGGACGAAGC
Source organism: Anaerolineae bacterium (assembly GCA_019637635.1). Taxonomy (GTDB): domain Bacteria; phylum Chloroflexota; class Anaerolineae; order Promineifilales; family Promineifilaceae; genus CAADGU01. The sequence goes on from JAHBVI010000017.1 coordinate 41,504, forward strand.
GGCTTCTAAAATTTTCCTGGCGGTGAACGGCGCCAATGTGCGCCAGGCGTTTGACCGGCTCAATTCCGGCCTGCCCCAGGCGGAATTAGAAGTAAAGGAAGTAACGCGCTACATCGCCCCCAACTATTGGGAACGGTACCGCGACCGGGGCAACAACCGCCCCTACTTCCTGGTGATGGCCCCGCCTGCCCTGTACGTGCAAGACCCAGACAACGCGCCGGAAGAGTTTGCCAGTGAAACGGAGCGCATCCTCAAAGTATTCCGCGACCAACTGGGCCAGATTGACGCTAAAGATCCCCTGGCCCCAGACACGGCCGAAGCTCTGCTCAACCTCAGCGAAGTCCCCTTGCTGCGCGACAGCCTGATCGAGTTCATCAAGACCGAGCGCGTGCGCAGCCAACTGCGCGAAGCGGCCACCCGCATCCGCAATTCGTTGCAATCGCTGCGCTTCTACTATGAAAAACAACTGGCGCATCGTGGCGTGCAGCCGCCTTTTGCCACCAGTTGGGAACAGTTGCAGGAGCGGCGCTTTGAGAATGTGCTGGTGCGCCAGCAAAAAGAATTGCCGCGCGCCTTCCACAATGCCCTGTTGGAACTTAGTTCGCGCAGCAACAGCGACGAACGCTTCCGCAATCTGCTGCGCCCCACGCTGAACGGCATCAAGGGCATGGTGCAAGATTCGGTGCAGCGCGAAGTGGAGACGCTGCTGGAAAGTTATGGCACCGAGTATTGGGATGACCGCGACGTGACCTATGACAACCTGATCTGGGGCACCAGCGGCATTGAAATTCCCATCAAACGTATCCTCTTCCAGGTGGAACTGGTAATGCAGGATTCGGTTTCTAAATTTATGCCGGAAGCGGCCGACCTGATCTCGGCGGAGTTGCAGCGCACGTTGGAGGCGCACGAGATTTACAGCCGGTTGGAGCGGGCCAGCTACGGCCGTGCCTATACCTATACCATCCCCGGCGTCACCATTGATGATCCGTTGGACTTGTCGGCAGCTTACAACCAGTTGATCGGCCGTGTCACCCAAAGTTTCCGCCATGTCTGCCAGCAGGCGACGATGTATGAATTGATGAAACCGGAACGTTCCGTCCATCACCGGCTGGACGAGGGTGAACGGGAACTGGCGTTGAACACTAACGAGCGGCTGCTGGACGTGGCCCTGTATGGCGTGGAACGGGTGCGGCAAGAGATAGCGGTTGCGGCGCCAACGCCTGCGGCCAACAGTAATCCGGCGGCTACGGCCGTAGCCGCCCAACCGGAAGATGAATTTGCCATTACCATCCTGGACGAACCGGCCGGCCAGCCCACGCCTGACTTTGACATCAGCTTCCTGGGCGAAGGCAAAAGCGCCCCCGCCCCGGTCGCCGACCTGGAAGCCAGCTACGCCGACCGGTTGGACAATGTAGCTGTCAAAGTGAACCGCATCTTTGGCGATATCATCACCGACCTGTTCAGCGACGACGAACTGCTGCCCCGCCTGCGCCGCCTCTTCTGGCTGGAAGCGACCAAAGCGGAGCGCGACTTTAATACGCACATCGTTAAACCGATGTTGAAAAACCATGATCGCAGTCTGCAAGACCCGGAAATGCGCAAAGCCATGGAAATTGACCTGGAAAACGTCTCCGATATGGAAGAATTGATGCGCACCTGGGAAGGTCTGCACCGGCTGGAGACGGGGGTGGTGATTTAGGTATTGGGATATTGAGATATTGGGTAATCGGTAATCGGTGAACGGTAATCAGTCATCTGGAAGCCGCCACCGATTACGGATTACCGATTACGGATTACCAACTATGGGGGAACAGGCAACGATCCTCATTTCTAATTATCTTGACGACGCCCATTTGGGCGTGTTTGGGCAGCGGTTGGCCGAGTGGCTGGTGGCTGACCTGAACCGCAGTGGCGAGCGTGTACCCGCATTTACCGAGTCGCGGGCGAAGGCGCTGCTGCGGGCCAGTGGGTTTGTGGATGACCCCACGTTGAATGATTTTGGGCGATTGGTGGAAGGGGCTACGGCCGTGCGCCTGGCCCTGTATGATCTGCTGGATGGTACCGGTCTGGCCGAAAACAACGAAGTCCGTGCCCTGGCCGCCGCCAGCAACGCCTTCCCAATCTCCCAATCTCCTAATCTCCAATCTCCTGATCCTCCACCAGGCTTAGGACAGGTCTCCCCATCTCCCATCCCCTGGCTCTCACTCGCCATCGCCGCCCACGCCTGGAAAAGCGAATATCCGCTCTACCAGCTTGACCCGGCCACGCCGCCCGGCGAACACAGCCCGGCGGGCCAATTGCTGCGGCGGGCGGCCAACTTCATTCGCCAGCAGGTGCAGCGCAGCGCCACCGAGCGGGATAAGCTGGCCCGTAAACTGGCGTATGCGCCCGGTAACACGCTGCCACCAGCCCCTTCTCTGGAGCAACTGCCGTCACAGCCGGAGATTGCCCCTGTGCCGCCGTATTTCCGCTCGCCGGTGCCGGTGCGTTACCCGGAATTTGCCCGCGAGACGCTGCGGGTGGAGCCAGAACCGCCGCTTGAACCGCTGCCGCCAACGCCGGCTCCGGCCCCGGCTATCACCATTTCGGAAGGGGAGGTGACGCCGCCGCCACCACCGCGCCCGATAACCATGCCGCCAATCCAGATTACGGAGGATCAGATACCGCGTGTGGTCTCTACCAGCCGACGGCCGTCGGCCCCGTCATCAGGGTCGAGTGGAAATTTGAACACGGCCGTGCGGCAGCGATTTGGCAGCAAAGAGCCGATGCGCGCTGTCAAACTGCGCATCGTGGTGCAGGAGTACCAGGATGGGCCGGGCTTGTATGGCTTGCAGGTGAAGGTGAGCTGCCAGGGGGTGAAGGCGTTTGTGGCCGGGACGACGAACCGGGATGGCGTATTCCTGTGTGAACTGCCGGTGCGTGTGCGTTCCGGGCTGACGTATGACGTGGACGTGACCTGGCCGCGTGACTTCGGCAGCGAAACAGAACGCAAATCTATTACCCTGAATGTAGATCGCACGGAGTTTACCCTGCCGTTTTATCATCGTCTATCAAGTTAGGGGCGCGTCATCTGTGAGCCGTCATCCGTGACCCGTAATCGGTAATCGGTAATTGGTGATCCGTGAAGGGCGCGAAGAGCGTGAAGGTTTTTCTGAAATACTTTGCATCTTCGCATTATTGCGTTGCTTTTTTCTGAAGACTCAGCAGTTTTTTGCCAGTTGCAATTTGCTTTCTTTCCCTGTGTGTGGCTCGGTCCACGCTCTGCGTGGAATGCAACCCCCGGCGCTCCGCGCCTCCCCCCGCCGGGCCACGCGGAGCGTGGCGAGATTTCATTCCACACAGAGTGTGGAACAAGTATTAAGTCTTGATGTGCTGATCAGAATAATTCACTCAAATGTCATAAAAATTTATATTCATATTGACAAATTGAATATCGACCGTTATTATTTTGATTGTCGGCTCATATTTCAGTGTGGGCGGGTAAATCCATAGATGGAGTAGACTGATGAATTCCCCGATAGAACAGAAAACAACAACTGAGAATCGAAAGTCGTTACGGCCGTTTTTTACCTTGTGGGGTGGGCAGGCTGTTTCGTTGTTTGGCAGCCAGATGGTGCAGTTTGCCCTGATCTGGTGGCTGACGAAGGCTACCGGTTCGGCCACGATTCTGGCGGCGGCTTCGCTGGTGGGGCTGCTGCCCCAGGTATTGTTGGGGCCGTTTGCCGGGGTGCTGGTAGACCGCTGGCCGCGTCGCTGGGTGATGTTTGTGGCCGACAGCCTGGTGGCGTTGGCCTCGCTGGTGCTGGCCTATCTTTTCTGGTCGGGCGCGGTGGAAATCTGGCACGTTTTTGCCCTGTTATTTGTGCGGGCGCTGGGAGGCGCGTTCCACTGGCCGGCGATGCAGGCCAGTACACCGCTGATGGTGCCGGCCGAACAGTTGACCCGCATTCAAGGGTTGAACCAGATGTTACAAGGCGGCATGAGCATCGTGGCCGCGCCGTTGGGCGCGCTGCTGGTGAGCGTCCTGGCCATGCCCGCGCTGTTGATGATTGATGTGACGACGGCGCTGTTTGCCATTGTGCCGTTGCTGTTCATTGTCGTGCCGCAGCCGAAAAAAATAGACACGGCCGTAGCCGCTGATGGTACCCACAAAACCTCCTTTTGGACGGACATGCGCCTGGGATTTCGCTACATCCTTTCCTGGCCTGCTGTCTTGATGTTGATGGGCATGGCCATGCTCATCAATTTTCTACTGACCCCTTTGGCGGCGTTGCAACCGTTGTTGATTACGCAGCATTTTCAGGGGGAGGCCATCCACCTGGGTGTGCTTGAGGCTGCGTTTGGCCTGGGCATTGTGGCCGGTGGTATTTTGTTAGGGGTGTGGGGTGGTTTTCAGAAGCGCGTGTATACCTCCCTGGTGGGTTTAGTGGGTCTGGGTATCGGCATTTTCTTATTAGGGTTGGCCCCGGCCACTATGTTTTGGTTGGCGGTGGGCAGCGCACTGCTGGCCGGTAGTATGATTTCCCTGACCAATGGGCCGCTCATGGCTATCCTGCAAGCAATAGTAGACCCGGCCATGCAGGGGCGGGTATTTACCTTGCTCAACAGCGCGGCGATGGCCATGTCGCCGCTAAGTTTGATTGTGGCCGGGCCGTTTGCCGATGCCTTTGGGGTGCGTACCTGGTTTATGATGGGTGGTGTGTTGACGCTGGTGGTGGCGCTGACTGGTTTTGTCAACCGGCCGTTATTGGGCATTGAAAACGGCCGTACCCCCACCGAACTCCCTGATGTGTTAGAATCGGAAACAGCCGTTCCCCTGGTAACGGCCGTGCAACCTGAATGAAATAGATGATGTCATTGGGTAATTGCGTAATTACCCAATGACCCAATTACCTATGACTCCCCCTTCTCCCCACAAAGATGTCCGCTCCGGTATGTCCGGTTTTTCCATCGTCTGGGTTGGCCAACTGATTTCTCTGTTGGGCACCAGCATGACCAACTTTGCCCTGACCATCTGGGCTTTTCAGGAGACAGGCCGGGCCACCGACCTGGCGCTGATCGGCTTTTTCTTCCTGGCGCCGCTGCTCTTTTTCAGCCCGGTGGCCGGGGCTATTGTAGACCGCAGCAATCGCAAGATGATGATGATGCTCAGCGACCTGGCGTCCGGTCTGGTGACGATTGTCCTCATGCTGCTGTATTACAACGACATGATGCAAATCTGGCATCTGTATATTGGTGCGGCCATCATGGGTACGTTCCAAACGTTCCAATGGCCGGCCTATTCGGCGGCCATCAGCACCATGCTGCCCAAAGACCAGTTTGCCCGCGCCAATGCCATGATTGGCCTGGCGGAGTCCGGGTCGGGCATTCTGGCGCCGGTATTGGCCGGGGCGGTGCTGAGCCTGACCAGTCTGGGCGTGATTTTTGCCATTGACATTTTCTCCTTTGTCTTTGCCATTAGTGCGCTGCTGGTGGTAAACATTCCCCAACCCAAAGAGACCACGACGGGCAAAGAGAGCAAGGGGTCGCTGTTGTCGGAATCGGTGTTTGGTTTTCGCTATATCTGGCGACGGCCGTCGCTCCTGGGCTTGCAGCTCGTCTTCTTCTCTGCCAACTTTTTCAACAACCTGGGGTTCGCTTTGTTGGCCCCTATGGTGCTGTCACGCACCAACAGCAATGAACTCATCTTCGGTTCGGTGCAGTCCACGGCGGCGGTGGGCGGCGTGGTGGGCGGCCTGGTGATGACTACCTGGGGCGGCCCTAAACGGCTGGTCTACGGCGTGATTTTCGGTTGGGCGGCGGTGGGTCTGTTTCAGAGTGTGTATGGCATGGGGCAGGCGCTGCCGGTGTGGATGGTGGCCGGTTTTGCCATGGCGTTTGTGGGGCCGATTATCAACGGCTCTAACCAGGCCATCTGGCAGGCCAAAGTGGAACCGGACGTGCAGGGGCGCGTCTTTTCCATCCGCCGCCTGATTGCCTGGGTCTCCTCGCCGCTGGCGCTGCTGATTGCCGGGCCGCTGGCCGATAATCTGATGGAACCGGCGATGCAGTCGGAGGGGGCGCTGGCGCAGACGTTTGGTGGGCTGGTGGGCAATACCGCCGGTTCCGGCATGAGCCTGATCATGTTGTTCACCGGTCTGGCGATTATGCTGGTGGCAGTCATCGCCTACACCGTCCCGGTGGTGCGCCAGGCCGAAGAGCTGCTGCCTGACCATGTGCAGGTGGTGGATGAGGGGGAGGGGGTGAGCACGGCCGTAGGGGAGACAAGTGAGGCGACGGCCGTGTAGACAGATAGCTTTTCAAAAGGCAGTGGAACACGGTTTTACGGGATATGCGGATAAGCCAGGGCACGTGGCTTATTGCACCTTCACCATCCCATCACTTCCCGAATTTTGGGCAGCAGGGCGGCGGCGATTTTTTGTTGACCGCTGACGTTAGGGTGATAGTCGCAGCCGTAGTCGGCGGGCATGGCCAGGTTGTTGGGCACACGCAGGTAGTGGATGCGGTGGTCTTGTTGGGCGGTGTTCATGTGGACTACGGCCGTCTCCACATACCCCGCCGCATAATCCGGCAAAATCGGCCCGGCCATGGCAATGATGGGCGCAAAGGGATACTGGCGGCGAATGTCATTGAGCAGGTCAATGTACGCCTGCACAAACACGGCCTGGGTGGGCTGCGGGTTGGTGGAAAAATCATTAGTGCCCAGGTTGATCACCACCAGATCGGCGCGCCAGCGTTGGAAATCCCACAGGGGGCGGGGTTCATTGGCCAGGGCACGGCCGTAGCGCACCGTCATGGCATCGTGGGAGATCATCTCCGGGTCATTATAGTTGCGAATGACGCCCAGGCCGGACACGGCCGTGATCATCATCTCCGCCCCCACCGCCTGCGCCGCGACGGCCGCATAACTGCGCGCCACATTTTCCGTGGCCACGCTAAACGGGCAGGTTGGCGACTCCCCTTCCACGCCGTAGCCGGCCGTAATCGAATCCCCCACAAACTCAATGCGCCGTTCCGGGCGCGGCGGCGGCGCTTGCAATGCGCCGCCGGGCGACAGCACAAAGCCCTGCAACGTGGCCTGCCCCACAATAGATTCCGTGCGTTTGAACAACCGGGCCGTATGCACCCCTTCGCCCAGACCTGTGGCTAACACGTAACTTTCCTGATTTTTGATCGTTTGCAGCACGGAGGTTTCCCCGTTAATGGTCACGTCATACCAGTTGCCGCCGTCGGCCAGCAGCACCGTGAGGGAATCGCCGCTAAAGGATAACTCTACGGCCGTGCCCGGCCAGTCAAACGTGGGCGCAGCCGGGTCGGCAAAATTAAAGCGACCAATATAACTGAGGCGGGGATCATCGGCGGTGACGGTGGTTGGGAAGGGTGACGTGGCAGTGGGTGGCAGGGGTGTTGGCGACGAGGTCATCACCGGAGGTTCAGGTGTGGCGTTGGGCGTGTGGGCGAGGGGGGGCGTGGCGAGGGGGGGCACGGCCGTAGACAACAATGCCACGACCGGTTTGGGCAGAACCGTTTCCGTGGCGGTGGCCGTGGGTGTGGCCGGCGTAGGCAATGGGTCGGCGCAGGTGGTCAACAGGGTCATGGTCATGGTCAGGGTCACGGCCGTGAAAACCATTCGCCCCATCAAAAGCTTCCCGGAAACACACCGCCCGTTGCCTCCCTTGCTCAAGTGGTGAGTCAGGGTCAGGTTGTTACCCTTCTCGGATTTTTTGAAAGTTTTCATCATAACCGTTATTGTACCCGCCTCTCCCGGCGTCATTGTATTTTTGCCTGAATCGGCAGAAAGTGACACAATACACCCCCTACTGTTAATTACCCACTATGGAAGATATTGGTGGAGTACACACAACCCGGAGTAAAACAAATGATGAAAGCAGCCTTCAAAGTCTCTATAACCATGCTTATTTTCCTGGCCGTTGGCCTTCTGTTGACCCGACCCGGCGCCAACTCCGTTTCCGCTAACATCCCGGACACGGCCGTGCCCGCCGCACAACAGTTCAGCACCGACCAGGCCATCAGCTACGAACTCAGCTCCCCCGCCCGTGATTTGGGGCCAGACGTTGGTGGCCTCACCCTCAACCGCGAAATCAATCCCCGCCACAACCCGCTGGCCTTTGAGCCGGACATGGGCCAACGCGGCACCTGGAATCGGCAAAACGTGCCCACCGACCCGCTGATCCTCAATTCACAAAACGGCAGCCAGACGCCCGCTCTCGACTTTAGTTTTGAAGGCACCGGCAACCCCACCGGTTGTGGCAGTTGTTCCCCGCCCGATACCGTCGGTGACGTGGGCCTCAACCACTACATCCAGATGGTCAACGCCACCAAAGTGGCTGTCTTTGACAAGTCCGGTACGCCGCTTAACGCCCCCTTCAACCTGGGCAGTCTGTGGAGCAGCGGTAATTGCACTGGCAATGCCGGCGACCCCATCGTGTTGTATGATGCTCTGGCCGACCGCTGGCTTCTGAGCCAGTTCGCCAGTCCCAGCCATATGTGCATCGCCATTTCCCAAACGGCCGATCCCCTGGGCAGTTACCATCTCTACACCTTCAACGTTGGCTCCTTCCCCGACTACTTCAAATTTGGCGTCTGGCCCGATGCCTACTACATGTCCGCCAACGAAAGCAGCTACACCGCCTACGCCTTTGACCGCGCCAAAATGCTCGTTGGCAACCCCACCGCCACCTTTCAAAAATTCACCGGCCAAAGCAACCTGCTCTTACCGGCCGATGTGGACGGCCCTACGCCTCCCCCCGCTGATGCCCCCGGCCTCTTCTACACTTTCAAAGACAATTCCTTTCACGGCGGTACGGACCGCCTGGAACTATTCGCCTTTGATGTGGATTGGGTGACGCCGGCTAACAGCACCTTCACGCTCATCAACAACATGCCCATCGCCTCCTTCACCTATACCCCCTGCGGCTTTTTCAATTTTAACTGCCTCCGGCAGCAGGGCACAGCGCAGCGCCTGGATGCCATCGCCGAATGGCCTATGTTCCGCTTCCCCTATCGCAACTTTGGCACACACCAGGCCCTTGTGGGCAATTTCACCATTGGCGGCGGCACAGGTAATGTGGGCGCGGCCATCCGCTGGTTTGAATTGCGCAATACCGGCAGCGGTTGGTCACTTTACCAGGAAGGCACCCAGGACCCCGGCGACGGGCATGACCGCGCTGTGGGCAGCATCGCCATGGATGAAAGCGGAAATATCGCCCTGGGTTACACCGTGACGAGCAATACCATGTTCCCCGCTATTCGGTATGCCACTCGTCTGGCATCTGATCCCTTGGGCACCTTGCAGGCCGAAGCCGTCCTCATCAATGGCGGCGGCGCCCAAACCGGCTCCAATCGTTGGGGTGACTACAGCGCCATGGGGATTGATCCGGCCAACGACTGTTCTTTCTGGTATACCAATGAGTATTACCCGACCTCCGGCAGTACCACCTGGAAAACAAGAGTCGGTGTCTTTACCATTCCCGAATGTGGCGTAACCGATTTCACCATCGCCGCCGAACCTGCCAGCCAACAAATCTGCATTCCTGACGATGCCGTCTACGTCGTTGATGTGAGTTCGGCCGTTGGCTACACTGAAATCGTTAACCTGAGCGCCAGCGGTTCACCCGGTGGTGCTACAGCGGAGTTCAGTGTTAATAACCAGCCCGTTCCTTACACCAGCACCCTCACCATCGGCAACACCGGCGCGGCCACACCGGGCGACTACAACATAGATATTGTGGGGATGGGGCCAACCAGTACCCATACAATTACCGTCCAACTGAATCTCTGCGCGCCAGAGATAGCCGTTGAACCCGGCAGCGCCAGCAGTACACAGCAGACAAACACCGTCGTGACCCATACGCTCACCATCAGCAATACAGGCACGGGTACATTGGACTGGAGTATCAACGAATATCCGCCTTCTACCTTCATGGACAATTTAACCATGCAGCCATACCAGGAAGAGACGGAAGGCGCAGAAAACCTGACCCCCCGTATGCAGGCATTTTTGCGAGACAAAGAGCCACCACAGAACCTACAGCCAATGGGTTTCACCGCCTGTGTGGGTGGTATGGCCGGGCCTTATCCCTGTGAAAATGTGGATTTGTTGGCTTTCCTGCCGCTGGCCAGCATTGGCGGCGGCAATGGCAATGACAGTTGGGGTTGGACGGGCTGCGGCGGCCGCGAATTTGCCATGATGGGACGCACCAGCGGTACGGCTTTTGTCGAAATCACCGATCCGGTCAATCCCATCTACCTGGGTAATCTGCCCACGCACACCAGCAACTCTACCTGGCGCGACATTAAAACCTACAACGATTATGCCTTCATCGTCAGCGAAGCCAGCGGCCATGGTATGCAGGTGTTCGACTTGACCCAACTATGCAACATCCCCAGCCCTCCTGTCACCTTCTCCAATTCAGCCCATTACAATGGTTTTGGCAATGCGCATAACATTGTGATCAACGAGGACAGCGGCTATGCCTATGGGGTGGGTACGAGTACCTGTAGTGGGGGCTTGCACATGGTGAACATCCAAAACCCGCTCAGCCCCACCAACGCTGGCTGCTTCAGCAGTGATGGGTACACTCACGATGCTCAATGTGTCATTTACAATGGCCCCGATACCGAACATCAGGGTAAAGAAATCTGCTTCAATTCCAATGAAGATACACTGACCATTGTGGATGTCACGAATAAGGCAGCGCCGCTACAGCTTTCCCGTACCGGTTATGCCGGCAGCGGCTACACACACCAGGGTTGGCTGACGGAAGACCAGGTGCATTTCTTGATAGATGATGAATTGGATGAAATGAACTTCGGGCACAATACGCGCACCTATGTTTGGAACGTGTCCAATATAGACAGCCCGGTATTGCTTGGGCACTACACATCTCCGGTTGCCGCTATTGACCATAACCAATATGTGCGCGGGGATTACGTTTTTCAGGCTAATTATCGCGCCGGTTTGCGTATCCTGGATATTTCCGATGTCGCCAATGCCAATTTGCTTCAAGAAGGGTATTTCGATATATACCCCAGCAGCAACACCGCCAGCTTTAACGGGGCCTGGAGTACCTATCCTTACTTTGCCAGTGGGGTAGTTATCATCAGTGGTATTGAACAAGGGCTGTTTATCGTCCAGCCTACATCGCTGCCAGACCCGAACCCCGCACCTTGTGACGTACCGGCGGACATTCCCTGGCTGTCTGTGTCTCCGGCAAGTGGCGCGACGGCTGAGGGTGACAGCACGGCCGTGACTGTTATCTATGATTCGACCGGATTGACGCCGGGGGAATACACCGCTTCGCTGTGCATTGGCAGTAATGCCCTGACCACGCCGGAACTGTTTGTGCCCGTGAGCCTGATCGTAGCGCCGCCGCCGGAGATTTGGATTACATCGCCGCTGAGTGGGACGGTGCTCACGGCCGTGAACGGCGCCAGCATCACCACCACCATCACCATCACCACCCCCAACTTCACCGTACCCGATGACGGGCACTGGCATTTGTGGTTGGATGGCGTGGATACGGGGCCGGTCTACGACTACACCCAATCAGTCACGCTGACAGTGGGCACACACGTCATCAGCGCCCAACTGCAATACCCGGATCATACACCGGTTGGCCCGGTGGATACCATCCAGGTAGAAGTGGTTGGCGCCGACATCCTCGTCCTCTCCCCGGCCGATGGTACGGTCTTTACGGCCACCAACGGCGTGAATATCACCACGACCATTGTGGTCACGACGCCCAACTTCACCATTCCCGATGATGGTCACTGGCATTTGTGGCTGGATGGCGTGGATACCGGGCCGGTGTTTGGTGACACTACCACGATCACGTTGACGGTGGGTACACATGTGATTACGGCGCAATTGCAGGCGCCGGATCACACACCGCTTGGCCCGGTGGATACCATTACCGTTACGGTAGTGAACGGGCAAGAGCCGATGTTCACCGTTTACCTGCCCATTATCCTGCGCAACGAGTAATCCATTTTCAGACCCGAAGGGTTTGCCAAACCCTTCGGGTCTGGGGCAAGGTACGGAGAGGCGACCCGAACCGGTCGCCTCTTTTATTTCCCGAAAATTGGGGAAGCGCGCGCGATGTGGTACAATCTACCGGTAAGGGGTTGAACCTCCTCTGCACATAATAACCACAGCATCGTCACTCACACCGCCGCCATTCCAGGTCAGCCACCGGCTGAAAAGAGCCAATGAATTTCAAACGACAGCCAAAGACAATTGGAATTCTCCACTATACCGCGCCGCCTGTGGTGGGCGGCGTGGAGAGCGTTATTGCCCATCACGCCCGCCTGTTGGCCGCTGCCGGTTATCCGGTGCGGCTATTGGCCGGGCGGGGCGGCGAACCAGACGGCCGTATCCCGTTTGTGCATTTGCCGTTAGCAGATTCGCTGCACCCGGCGGTGTTGGCGGCCAAGGCAGAGCTTGACCAGGGGAAAATCCCGGCCGATTTTGAGTCGTTGGTGGGGCAGGTGGCCGGGGAATTGACCACGGCCGTTGCCCACACCAACATCCTCATCGCCCACAACGTCTGCTCCCTGCACAAAAATCTGGCGCTGACGGCGGCCTTGCAGCAGGTGTGCGCCCGGCCCGGCGCGCCGCGCCTCATTCTGTGGCACCACGACCTGGCCTGGACGACGCCCCGTTACCAGGCGGAACTGCATCCCGGTTGGCCCTGGGATTTGCTGCGCCATCCCTGGCCCGATGTGCCCGTGACGCATGTGGTCGTCTCCGAACTGCGCCGCCGTGAACTGGCCGATCTGCTGGCTTTGCCACCGGCAGCCATTCAGGTGATACCGTCCGGGTTGGATAGTGATGAATTTTTACGGCTGGCAAAGGATACGGCCGTGTTGCTAGACCAACTACCCTGGCGACAGGCCGGCCCACGCCTGCTGCTGCCGGTGCGCATCACCCCGCGCAAAAACATCGAACTGGCCCTACGCACCGTTGCCGCCCTGCGCCAGACCATGCCCCAGGCCGTCCTGCTGGTGACCGGGCCGCCCGGCCCCCATAATCCGGCCAACCGGCGCTATTTTGCCGAACTGCGCCAGTTGCGCGCCGACCTGGGCCTGGCCGACCATGTGCATTTTCTGGCCGAGATTACCGATGAGTATGTGCCTGATGAAGTGATTGCCGACCTGTACCGCCTGGCCGATGCCCTCTTTTTCCCCAGCCGCGAAGAGGGCTTTGGCATTCCCATACTGGAGGCGGGGTTGCTTGGGTTGCCCATCTTTTGCGCCGACATTCCACCACTGCGCGAAATTGCCGGGCCATACGCCACTTACTTTTCGCCGGACTGCGATCCGGCTGATCTGGCGGCACTGATGAGCGATTATCTGGTGAGCAGCGCCACCACCCAGCTTCGCCAGCGGGTGCGCCGCTTATATACCTGGCGCGGCATTTTCGCCGAAAAAATCGCGCCCCTGTTGGAGGGAATATGATGTTTGAATTTGATGAAACGGAAGATACAGATGTGATGGATTTGCCCGTTTACCTGCGCCGCCCGGCCCAGGTGCTTATCCCGCTGATGCCGGGCAGTGACAATGAGTCGCTGCTCAAGCTGGCCCGCTGGCTGGCGCATGAGATTGTGGTGTTGTTGGTGGGGGTTGTGCCTGTGAAGGAAGGCGAAAATTTGAGTGCGGGCGCGGGCCAGGCGCGGGAACTGCGGTTGTTGATGAATGAACACACAGACCGGGTAAACTTACGCGCCAAGCCGCGTATTCGTGTTTCCTATAATCCCTGGGACGAACTGCGTGCGGTGTTGATGAATGAGCCAACCATTGATTTATTGGTGCTAGATTGGCCGCAGCAGCTGGAGGCGCTGCAATTGACGCCGGCCGAAATCCTTTCGCACCCGCCGTGTGATGTGGCCCTGCTGCGTGGGCCGCTGCCAGAGCGATTGCAGCGGGTGGCGGTGCCCATGCGCGGCGGCCCCCATGCCGAGCGGGCGCTCTATCTGGCGCTGACATTGGCGGCCCAGGATGAGGCGCAGGTCACGGCCGTGCGCCTGCGCAGCGGCACGGCCATGTTACAGGCCGAACAGACGTTTGCCGGCATCGCCATGGTGTTGGCCGAGATGCCCCAGGTGACGCAGAAAGTGGTGGAAACAAATGACCAATGCCAGACCATCCTGGATGTGGCGGAAACGGCCGACCTGGTGATTTTGGGCACGTCCTCGTTGCCCACGCAGAGTACGGGGTCGTTTGGCGAAATTGCCGATGCGGTGTTGCAGCAGGCCGCCAGCAGCGTGATTGCCGTGAAAACGAAACGGGTCGCCATGCCGGAACAGGGCGTCAGCTTTAGCGCCAAAGCCATCTCCATCCTGGTAGACCGCTGGTTTGCCGAAAACACCTTCCACGCCGACGAATTTGCCGATTTGAACCATTTACTGGCGTTGAAAGAAGAGCGGGGGCTGACGATTAGCCTGGCCTTACCGGCGCTGAATGAAGAGCAGACGGTGGGCGAAGTGATCCGGGTGGTGCAGCGCGCCTGCATGGAAAAAGTCCCCTTGCTAGATGAGATTGTGTTGATTGATTCCAACTCGATAGACCGCACCAGGGAGATCGCCGCCGAGTTGGGGGTGCCGGTTTTCATTCACCAGGAAATTTTGCCGCAGTATGGGGCGCGGCGGGGCAAAGGCGAGGCGCTGTGGAAAAGCCTCTTTGTGACCAGTGGCGACATTGTGATTTGGGTAGATACGGATGTGACGAACTTTCATCCGCGTTTTATTTATGGGCAGTTGGGGCCGCTGTTGCAGCGCACGAAGGTGCAATTTGTGAAGGGGTTTTACCGACGGCCGTTGAAAGTGGGCAAAGAGCTCAAAAGTGGCCGGGGGGGACGGGTAACGGAATTGCTGGCACGGCCGTTGCTCAATCTCTTTTACCCCGAACTGTCCGGCATTGTGCAGCCGCTCTCCGGCGAATATGGTGGGCGGCGCGACCTGTTGGAACAACTGCCCTTTTCTTCCGGCTACGGCGTGGAAATTGGCCTGCTGATTGATGTGTTGGAGAAGGTGCATCTGGGGGCGATCAGCCAGGTGGATATGGTGGAGCGCATCCACCGTAATCAGTCATTGGAAAGGCTGAGCAAAATGTCTTTTGCCATCGCCCAGACCTTTTTTGGTAAACTGGAACGGCGCTACGGCCACACCATGCTGCAAGATGTGAACCGCACCATGAAGCGGGTGCGCCAGGATCAAGGCCACCTGTTTTTGGAGGTGGAAGAAGTGACCGAACTGCAACGCCCGCCCATGATCGAGATCCCCGAATACCGGCAGATGCGGGGATTGCCCATGTTGGATGGTGTTCATAATCTGTCGTTATCGAGAGTGGAGAGTGGAGATTAGAGATTGGAGACTGGCATAATCTCCAATCTCTAATCTCCAATCTCTGCCACAATTATGACCACGTTACTCCTCATTCGCCACGGCGAGACCGATTGGAACGTAGACGGCCGTTACACCGGCCAGTCTGATATTCCTCTGAACGAGACAGGGCGGGTGCAGGCGCGGCAGGCGGCGGCACAATTGGCCGCCAACCCTCCCGATGTGGTGATTGCTTCAGATTTGGAACGGGCGCGGGAAACGGCCGTGATCCTGGCTGCTCCCTTTCACCTGCCTGTGCATACCGACCCCCGCCTGCGAGAAATAGACCAGGGTGTTTGGGAAGGCATGTACTTCCCGGACATCAAAGCGAAGTACGCGGCCGAATTTGCCGCCCGCGAGGCCGACCCCTTGAGCGTGGCCCCCCCCGGTGGAGAGACGGTGGGGCAGGTACGGGAAAGGGTGCTGACGGCCGTAGCCGACATTCACCAGAAATATCCGGGCCAACGGGTGGCGGTGGTGGCGCACGGCCTGGCCCTGGCATTGATCAAAGCCGAAGCCACCAATCATCCCATCGCCCAGGTGTGGGACCTCATTCCCCCCAATGCCCAAGTAGAAGAAATAGTGTTAACGTGATGCCTGAGAAAGCCACGCATCACGCCTCACGAGGAAACGACACATGACCAACCATTCCCCCAACCGTCAAACACTCCATATCGGTTTTGTCTCCACCCGTTTTGCCGATACCGATGGCGTTTCCCTGGAAACGGCCAAGTGGGCGGAGGTATTGGCGCAGATGGGGCACAAATGTTACTACTTCTCTGGCTACAGCGACCGCCCGGCCAGACGAAGCATGGTTGTGCCGGAAGCATTTTACCGTCACGACGAAATGAAAGAGCGGCATGATCGCTTTTTTGCCCTGAGCCGGCGCACCCGCGAAGATACGTTGTGGATTCACCACTGGCGCGGCAATTTCCGCCGACACCTGTACCGATTTATAGACAAATTCAAAATTGATGCCCTCATTCCTGAAAATGTGTTGGCCATCCCTCTGAACGTGCCGCTGGCGCTGGCGCTGACGGAAGTGATTGCCGAGACGAGCATCCCCACCATTGCCCATCACCACGACTTTGCCTGGGAGCGTAAACGCTTTTTGGTAAACGGCATCCAGGACTACATCAACATGGCTTTCCCGCCAGATTTGCCTTCCATCTCCCATGTGGTCATCAACAGCCAGGCGCAGCATCAACTGGCGCGGCGGCGCGGCGTGGGTTCGGCCATTATCCCCAACGTGATGGATTACGAAACGCCGCCGCCGGGCATTGATGCGTATTCGGCCGATTTGCGCGAGCGGTTGGGCATTGCCCCGGACGAATTATTCATCTTGCAGCCAACGCGGGTAGTGCAACGCAAAGGAATTGAACATGCTATTGAACTGGTGCGACGCTTGCAGCGGCCAGCGCGCCTGGTTATCAGCCATGCCTCCGGCGACGAGGGGGATGAATATGAACAGCGCTTGCGTGAATATGCGGCCATGCTGGGTGTGCCTACTATCTTCTGTGCTGACATATTTGACGATGTGCGTGGTCACACGGCCGATGGGCAGAAAGTTTATAACCTGTGGGATGCTTATAATCATGCGGATTTGGTGACTTACCCTTCAGTTGTTGAAGGTTTTGGCAATGCGTTTTTGGAAACTATCTATTTCCGCAAGCCGATAGTGGTAAACAATTACTCCATTTACTCCACCGACATCCGGCCCAAAGGTTTCCGGGTGATTGAGTTTGATGAGTTTGTGACGGATGAGACGGTGGTGCAGGCACAGGCGGTACTGGATGACCCTGCTTTGCGGGAGGCGATGGTGATGCGCAATTACGAACTGGCGCGGCACCATTTCTCCTACAGTTTGCTGCGACACAAACTGCGGGTGCAGTTGGAGAATGTGTTTGGCGTAAATGGGGACACCGGTGCCAGCCCCGAAGGGTTTTCAAAACCCTTCGGGGCTGAATCACCTTAGATGACCGTTGCATGAACGGTGACGGCCGTAGGGCAATCGCTGTTTGCCGGGGCAGTGGGGGCTGGTTACAATGAAATTGTGATTGGTTAAGCAATCACGATTTCATTGAGGATGAGGATCATGGGGAAATTTATCATTGAAGGGGGCCATCCACTACGCGGGACAATGACAGCCAGCGGCAATAAAAACGCCGCGCTCAAACTGCTGCCTGCCTGCCTGCTGACGGATGAGCCGGTTATCTTACACAACATTCCAGATATTCAAGACGTGCGCTCCACCTTTGACATTTTGCATGACCTGGGCGTAGAAACGGAAAATTTGGGCCAGGGAAGCTGGCGCATCCATGCCCGCCACGTGCAAAAGAGTAAGCTGGACAGCCGGTTGGCGGGGCGCACGCGAGCCTCGTTTGTTTTTTCAGGCCCCATGCTGGCGCGCATGGGCCAGGTGGAGCTGCCGCTGCCGGGTGGGGATGTGATTGGCGGACGGCCGTTAGACACCCACATCCGCGCCCTCAAATCGTTGGGCGTGGACGTGAGCATGTACCCGCGCGGCCACTTCAACATGAACGTGGACGGGCTGCGCGGCGCGGGCTACCTGCTGCTGGCCGAAGCCAGCGTCACCGCCACCGAAAACACGCTCATGGCGGCGGTGCTGGCCAAGGGGGAAACCATCATTGACAACGCCGCCAGCGAGCCACACGTGCAAGATTTGTGCCATTTTCTAAACCGGATGGGGGCGCAAATTAGCGGCATTGGCAGCAGCCGCCTGACGGTGCAGGGCGTTGACCGCCTGGGCGGGGCCGAGTTCCGCATTGGCTCGGATTTTATGGAGGTGGGTAGTTTCATTGGGGCTACGGCCGTGACGCGCGGCGAAGTGCGCATCCAAAACGCCGAACCAAAAAACCTGGGCATGATCCGCCTGGTGTATGAAAAACTGGGTGTCCACTGGATTGATGACGGGGATGACATCATCATCCCTGCCGACCAATCATTGGAAATTGAACATGCCCTCGGTGGCCGTATTCCCGAAATAAAACCCATGCCCTGGCCCGGTTTCCCGCCCGATCTGATGAGCATTGCCCTGGTGATGGCCACCCAGGCCAACGGCTCTATCTTGCTGCATGACTGGATGTACGAAAGCCGCTTCTTTTTTGTGGATCATCTGGCTTTTATGGGGGCGCGCATTGTGTTGTGTGACCCGCACCGGGTATTGGTGCAGGGCGGCAACGGGATGCAGGCCAACCCCCAGGGTGTGCCCAGCCCAGACATCCGCGCCGGTATGGCCATGATCATGGCCGGGTTGTGCGCCAAAGGAGAAACGACGATCCACAACATCCAGCAAATTGACCGGGGCTATGAGCGCGTAGACGAAAAACTACGCGCCCTGGGCGCCAAAATTCAGCGCACGGAGTGAAGGAACGTGAAACGTGAAACGTGAAACGTGAAACGTGAAGAAGAGGGTTCATCACGTTTCACGTTTCACGCAGCAATCCGCTGGCGCAGCAGCGGCTCGTGAATCGCCTCTGCTTCAAGCTTGCTTGCGCCCAGGAATTTGACAAAGCGGGCAAAGCCAGCCGCCAACGCTTCGGCAAATGCCTCATCTTTACCCAGAGCCTCATCCTCCAGCCAAAAGCCCAGGATGATGAACGTGTTGGTTGCGCGGTCGAGTTTGCTGTCAAACCGGGCTACCAGCCGGTCGCCCCACAAAACCGGCAGCGTGTAATAGCCAAACTTCCGCTTGTCCGCCGGTTTATACACCTCCCACACATAGTCAAAGCCAAACAAAACTTTGGCCCGTCCCCGGGCGCTGACGGGATCAAGCGGGGCCAGGAAGGTAGCTTCTTCTATCGTGTTCGTGTCCACCGGCTTCCACGCCGGTGGTATGCGTCCGGCGCTCAGTTCATGCAGTAACCCGGCGTCGCTGCCGAGGGCGCAGTGTACGGCTTTCCAGCCTTCCACTTTCACCTCAATCAGATCGCCGTCCGCTAACATGGTCCCCAGCAACTTCTTGGCGGCGCGATCTGGTTCGCCGCGCTGCCATGACTCGCTGGTGCGGCTTATGCGCGCCAGGCCGCTGAAGCCCACTTCCTTTTTGATTAAAAATCGCTCTGCCTCAGCCTCATCGCTCTCATAAATCAGGTGGGCGGGGGCGACTTTTTCCGTGAGCGCATAAGCACGCTCGAAGTTTTCGCGGTGGTGGGTCATTACTTCGCCGGTGCGCCACAGATAATACAAAGCCAATGAGCTATCTTTACGGCCGCGATAACTGTCGGTGCGTTTCCGCGTTTCCATCTTGAAGTCACGGTTGCTGACCACATCACGTTCCTGCAAAATGGCCCGCATCTCGGCGATGGCCTCGGCATGGTCGTGGGCCATCTGGCGAATGCGCGCATCGCCATAGCTCCCATCCCGCTCGCGGTGCATGACCACGCGCCAGTGGGGTAGTTCGTCCATGGGGCGGACGGCCAACCAGCCACCCCAATCGAAAAATTGGCGCTGTTGGTAGGTCACTTCCTCCCACAGGCCAGGGGTGTAATTCAGGACACGGCCGTACAGCTTGATGTCCTGGCTGCGGGCGATGATTTGCAGGGGGTCCAGTTGCAGGTATTCGATGGCGCGCATGGCCTGGGCCGTGCCCGCCACGCCGCGCCAGCGCCGCCCCGGCCACAAACCTTGTTTGCCCAGAACAAAACGCCGGGCTGTTTCGCTATTGATAGTTAGCATAATGACCTATGATAGAACATTCCCAAATGAACTATGGATGGAGGGGCGGCTTTAGCCGACGAACGGTTCGCCTAAAGGCTCTCCTCCGACTGCAATAATGATGTGTGGCCGGAAGTGATTGTGTTTCTGGCCTGTGGCACCCAATCAAAACCGGTCACACCGTGCTGCGTAAGCAGGAAACTCAGGTGGGCGGCGTGTTCCTGCACGTGGCGCATACAGTAAAGCTGCATCTCCACAAAGCTGGCTTCGATCCATGCAAATGTGCATGGCTGGTTGGCCCTTTTTTCCGTCAACCCTTCGAGGGTGGATTGGCACTTGTGGCGGCAGTGCGCCAGATAGGTTTGAAGCTGCTCTTTGGTGTACGGTTTTTCCGGGAGTTTGCCCCGTATGAATGGGGCGGGTGGGGTAAAACCTTCATAGTCGCCGGTCAGGTACAGGTCAATCCAGAAGAGGGTATGGTAAGCCACAAACCAGAACTGTCCGTACTCTGCGCCATCGGGGTCGTCCCACAGCACGGCCGTCCAGAGGTGATCGGGGCATAGCTCTATCGCGTCATCGAGGGTGTCTATGGCCGCCCCAAACTGCCGCCAGATGATCGTTTTCCAGTCTATATCCATTGTGTACCTCCTTGATGTCTATACTGAGTAAGGCCATAAGACGACATTTTGTTGCCAGGCAATTGAACACGGATGGGCAGGATTAACGGATCAAATTGGTCGAGTGAGAAGCCGTAAATCCTGTAAATCCGTGGAGATGTCAGGTTATGTCCATTGAGAGTATCGTTGTAAAAATGCCGAAAGTTATCGGCATTGGGATAACTCTTTATGTTGGTGAGCCAGGAGATATTAGCACAAATGTTCTGGATGGGTCAAGGTTCATATATGGGATCAGGGGGATAGAGTAGCAACCAGACATCCGAATTCTCAAAGAAATCGGATGTCTGACACGAACGAGTGGAAACTTCATTTCCATAAGAGCATCTATGATGATGCCCCTTTTCTACGCATCCATTTCTACGGCAAATCCAGGCGGTATTGGCGGGCGATTATTTCATGCAAAACATCCAGATCAACGTCTGCCAATTTGTTGATGTAGAGACAGGCAACCGATTTTTTATGTTTGCCGAGCTTAGCGTAAAGCTCCGCTGCGCCTTCAAATTTGTCACCGACATAGAAGGTCATGTTAGCCTTGCGCGGCGAAAAACCGGCGGCGGGCATATCTCCCTCGCGCCCCGTCTCATACACGTAATGAAGCGAGCCAAAACCGATAATAGATGGCCCCCACATAACCGGAGGCAGCCCGGTAATTTCCTTGTAGATCTTCAGGGCAGCCAGGGCATCGGCACGACGGCGGGGGTTTTCAATTTGAGCAATGAACGCATCAACAGATGCCGCGGTAGGTTGGGTCTTGTTTTCAGCCATTTCACTCTCCTTAATACATATCGTGGAGAAGCCACAACCAAAATAATCAAAGATTTCGCAGATTACGCAGATTTTTCTCCACCATCTGCGAAATCTGCGTAATCTTTGATCTGTTTAGGCTTTTGGCGCACATTTTGCGCCGGTTCAATGTAATCCTCTTTACCGATCAATGTGATGTTGCCATGAGTTATGCCGTTTCTTATTCTGTTGCCTTATTCGTGTCCGAGACTTCCGTCGCACAAAAAATTCCTTCGTTGTCTTCTGTTGTCTCCCGTGCCTTTTTTCTTTCAACTTTATAGACATTTCCCTGGTCATCATACGTAATCCACTCACCAACAGGCTCCCCTTTCTCAAAATATCCGGAACGTTTTAACGTCCCATCGGGGCGATACCACTCCCAATACCCCTCTGTTTGTCCGTCCACAATTTTCCCCTTGGACCATCGGGTCTTGCCGTTGGCATGGTATTTAATGGTGTAACCATCAACAACCTCTGACTTTTTCACGGGAACAGGTTTTTTTGTCATAACTTTTAAGCCTTCCTTTTTATGGATGAGTGGCACGGAAGATCATACCACCACAGGGGTGGTCATGTTTATAGTTTACATTGATACAATCGCTGCGGCCCATCTTCATATGTGGCTGTTTTGATATACTCCCATCCCAAACTTTCCAGAATACCAACGGCCGTAACCGTTGTCGCAAAAACAGTCTCATACTCCAGATCCCGCGCCACCTTCATGCCCGCCAGCACCAATTCCGTGCCAATGCCCTGGCCTCGATGAGACGCCACCACATACAACCCGCCCAACTCCGGCCGAAACTCGGCTATAGCTTCATTTCCCGGCTCACGCAGCACAATCGTGCCCGCCAGCTCCCCAGCCGCAAAAGCCACCAGGCGAATGGGAAGCCGATCATAAGAAGCGTCTTCCAGAAAATCCTGCTCCATCTCCGCCTGCGTCATATCCGCAAAATAATCCGGCCATTGCGCACGGAACCATTGTGCCAATGTGGATACGGTATCGGGATAATCGGCCAGGAAAGCAATCGTAATTTTGGGCATCATGCAGCCAATTATACACCCGTAATCCGTAACCCGTAATCGGTAATCCGTAACCCGTAATCGGTTCACGGATTACGAATCACGGATTACGGTTTACGCATCACGCATCACTCGTCACCCATCACGCATTACCATTACCTGAAAGTACCCATGTCTGGCCTGCCACGCCTGCGTATAATTCAGACCCGACGGGTTTCTCAAACCTGTCAGGTCTTAAAACGGAGTAATGCTACATGACAACATTATCGTTGTTCCGGCGGAAGGGCACGGCCGTACCCGCCGAACATCGCGCCAACTTCTGGCATTTATATCTGGACATCGCCTGGTTTGGCGTCTTAAACGGCACCGCCATCTCCTTTATGGCTATCTTTGCCACCCGGCAAGGGGCGGATGGCTTTCAAATTGGGCTGCTCAATGCCGCCCCGGCTATTATCAGCCTGGCCATTACCTTACCGGCGGGGCAGTGGCTCCAGAAACGGCCGTTAACCCGCACCGTCTTCTGGACATCCATCTGGCACCGCATGTTTTACCTGGCCTGGGTCTTTTTGCCCCTCTTTTTGGCTCCCTATTTACAGGTATGGGCGCTCATTGCCCTGGTGCTGCTGATGAGCATTCCGGGCACGGCGCTGGCGATTGGGTTCAACTCCATGTTCGCCGAAGTAGTGCCCCCCGAATGGCGCAGCCATGTGGTGGGGGTGCGCAATGCGCTGCTGGCGCTGGTTTTTATTGTCACCACCCTCATCAGCGGCGTCATTCTGGATCGGATGCCATTCCCGCAAGGTTATCAGGTGGTGTTTGCCATTGGTTTTGTGGGGGCGATGATGAGCAGCCTGCATCTCTACCTCATCCGGCTGCCGCACGAACCGACCGCACGGGTGGGGCGCAGCCTGGGTGACTGGGCGCATCCGGGGGCGCTGCGCACCTGGGTGCAGGAGTTACGGCTGTCGGTGGGGCTGCGTTTTGTGGCCCGCACGCGCCCCCGCCCGTCGGTCAACCGGCGGATTTTTCGCACGCCGTTTGGCGTGGTGTTGGGTCTGCTGTTTGCCTTTCACCTGGCCCAATATCTGGCGATCCCCCTGTTTCCCCTGTTTTGGGTGAATGACCTGGGGCTGACGGATACGGAAATCAGTATGGGCAACGCCCTTTTTTACGCGACGGTGCTGCTTGGTTCCATGCAGTTGGCGCGCATCACCGCCCGTTCCAATCACAAACAGGTGTTGGTGATGGGGGTGCTGCTGATGAGTTTGTACCCCGCGCTCACGGCCGTGACCACCAACCTGCCCCTCTTCCTCTTCACCTCGGCGGTGGGTGGTGTGGCCTGGTCATTGGCCGGGGGCGCGCTGGGTAACTACATTTACGACCGGACGCCGGAGGAGGAACGGCCGTATCACCTGGCCTGGTATCATCTCACCTTCAACGCCGCCATCCTGTTGGGCGCGTTAGTTGGCCCGCTGCTGGCCGATGGGGCCAGCCTGGCAGGGGCGTTGGCGGTGATTGCCATTGGCCGGTATGCGGCCGCCTTTGCCCTGTGGCGGTGGGGGTAAAAATGGAAATGGATCCGCGAAGGACGCGAAGGTTTTTTGTTGTTGGTTTGTTGATGGTGTTGGGTGGATTGGTTGCCTGTGGGCCAGAGGAGGTAGCTGTGACGGCTACGGCCGTGCCACCCACCATTACCTCCTCACCCCCTCCAACGCTCACCCTCTCTCCCACCCTCACCCCCTCACCCTCTCCCACCGTCACCCCCTCACCGCCTCACCTGCTCACCCCCTCGCCCACCCCCGCTCCAACCCTTACCCCCACACCTCCTATCGCCTGGCTCTACGCCGTCGCCGCCCCCTTTGCCACCATCCCGGATGAGATAAGCCTTACCTACCTACAGGCGTTGTGGCAGGCAGGGGAATTGCTGCTGGATGCGGACACGGCCGTGCGCCTGCGCACCTGGTGGGGTGAACCAGACCAACCGGGTGTGACCGTGCCCATCGAGGAATTGGTAGACGCTTTATGGGTGGCCCAAACCGGCTACAATGAACCGGTGTTGACCATCCTCCCCTTTCATCAACTAGAACCGCGCTTGAAGGTACTGCGGGTGGACGGCCGTGCCCCCATTGACATGGACTTTGACCCCGCCACCTATCCCCTGATCATCCCCCTGGAACCGGAAACGGCCGATACCGGCGAACCCTGGGCGGGCGAGATTGGTAATTGGGATGACGGCCGTGTTACCCACATCGTCATGACCGGCCCCGCCGGAATGCGCCGCGCCGTTGCCGACCGCATGGATAAATACGGCATTCAATACCCCGGCGAAGAGACCGGCCCCATCCTGCAAATGGCCGACATCGCCCACATGAGCAACGAAAATGCCTTCGCCCCCGACTGCCCCCCCGCCGACCCCTACGACAGTGACAACGTCTGTAACCGCGACGAATACTTTGAACTGATGACCTGGATGGGCATTAACGTGGCTGAAATGACCGGCAACCACCTGAACGATTGGGGCGTGGGCGCATTGCAGCACACCTTTGACCTGTATGAAGAAAACGGCATTCAATGGTTTGGCGGCGGGCGCAATTTAGAGGATGCAGCACGGCCGTTGCTGATGGAACACAACGGTAACAAGATCGCCTTTATCGGCTGCAATCCGGTTGGCCCCGAATTTGGCTGGGCCACCGAGACGCGCCCCGGCGCGCTGCCTTGCGGCGACTACAGCGACATCCAGGCGCAAATCAGCCAATTGGCCGCCGAGGGCTACCTGGTGTTTGCCACGCTGCAATATCTGGAGGATTATCAATACGCGGTGTTGGTGGAACAGCGGCGCGCCTTTAACGACCTGGCGCGGGCCGGAGCGGCGGCCGTTTCCGGCAGCCACGCCCACTTCCCGCAAGGATTTGCTTTTGTAGATGGCGCGTTTGTCCATTATGGCCTGGGCAATCTGCTGGCCGACCAGATGTGGTCATTGGGTTCGCGCCAGACCTTTTTAGATATTTACACGGTGTACGACGGCCGTATCCTGCACGTTGACCTGTGGACGGGCCTGAACGAAGATTACGCCCGCATCCGCCAGATGACGCCGGAGGAGAGAGCAGAATTATTGACGGCCGTGTTTGACGCCAGCTTTTTTCCGTGATGCGTGATGCGTGACCCGTGAGACATCTGGTCACGCATCACGCATCACGCATCACTTTCATGCACATCGGCATAGACGCCCGGCTGCCCTACTACCAGATGGGCGGCATCAGCCAATACATTTTGTACCTGCTGCCCGCGCTGGCGGAACTGGACGCGGCCAATGAGTACAGCGTGTTTCAGATGCGCAAGGACGGCCGTAGCTACACTCCATCTGCCGCCAATTTCCGCCGTCGCAACCTGTTTACCCCCTGCCACCATCGTTGGGAGCGGTGGGCGCTGCGCCTGGAACTGGCCCGCCACCGGCTGGATGTATTGCACAGCCCGGACTTTATCCCGCCGGGCGGCGGGGCCAAACGGCGCATCATCACCGTGCATGACCTGAACTTCATCTACTACCCCCAATTCCTGACCCCGGAAAGTATGCGTTATTACGCCGACCAGATCGAATGGGCGGTGCATACGGCCGACCACATTTCCGCCGACAGCCACGCTACCCGCCACGACCTGATCGAGCATTTGCGCGTGTCGCCGGACAAAATAACCACCGTCCATCTGGCGGCTAATCCTCTGTATGCAAAACCGGTGGCGGACACGGCCGTGAACCAGACCCTGGCCCATTACCACCTGCCGCGCAACTTCATCCTCTGCGTGGGCACATTAGAGCCGCGCAAAAACATCCCCTTCCTGCTGCACGCCTATCACGGGCTGCGGCAGGTTTACAAAGTGGATGTGCCCCTGGTGTTGGTGGGGCGCAAGGGGTGGCTCTATGAAGAAATTTTCAGCGCCATCACCGAACTTGGTCTGGCCGCCCATGTGCATCATCTGGAAGGGGTGGCGGACGAGGCGCTGGCGCATCTGTACCACGCCGCCGGGGTGCTGGCGACCCCCTCCCATTACGAAGGTTTTGGCCTGCCCGCCCTGGAAGCGCAGCACTGCGGCTGCCCCGTCGTCGTCAGCAATCGCGGTTCGCTGCCGGAGATTGCCGGGGACGCCGGGTTGATCCTGGATGTGCTGGACGAAGAAGAATGGACAGACGCCCTTTACCGCGCCCTCACCGACGACCAGCAGCGCGAAGGCATGATCCGGCGCGGCTACAAACAGGCGCGCACCTTTTCCTGGCAGAAGGCAGCGGAACAAACGCTGGAACTCTATGGTAATTGAGTGGCAACCAGACATCCGATTTCTCAAAGAAATCGGATGTCTGACACAAACGAGTGGAAACTTCATTTCCATAAGAGTGTAACCAAAAAGCCCGCGCAGCTGAAATTAAATTCTGGTTATCGGTTTGTTAACGAGGATCAGGCATTTTCGGGTAAACTCCGATGCCATATGAAACTTCTTCTCCTCACGCCGCAACTGCCATACCCACCGCAGCAGGGCACCAGCCTGCGCAATTTTCACATCCTGCGTGGGTTGGCGGCTGACCATGAGATAACGTTGTTGAGCTTTTTAGAGCCGGGGCAAACGGCCGATCCCCACCAGATTGCTCCCCTCATTGTACTGTGCCATCATATCGAAACCGTGCCTGCGCCGGCCCGTTCCACCGGGCAGCGGCTGCGCCAACTGCTCACCACGCGCCTGCCGGACATGGCCCACCGCCTCTACAGCCCTGCCTTTGCCGACCGACTGCGCCATTTACTGGCCGCCAATCAGTTTGACGTGGTGCAAATCGAAGGCATTGAACTGGCGCGTTACATTGATGAGATTTGCGTAGCCAGCAAGGGTGTCAAGATTGTTTTTGACAATCACAATGCGGAGACGGAGTTGCAGCGGCGCAATATGCAGACGGATTGGCGGCAGCCGCGCCGCTGGCCGGCCGCGGCTTACTCCTGGATGCAGGTGGGGCGGCTGGCCCGTTTTGAGCGGCGGGCGTGTGAAAATGCGGATTGGGTCACGGCCGTGTCCGAAACCGACAAACGCCATCTCCAATCTCTCATCTCCAATCTCCAATCTCCAATCTCCGTCATCCCCAACTGCATAGACATCACCGAATATCAAGACCTGTCAGGTTTGCCAAACCTGACAGGTCTGCACTATGACCTGGTTTTCAGCGGCAAGATGGATTACCGGCCCAATGTGGATGCCGTACTCTGGTTTGCCGACGAGGTATGGCCGCACATTATAGCGGCACGGCCGTCTACCACCTGGGCGATTGTCGGCCAAAAACCTCACCCACGTTTAGAGCGGTTGCGGCAAATGCCGGGCATTACAGTGACGGGATGGGTGGAAGATGTACGGCCGTACCTGGCCGGCGCCGCTCTCTTTATCATGCCCTTTCGCGTGGGCAGCGGCACGCGCCTCAAGCTGATTGAGGCAATGGCCGCAGGCAAGGCCATTGTCAGTACACGAGTGGGGGCGGAGGGGTTTCCGGTGGTGGACGGCCGTGAGATTGTGTTGGCGGATGGTGTGGAGGAGATGGCGACGGCCGTGTTGCGTTTACTCGATGACCTGGCCGAACGTACACGCCTGGGTACGGCCGCCCGCCAGTTTGCGGCTGCCTACGATTGGCGTGTGGTTATCCCCCAATTCAACCAGATTTACGCAAAGCTGGTACCGATAACGGGCGAATAGCAGGCTCGGTTCGCACTAACCAGGGTAGGGAGCGTCAGGAGGTGTGTTTTCAACGGCCGTTAATCGGGCAACAAAAGCATCATAAGAAGGGGCAACTATCGCTTCATCCAACAGCTTTTCCAGCACCGTAGCCGGTAGTTCTGCCAGTCGATCCGGTAGTTCAGGCGGCAGTACGCCGAAACGCCGCTGCAAGATACGGAGAATGCTCCGTTCTAACCCTTGTTCCAGCCCTTGTTCCAACCCTTGTTCCAACCCCCGTTTAAGCCCTTATTCCATTCCTATCTGGATATATTCGTCTGCAATCGTTGCCATCAGTTTCTCTCCTGGCGCGCCTTGAGCCAGCAGCGCCTGTTCCAATTCTTCACGGCTCACCCGCCGGTAGCTCTGGTCAGATAATACATAATTGTGTGGATGTATTCAACGCCCGTCTCTTTCTCGTGTAACTCAAAGGCCAGTTCAATGAGCGGCCGTAACTCATGGCGCAGTCCGGGGTGGAGGATGGCGCGTAACACGCTCAGACAAACCCGCAGCCAGATTTCTCCTTTGATCTCTTCTTCTGACAGGTGGGAAAAGTCGCCGAGCTGGTAACGGAAGTCTAGTGAATACGGCCGTAACCCCTCCGGCGCATTCAACAGGCTGAAAAAGTCAGTGGGCACACGCCACACCTTTTCGCCATGATACACCCAGGATGAGGGTGTCCGGGTCAAGCAGCGCCAGCAGGTCGGCGGGCAGGTACTCTTCCAGGTAGTTGCGCACGATTTCCGGGCGACTGAAACTCTCGCGGAAAAAACGGTCGTGGGGGTTGTGAACGCTCATGGAAAAATTATACCGTTTTCAGGGATAAAGCCAGGCGGTTTCGGGGAAGATGAGCAGGTAGGTGTGGCCGCCGACGTCGGCGAAGGTGAGGATGGCGCCGTTGCTGAAGTCCTGGATGGCAAAAGCAGAGGCGACCTGTTCGGCGGTTTGCGGCTGGCCCAGGCGGTTGCGCACGGCCGTGTTGTTTTGCCACAAATAGCCAAACGCCCCCTTAAGCAAGTCGGATACATAATAACTGGCTAACGACGGGTCATTGACGGTGTGGGTGCTGAGTGTGCCATCCTGGTAAAGGATATACACCTGTTCTTTGTCTTGCCGCCAGACCATCAACCCGTTGGCGTAGGGTTGGTAAGCGGCGGTGGGAGTCACGGCCGTAGCCAGCGCACATCCCAACCGGGCGCGATAAGCCGCGTAGCTGCCTGCCCAGCGGTCGGCAGCGGGAATGGCGCAGGTGGTTGGCGTGGGTAGTACGACCGGTGTACCCGGCGACAGGGGCGATAGGGTCGTTAAAGCGCCGTTGAGAATTACATCAAAAACGGCCTGAATCCCGGCATAATTTTGCTCCCAGTTGTAATCTTGAAAACGGGGCAGAATGATGAAAGCGGCGGGGATGCCGATCTTGTCCAGCCAGTTAGTCACGTCGCCGTTGAGAGTGGTGTCCGCCTGGACGATAGGGCCATCTACAAAGTTAAAGTCGGCGGCACGGCCGTAGGCCTGTGCCAGCGGCGCGGAAACCAGGCTAATCTCCTCACAGGCGCCTGGCGATGAAAGACCGGTTGCCCGACCGCCTGACCCCCAAAAGATGACGGCCTGCGGTGCAATGGCTTGAATGAACGCCTGCAATGCCTGGCTTTCCGGTTCCGATACCGGCCCACTGCCGCCGCTGTTGCTGATAAATTCACCCAGGATGTTGTTGTTGGCCTGCCAGCGGCAATCCCAATTGCGGTTCAGGTCTACACCGTTGGCATTGAGACGGCCGTCTACCACCCCCGGCATGTTGGGGCTGTCCGGGTTCAAATTGGGAATGACGTACAGGGCAATACCGGCTGGTATCTCTTCCGGGTGCGCCTGGAAATGGGTGATCATGGTTTCAACCAGCGCCAGCGCGTTGGGAGCGTAGCCAGCGTGAATGCCGCCCACAAACACAACCGGGCGGCTGCCCTGGCTCAACTGCACCACTTCAATGGGCACGCCGTTCACCGAGCGCCCAATTTCCAGCCGGTTTTGCCGGAAACTCAAGACCAGCGGCGTGGGTGGCACGGTGGCTGAGGGCGTGGCGGTAATGGTTGTGGTTTCGGTCAGGGTGGGGGAGGGGGTAGGCGTAGGGGTGCTGACGTTGGAGATGGCGTTAGCCAGCATGACGTAGCGGTTGTAGTCGGCTGAAGGGGTGGGGTAGATACGGCCGTCCGCCGCCACCAGCGCCGACTGGCCCGTCTCCAGATTTGCCGCCGTCTGGCTGACATCGGACTGAACCAGGCATTCGCTGGTGAGGCAGTCCACCGTCAACTGGTTGGCATCTGGCGAGACAAACAGACCGGCGCTGCTTTCCGGCAGCAGATTTGCTGTGGCCTGAGGGGTGGTAATGGTAACAGGAAAACCGGCCGTTTCCACCAGCAGGCGTCCCTGGGTCAGGGTGATGCGGGCTTCGGCCGAAGCGTCTCCTGGCAGGGCGATTTCGACCAGGGTGTTGATGTCCAGCAGCAGTTTGGTGCGGTCCGGCAGCACCATCTGGATGGGTTCAGAACTGGATTGCACCAGGACGGGGCGATTGGGGGGTACGGGCAGACGGCCGTCGGCGGGAATGCGTGCCAGGGCATCATCAAGCTGCCAGACGGCGCTGGCAGCCCGGTCTAACACCATGATGATTTCCGGTTCTGGCGAGGCGGGCAGCGTTGGAACCGGCGCCGTCCGGGTAGGCGTTCGCGCCACGGTGGGAGGGGGATTGGTTGGCGGCTGCTGCGCCAGCGTGTTGGCGGTGGGTGTCGGATCGGCGGTTTGGATGCCCGGCCATATAACGAAGGCAAAAACCAGGGCGAGCAAACCCAGGCCGGCGATGGCGATCCCCCAATTCCACCGCACGGAGCCAGGCCGGGTGGCAGGCTCTGGGATGCTTCTGACCGTGCCTGATGGGTCAGGGCTTTTGACCGTGTCCACGTAAGGAACAGTTTGGGGAGTAGGCGTGGCCTGGGGGGCAGCGGCGGCGAAATAGGCTCCCCATGATTGGGTAGCGGCGGCGACTAGCCGGGCCATCTCTCCGGCGGTCTGAAAGCGGTCGTCAGGTTTTTCGGCCAGTGCCTTGTCCAGGATTTCAGCATATGCCAGGGGTTCCCGAATCGCCGGATTGTACGCTTGCACAGGGGGGATAGCGCCATTGAGCCGGGCCATAAACAGGGTATCGGCGGGCTGCCCCGTCAGCATTTCAAAGAGGACGACGCCCAGTGCGTAAATATCGGTACGGCCGTCCACCGGCAAGCCACGCATCTGTTCGGGGCTCGTATAAGCGGGGGTGCCTATGAAGCCCTGGGTCTGGGAACGGCCGTCGTCACCCAACACCTTCACAATGCCAAAATCCGTCAGATACGCTTCGCCATGTTCGTTAAAAAGGATGTTGCCCGGCTTTAAGTCCCGGTGAATGATCTCCTTTTTATGGGCGACGTCCAGCGCAGCGGCCACGCGGTCAATAATTCGTACGATTTCTATTTCCGGCAGCGGGCCGGCAGCCAGCCGTTGGCTGAGCGTGCCGCCGCGTAGATAGGG
>JAHBVI010000170.1 GCA_019637635.1 Anaerolineae bacterium
TGCCCGGATGCACAATAAAATCGGGCAAAGTCGGCTGTGCGCCCCGATCCAGCCACATTTGCGGCAGCCAGAACCAGTCAGTGGCATACACCAGCCGGTCACTCTCTCTGGTGGAGATATACTCTTCGCCCACGACCTCTTCCAGTTCGGAGCGGATCATTTCGTGTTGAAGGGTTGCCATAATTTGATGCGTGATGCGTGATGCGTGATAGGAGTCTCACGGGTCACGCATCACGGATTACGGATTACCGCCTCTTCCTCCGCCGCCGGCGTCACGTGGCTCCAGGCGATGAAGCTGACGGTGGAAGCAAGCAACAGGTAAAAGCCATAGCGGAAAGCGACGAAGAACCAGGGCTGGAACATGCCCACAATGCCCAGGATGATGCCGCCGATCAGGATGTACTCGATAATCCGGTACGTTTTGTAGGCCACTTTGCCGTTCAGCCGCAGCGCCAACCACCAGATGAAGGAGATGTAAAACAGGATGATGGAGATGAACACCATCAAAAAGCCAATACCACTCAGGAGGGCATTGCGGTTCAACTGCTCTTGGGGAAAACTGGCCGTTATCTGGGGGGCGACAAAGAGGCCAAACAGCAGCAGGAACACGGCCGTAATCGGCAAACCAATCGGTACACGGCGTTTCTTGGAGATGGAGTTTTGTTCACTCATGCGCGTTATTAGACATCCGATTTCTTGAAGAAATCGGATGTCTGGTAGCTAGTAACGAATATCCACCTGCCGCTTCGTCTCCGCCGATTGCACGATAGCGTCGCAGATCACGGCCGTTTTGTACCCATCCTCAAACGTCGCTCCGTGTGGACCAACGGGATGGTCGTTGACGATGGCGTCCAGCAAATGGGTGATCTCGTGGATAAAGGTGTGTTCCCAGCCAATAATGTGCCCGTGCGGCCACCAGTTTTCCCACCAGGGATGGTAGCCCTCGGAGATAAGCACATTGTGGAAACCCTGCGTCTCCTTCGGCTGTTCACCCACCCAGAACACTTCCAGCTCGTTCATCCGTTCCAGGTTAAAGCGGATACTGCCCTTTTCGCCATTGATCTCAAAGCAGTTGGAATTTTTGTGCCCCCCGGCAAACCGGGTGGCCTCAAAGGTGCCCACCGCGCCATTGGCAAACTCCACGCAGGCGACGAAGGCATCATCCACGTCTACCTTTGCCATGCCGCCATCGCCTGTCGGCCGTTCCGGGATAAACGTTTTAGTCATCGCCGCCACACTGGTCATGTCGCCCACCAGGTAATGGGCCAGGTCAATGATGTGCGCGCCCAGGTCGCCCAATGAACCCGAACCGGCTACCTTTTTATCCAGCCGCCAGATATGGGGCGTGTTGTAGTGGGGCATAATCCACTCTTGCAAATAGACCGCCCGCCAGTGGTAAATCTGGCCCAGCGCGCCGCTGTCAATAAGGTTGCGAATCTGGCGCACGGCGGGCACAAAGCGGTAGTTGAAAGCCACCATGTGCTTGACACCCGCTTTTTCCACCGCGTCCAACATCATTTTGGATTCTTCGGCCGTGCGCCCCAACGGTTTTTCACACAAGATATGTTTGCCCGCCGCCGCCGCCGCGATACACGGTTCGGCGTGGGCGTCATTGGGGCCGCCGTTGTCAAATAGCTGCACATCGGGGTCATTGACCTGTTCGCGCCAGTCGGTGGTGTATTTGCTGTACCCGTAGCGAATGGCGGCATCACGCACGGCCGTTTCGCTGCGCCCGCTTACCGACACCATCTTGGGGATGGCCGGGGGCGGGTACATCATGTAAGGGATGGTCTTGAAGGCGTTGGAGTGCGCCTTGCCCATAAAGGCATAGCCCAACATACCCACGCCCACTTCGGGAATATCGCCGGACGCCGCCGCCCCGGCCATGCTGGTAAAGGATTGATCGCTCATAGAAACCTCCTGGTTGTAAGGGCGAGGCAGCCGGGTAAAACATTTGCCGTAACGAGAAAACTCATTCCCGGCTGCCTCGCCCCTACGAGTTACTCCTTCGCAAACGCCGCATCAAAGGCTACCGCCGATGGTGCAAAGTCCAGCTTTTTCACAAAGGCGCAGGCTTCGGTCGCGCCATGTTCCCGATCCATACGCGCATCTTCCCACTCCACCGACAGCGGGCCGGTATACCCAATGTCGTTCAGGGCGCGGATGACCTCTTCAAAATCAATGGAGCCACGCCCCAACGAACGGAAATCCCAGAATCGGCGGGCATCGCCAAAATTGAGATGGCCGCCAAAGACGCCCGCTTCCGTGGGCCGGGGCGACCAATACACGTCCTTCATGTGCGCGTGGAAGATGCGGTCGGCAAATTTGCGGATGAAGGCCACGTAATCTACGCCCTGGTAGCCAAAGTGGCTGGGGTCATAGTTGAAACCAAAGGCGGGGTGGTTGTTTACGGCCGTCAGCGCCGCATCCGCACTGGCAATATCAAAAGCAATCTCCGTGGGGTGGACTTCCAGGGCAAACTTCACCCCTTCCTGGCTGAACACATCCAGAATCGGCGTCCACAACTGGGCAAACAGCGCCAGCCCTCGCTCCAAAAAGTCAGGCGGGTTAGGTGGGAATGAGTACACCATATGCCAGATGGGTGAGCCTGTAAAACCAGGCACTACCTTGACGCCCAATTTGGCCGCCGCCCGCGCCGTGTTTTTCATCTCCTCGGCAGCCCGCGAACGGACACCATCTTCCTTACCATCCCCCCACAGGCGATCCGGCAGGATGCTTTTGTGCCGCTCATCAATGCGGTCGCATACCGCCTGCCCCACCAGGTGGTTGCTGATGGCAAACACTTGCAGGCCATGTTTCTCCAAAATATCGCGCCGCGAGCGGATATAGGCGTCGTCGCTGAGGGCTTTGTCCACCTCAAAGTGGTCGCCCCAGCAGGCGATTTCCACGCCATCATAGCCAAACGACTTCGCCTTCTCACAAATCGTATCAAAGGTCAGGTCGGCCCATTGGCCGGTGAATAAAGTAACTGGTCTTGGCATGTTTATCCTCCTAAATTCTTCCGTTCGTAGTAGGCGATTTATCGCCGTCAAACGGCGATAAATCGCCTACTACGAACAACTTTTACCTTAATGAACTCCACGGTTCTTCGCCACTCACATCAACGGCAATGTAACCGCCCTCACCGTCACACGGGCCGAGGACGACCATCAATTTGGCGGGTTGGCTGCCGGTGTTGAAGGAGGCGTGAACGATGTCCGCGTCAATAAAAATGGAATCGCCGGGCTGCAAAATCTGCTTCTGGTCTTCCAACCATTGCTCAATCTGCCCGGAGAGGACGGTGATGACCTCTTCCTGCCGGGGATGTTTGTGGAAGTTGTGCCCCATGCCCGGCTTGAGGGTCACTTCCATGACGGTGATGTCCGTGGTGCCGGTGGTGGAAGGGCGGCTGATCCAGCCCAATTCGCCCCAATCCAACTGCTCGCGGTCTACTTGTGCGCTGGTGATAAATTTGCCTTTCATACTTTTTCTTCCAGACATCCGATTTCTTTGAGAAATCGGATGTCTACTTCATATGTAACCCCTTAAACCGTCTCGCCTGCTCTTCAATGGCCGGTTCCACAGCCAATCGCTCAATGCTGGACGCGCCAAAGAAACCGGCAATGCCTTCGGTATGGTCAAAAATGTACTGCGCGTCCGACGGCTCGGCGATGGGGCCGCCGTGACACAAAACGATGATGTCCGGGTTCACTTCGATGGCGGCGTCGCGCAGCACCTGTACCCGTTGGGCCGAATCGGCCAGTGTCAGCGCCGTTTGCGCGCCAATCGCCCCTTTGGTGGTCAGCCCCATGTGTGGCACCAACACGTCCGCCCCGGCTTCGGCCATGTTGCGGGCATCGTTCGGCGTAAAGACGTAGGGGCAGGTGAGCATGTCCAGCTTGTGCGCTTCGTGGATCATTTCTACTTCCAGGTCATACCCCATGCCCGTCTCTTCAAATCCCTGGCGAATCGTGCCATCAAACAGGCCAACGGTAGGGAAATTCTGCACGCCGTCAAAACCCATCGCTTTCAACTGCTTCAGGAACACGGGCATGAGGCGGAACGGGTCGGTGCCACAAACGCCGGCCAGCACCATCGTATTTTTGACGACGGGCAGCACTTCGGCGGCCATTTCCACAACGATGGCATTGGCGTCGCCGTAGGGCAGCAGCCCCGCCAGGCTGCCCCGCCCGGCCATGCGATACCGGCCGCTGTTGTAGATGATGATCAAATCCACCCCACCGCGCTCGGCAAATTTGGCGGAAATACCCGTACCCGCACCGGCGCCAATGATGGCACGGCCGTGCGCCACATTGTCGTGCAGACGTTTGAGGGCTTCTTGTCTTGGTATAAACGGCATGAGTTTCCTTGTAGAGCAGTGCCAGGCACGGGGTTTGAGGTTTTTGCCTGACCAGGCGTTTTACCCCGTGCCTGGCACTACGCCATAAACTCCAATAACTTCCTCGTTACCGCCTCGGCAAAGGTGGCGTCGTTGATATTGCAGTCCAGTTCGTAGACCGGAATGCCGGGGCGGATGTGGCTTTTGATGGCATCGAACAGAGCGCGGTCGGCTTCGGGCCACCAGAATTCACCACCCAGTGAATCGAGGACGGAGACGCCTTGCAGCGGCAGGAAAAAGGCAACCGCAGCCGCCGATTGGTTCGCTTTTTCGGCCAGGATGCGCCCCAATTGAGCATTCTCTTCCGGCGTGGTGCGCATCAGGGTGACGTTGGGATTCCAATGGTAGAATTTCCGATCCTTATATTTGGCCGGTATGCTGTCCGGCCCCCAAAAGTTGACCATATCCAGGCAGCCGGGGGCGATGACTTGCGGCAGGTTTTGCCGCACCGCGCCGTCCATGCGATCCGGCCCGGCCGTCAGGAAACCACCCACCAGTTCGTCCGCCCATTCGGTGGTGGTCACGTCCAGCACGGCCGTGAAATACCCCTCGTTGATCAAACTTTCCATCGTCCGCCCCCCCGTGCCGGTGGCGTGAAAAACGAGCGTCTCGTAGCCCTGTTCGTCCAAAATGGCGCGGCACTGGTCTACCAGCTTTGTCGTGTTGCCAAACATGGAAGCAGCGATGAGAGGACGGGTCTCGATGGCGGGCACGGCCCGAAGCCGCTTCGGGTTCGCCGTATCCACCATCCCCACAATCGCCCCCACCGCGTTGGCAAAGATGGCCGCGCTGATCCGGTTCACCCCGGCCACATCTACCACTGACGGGATGAGGACAATATCCTTTGTGCCCACGTAAACGGCCGTGTCCCCCGCCGCCAGGGTGCTGACCATCACTTTGGGGAAGCCGATGGGCAGTTGGCGCATGGCGGCGGTAGCCATGACGGTGCCCGCCGAGCCGCCCATGCCCAGGACGCCATCAATTTTGCCGTCGTCGTACAGATTTTTGACAACGTTGGTGACGCCGGTGGTCATGGTGGCTACGGCCGTGCCCCTATCCCCTTGTTCGCGCAAATCGGCCAGCGAACGGCCACCCGCCTGGGCCACCACCTCGGCGGCAATATCCGGCACAAACGCCGGTTCACCTATGATGCCGGTGTTGATGACCAATGCCCGGCAGCCGCGCCGCAGCAGTTCGCCTTTGACGAAGGCGAATTCTGCTCCTTTGGTATCCAGTGCGCCAATAATGGCAATGGTTTTGGTCATCTTGATTCTTCCAGACAGTTGCGCCAGTTGTCGCCGCATAGAGCCGCCGAATGGAATTCGGCGTCTGGTATATGAAACCGGCTAAAGCCGGTTGGGGGCGCTCTCTGCAACGCGCTTTAGCGCGTTTCCTATATCAGCCTGGGGATGGAATCCCCAGGCGGCGCAAAAACGCCAACCCTTCCACCGCCAATGCATCTTGCGTCGGGGCCAGCTTGCGCCAGATGGCGGCGGCTTTGGCAATGGATTGCACCTCGGCCGTAAACGATTCAATCACCACCGGGCCGTCGTAGCCAATATCATACAAAGCGCCGGCTACTTCGTTCCAGGCCACGTTACCGGAACCGGGCGCGCCGCGATCATTTTCGCAGGCGTGCAGGTGGCACAGCCGGTGGCCGGTGGCGCGAATGGCTGCGCCCAATGACTTTTCCTCGATGTTCATGTGGAAGGTGTCCAGCATGATGCGGCAGGCGGGGTGGTCTACGCGGTCAATCAGTTCAATGGCCTGTTCGTGGGTGTTGATGAAGCTGGTTTCAAAGCGGTTGAGCGGCTCAATGCCCAAAACCACGCCATGATCGGCGGCATAATGGGCCAGCAACCGTAAATGATTCACCAGCACATCCAGGTCACGCGCTCGTTCGTCCGGGGTCGCCTGCCAGGTACGGCCGACGGCCGAATAGATCGGCCCCACCAGGTTGGTGGCCCCAATGGCCTGGGTGGCTTCGATGGCTTGCTGGATGTAAGCGAGGCCGGATTGTTGCACGGCCGTATCAGGATGCACCAAATCCCGATCCGGCACCATGGCGGCGCAGGTACTCACGCCCAGGCCATAGTCACGCACCAGTTCGGCGGCACGGCCGTAGTGAAAATCACCAATCCCCTCCAACGGCAGTTCGATCCAATCAAAGCCCATCGCCGCCACCTTTGGCAGCAGCTCTTCCAGCTTCTCCGTCGTCAGGGGCGCTGTCCAGACCCAGGTGTTGATGCCAATCTTCATAGTAAATCGTGTAATTGGGTAATTGAGTAATTGGGTAATTGGGTAATTGCTCAATTACCCAATTACTCAATTACTCAATTCACTCTCTTGCCTTCGCCATCAAAATAATGCAGCCGGTCTTGCACAATATCGAATTTAACGTTTTCACCCGGTTTGAGGCGGGAAATGCCGGAAACCAGGCTTAACATCGTTTGGTCGCCCACATGAATATGGATAACCGTTTCCACACCCAGCGGTTCAATCAGAGTGACACGGCCGTCGAACGCCCCGTTTTCACCGGGCTGCACATCTTCTGGCCTGACGCCTAGTGTAAAACTGGCGGGCAGGTTGTCACCAACCCCGGCCGCCGAAATCTGGATAGAACTGTTTTCAACGTATAACGCGCCATTGTCCCGCGCCGCCGGTAACAGATTAATGCGCGGCGTGCCGACCAACTGGGCCACAAACACCGACGCCGGCCGATCATAAATATCTCTCGGCGTGCCTATCTGCACGATTCGGCCGGCGCGTAATACGGCAATCCGGTCGGCCATCGTCAGCGCCTCTACCTGATCATGGGTTACAAATAAGGTGGTGCTGCCCTGCGTTTTCTGGATGTGTTCCAATTCCACCCGCAGCGATTCGCGCAGTTTGGCGTCCAGGTTAGAAAGCGGCTCATCCATCAGGTAGACACGTGGGTCACGCACAATGGCCCGGCCAATGGAGACACGCTGCATCTCGCCGCCAGAGAGCCGGGCCGTCTTCCGTTCCAACAAGTGCTGAATGCGCAAAATCTCGGCCGCCTGCTCCACCCGCCGTTTGATTTCCGCGTTTGGTACCCGGTGAACGGGCGAACGCAGCGGAAAGGCCAGATTGTCATAGACCGACATGTTGGGGTAGAGCGAATACTGTTGGAAGACCATGGCCACATCGCGTTGCGCCGGCGTCAGATCATCAACGGCCTGCCCATCAAACAACACATGTCCGGCGTCTTGTTTTTGCAACCCGGCAATGACACGCAGGGTGGTCGTTTTGCCCGCGCCGGTTGGCCCCAGCAAGACAAAAAATTCGCCGTCCTGCACATCAAAACTGACGCCATCCAGGGCGGTGACGTTTTTGAACCGTTTGCTGATATTGGTGAGAGTCAGGTTGGTCATAGTCCTCAGTAGTGCCAGGCACGGGGCATAGGGCTTTGGTCATTTACAGACTTGCTGCCCCGTGCCTGGCACTGCTCCTCGTATTACGCCTCCGGCAAAATCGCCTGCTCCGTTTGCGGGTCAAAGAAGCGCACCATTTCCGCGTCCAGGTCAAAAGAAAGGTGTGTACCGATTTGAATACGTCCGCCGCGTTCAGCGCGAACGTGTATGACGGAACCGTCATCTTTTTCGTCCAGGGCCAGGTGCAGCATATTAAACGCGCCGTGCAAATCACTGGCGTATA
The DNA here is from genome assembly GCA_019637635.1 of Anaerolineae bacterium. GTDB lineage: Bacteria > Chloroflexota > Anaerolineae > Promineifilales > Promineifilaceae > CAADGU01. The sequence goes on from JAHBVI010000170.1 coordinate 8,078, forward strand.
CTTCGCTGCGCAGGGCGCCATCGGGGTGAATAACGGCCGCTTCCGGGCGAAAACCGAGGATAACGGTGTTGGTGGCGAGGTGGCGGGCCAACGGCCGTACCCACCGCGCCGGCAACCGATATTGATTTCCACCCGGTAAATGCACCACGCCATCGGCCACTGTGCCCGTAAGCAAATTCATGCCCGGACTACCAATAAAACGGGCCACAAACAGGTTCGCCGGGTCATAATAAACCTCGGCCGGCGTGCCCACTTGCTGCACCACCGCCGCCGACATGACCACAATGCGGTCGCCCATAGCCATGGCCTCAATCTGGTCGTGGGTCACATAGACCGTCGTTGCCTGTTCGGCGATGTGCAGCTTTTTGATTTCGGCGCGCATCGTCTCCCGGAAATCGGCGTCCAGCGCGCCCAGCGGTTCATCCATCAAAAACGCCGACGGCTTGCGCACCAGCGCCCGCGCCAACGCCACCCGCTGCTTATCGCCGCCGCTCAGGCCACCCGGCTTTTGCCGCAGCAAATGTTGAATTTGCAGCAGCTCCACCACGTAGGCCAGCCGCCGCCGGATCACGTCTGCTGACTCTTTCTGGGCTTCCAGCGGAAAGGTGATGTTCTTTTCCACCGACATATGGGGGTAGAGGGCGTATAACTGAAAGACAAAGGCGATGTCACGGTCACTGGGATGCCGCCAGGTTACGTCGCGGTCGCCAATGAAGATACGGCCGTGTGTCACCGCTTCCAACCCAGAGATCATGCGCAGTGTCGTCGTCTTGCCACACCCCGACGGCCCCAGCAGCACCACAAACTCGCCGCTTTGAATAGTTAAATCCACCGGCTTCACGGCATACACGTCACCGAATTTCTTTTCTACTTGTTGCAAGGAGATAGTTGCCATAGGAAGTGATGCGTGAAACGTGAAACGTGATGCGTGAAACAAGCGCATCACGCATCACGTTTCACTGTCTAATCGCTCCAAACGTCACCCCGCGCAGCAAATGCCGCCGCAGGGCAAAGATGATGATGAGAACAGGAACCAGAAATACCAGGGTGCCTGCGGCAATGGCCGACCATTCAATGCCGCCCCGCCCCAACATGGTGGCAATGGCCGGTGGGGCGGTGCGCGCCTTCTGGCTGGTCAGCATCAGGGCAAAAGCATACTCATTCCAGACAAAAATCAGGCTAAACACAGTAGTGGCGGCAATGCCCGTAGCCGCCTGCGGCAGGACGATCTTGTAAAACGCCTGGAAGCGACTGTAGCCATCTACCAGCGCCGCCTCTTCATACTCGCGGGGAATTTCATCAATAAACCCCTTCAACAGCCACACCGTCAGCGAGAGATTAAACACCGTATAAATCAGGATCATACCCGCGTGGGTATCATGCAGCCCCAATTGGCGGTACATCAAAAAGATGGGAATGGTGACGACCACGGCCGGCAGCATACGGCCGCTGAGGATGAAAAACATCAGGTCGCCTTTGCCGGGCACCTCAAACCGGCTAAAGGCATAGGCCGCAAACAGCCCCAGCGTCACCGAAGCCACCGTCGCGCCAAAAGCAATGATGACGGAGTTCCGCAGGCGAATGGTAAAGTCGCTGGGACCGGTGATGCGCTGGCCGTTGCGCAGCGCCACCTGTCCAAAGATGCCCAGGTCATCGGCATTCGCTCTGGCTTCCTCCAGCGCCGCACCACTGAGTTGGGAACGGTCGGTGAGCAAAAAGACAAACCCTTCCAGCGTGGGTTCAAAAATGAGTTTCGGGGGAATGGAAACCACATCCGAGCGAGACTTAAAGGCGGTCATCATCATCACAAACACAGGGAACAGCAGCATGATGGCAATGATGATCACCAGGATGGCGCGGACATTTTTGGCCATTCTGGCGCGCGGGTGTACCTTGTCTACTCGTGTGCCTTCCGTTACCGGATGGCGGGGGCCTGTTTCTTCAAATTTCGCCATGACAAATTCTCGTGGTAGGAGCGTATGGCCATACGCTCCTACCCTTCTTTCATCTTGTTCAGATTGCGAATGTATAAATTGCTAATAGCAATCACAATAATCAGCACCATGTAGGCAAAGGCGCTGGCCCTCCCGGTCTGGAATTGGCCCAGAAAGGCTTGCTGATAAATTTTGACGGCCACCACTTCGGTTTGCCCGCCAGGCCCGCCACCGGTCATACCCATCACCAGGTCAAACGATTTGGTAAAGGCTTCAATGGTGCGAAACAGGACGGCAATCAGCATCAGGGGCATCACCTGGGGCAGTGTGATGCGCCGGAATTGAAACCACGAACTGGCGCGGTCAATAACGGCTGCTTCGTAGAGATAATCCGGTATGGCTCTTAATCCAGAGTAAATAAGCAGGGCGATGAATGGCGTCCACATCCATACATCCACGATGATCACCGCCCAAAGCGCCAGCCCCGGCATGGGCTGCCCGGCAAAACGGCTGGCCAGCCAGTCGGGCGCTACAGTAGGATTGCGAAAGCCAATCAGATAATTGAAGTAACCAAATGTAGGCGTATAGATGAGCTTCCAGAACAACCCCACGACTACAGGTGAAAGCATCATGGGAACCAGGATGAGGGTGGTGACAATGCCGCTGCCGCGAAACTGTTCACGAATGAGCAGAGCCAGGGCAAAGCCCAACACCAGTTCAAACGCCACGGAAAACAAGACGTACCGGCCGGTAATGGTAAATGCTCGCCACATATCTTCGCTAAACAAGACGCGGTTGAAATTGTCAAAGCCTACCCAGACCGGCGGCCGGCCAGCAATGGCCGAATAGTCGGTAAAGCTCAAAAAGAGGCTGTAAAACAGCGGGAAGACGTTGAAAGCGATCAAGATGATCAACGTCGGCCAGATGAAGAGGTTAATGATGGCGCGGTCGCTGAGGGCGCGGTGTTTTTGAACGCCGGTGGCGGGCGGGGGCACGGCCGTGTCCGTTGCTGATGTGCTGGTCATTGTTCTACTCTCACCATACGGTTATCGGTTATCGGTAAACGGTAATCGGTGGGTTGACCGATTACCATTTACCGTTTACCGATTACGGCTATTGATCCAAAAAGCCACCATCCTTCAAAATTTCCGCATGTTTGGCGGCAATCGCATCCAACACTTGCTGTGCTGTACCTTCACCACCCACAACATACCGGCCCATTTCATCCTGCGCCACGCGCAACAGTTCGCCATAAACAGGAATGTTGTAGAAATCCTTAACGATCTGCATCGTCTCGGCAAAGGCCGCATTGAAAGGCGCTACCGCCAGGAACTCATCCGAGGCCAGCACCTCTTTGTTAGCCGAATAGCCGCCGAGCGCCGCCCATTTGGCCTGAACATCATTTTGCCCAAACCAGCGGATGAAATCTCTGGCCGCCTGTTGGCGTTCCGGCGAAATGTAGGAGATGATACTGATGCCTTGGCCTCCCAGTGAAGCAAAGTGATCCCCATTGGGGCCGGCCGGGTTCACAAAGTAACCGGTGGATTCCGCATATGGGTTCACCTGCGGGTTCGCCAAAGCGGGGAAGAAGGCGAAGTAGTTCATGCCCATGGCCGCCTGCCCACTGATGAAAGCGTCATTCACTTCGGCAAAGAAAGCGTTGCTCATGCCCGGCGGCTGGCAGCACTCATATAGTTCCTTATAAAACTCCAGCGCCGCTACCGAATCCGCCGAATTGATGACACCTTCCGGGTTGAAGTTGGCGTCTGACCAATCGCCGCCAAAGGAGAAGAGCATATTCTGGAAACCCATTGTCAGCCCATCATAATCTGCCTGGGTATAGATGGCTGCGCCATACAACCCCTGCTCCGGGCGGGTGAAGAATTTGGCAATATCCATCAACTGCTGCATCGTTTCCGGCGGGGCCAAATCGTACCCATATTGTTCTTTGAACGCGGCCATCTCTTCCGGGTTTTCAAACAAGTCTTTGCGGTATGCCCATCCGTTGGCGTCACCCTCGGTGGGGAAAGCCCAATAGGTGCCGGAACCGGGAGGATATTCACCGTAATAGGTGAGGGTGGCCTCTGTGACGCTGTTGGTGAGGTTTTCGCTGTTCATAAAATCGGTCAGGTTCACGTAATGTCCCTGCGTGGTGGCCTGGCCCAACCACTGGCTGTCACCGATGACCATATCATAGGATGTGCCCTGGGCAGCCATTTCGGCAAAGAAAACGTCACCAAATGAACCCCAGGGTTCCTGTATCACATTGACTTTGATGCCCGTTTCGGCTTCATAATCTTTTACCAACTCTTGCAGATAATCGGCCGGGTCCCATTGCGCCCAGAAAATGGTAAGTTCTCTCACGTTCGACTGGGGCGCGGTCTCTGGCGCGGTGGTAGCTGCGGGCGCAGCCGCCCCCGATGTGGCCGTAGGGCTGGTTGTCTCGCTGCTGCCGCCACTACAGGCCATGAGAGTCACAACCAGAAAAAGGACCAAAAAACCAAAAATGTATTTGCCAACTGTGTGTTTCATGTATCTCCTCCTTAGAGATAAAACGCGCATGCGTTCATACAGTGTAACCGTTCAGACCTGACAGGTTTTTACCAGTTCAACTTGAAACCTCGCAGGCCAAAAACCTGTCAGGTCTCTTGAGGGATTGAACGCTTACCATACAACTTTTCTTGCCAGTAAAATAGCAGGTCATTGTTTAGCATTTCTGCAAATAACAACCACCTCCTTTGTCAGATAACCGTGTTGTGGGGCGATTTGGCAAATCGCCCCACAAGGCTCAGGCATAAATGAGTTGGCTAAAAAGATTGCTGCGGAGGCTTTCCAAATGTTGCCGCATGGCTAAGGCTGCGTTTTCGGCATCACGGCTGGCAATTTGTTCCACGATGTGCCGGTGTTCGGCCGTACCCAGGCGTAGTTGTTCAATTTTGAGTTGGTTGTCCACGCTGCTGTAGCGGTGAATGCGGTTGCGCATTTGCAGCACCATTTCACCAAGCAGACGGTTCGGGCAGGCGTCGCTGAGGGTTTCATGCCAGACGGTGTCGGCTTTGGACCAGGCAGGACGGTCTTCCTGGTCTACGGCCGTGTCCATCCTGTCCAGACAATCCCACATAATATCTAGCTGTTCGGCGGTCATGGTTTCTGTGGCTATGCGCACCAGTTCCGGCTCTAGCAGCAGCCGGATATACAAAACATCCAGCACATCCCGGAATGAACGCGAAGCCACAAAGACGGCCCGGCCGGGAATAATTTCCACCAGACCTTCCTGAGATAACATTTGCAGCGCTTCCCGCACCGGTGTACGGCTGATGCCTAATGCTTTGGAGATACGATTTTCGGAGAGGGCTTCACCCGGTTGTAAGCTGGCATGGCGCAGAGCATCCTTGAGACGTTCATAAGCGACTTCTCGTAGAAGCCGGGAATCATTCTCAGGCAGTTCCCCCTGGTGGGCAGACAGGTAACTTTCTAATACGTCCATGACCAGTAAAAGCCGAAGTTTTCAAAGAAAATCCGGTTTATATACCAGATGTATAATGTAAATATGCAGCCTGTATACAAGCTGCATAACAGTATATGCTGAAAAAAAAGATTGTCAAGAT
>JAHBVI010000171.1 GCA_019637635.1 Anaerolineae bacterium
CACATTGATCAATTTGCTGCCCACAATCACCCCATCGGCCAATGCCCCCACTGTTTTTGCCTGCTCCGGCGTACCAATGCCAAAACCCACCGCCAGGGGGATTTCTGTTTTTGCCCGCACCCGGTTCACAAAGTCGCCCAGGTTGCCCTGCACCTGCTGGCGCGCCCCCGTCACCCCGGTCAGGCTGACCAGGTAGATAAAACCCTGCGCCCGCGCCGCCACCATCGCCACACGTTCCGGGCTGCTGGTGGGGGCCAGAAAGTGGATCAGGCATAGGCCAACGGCCGTTGCCGCCTGCTCCAACTCCTCCGCTTCTTCCGGTGGCAGGTCGGGCACAATGAAACCATCTACCCCTGCCGCCGCTGCGTCTTGCACATAACGGGCCAGCCCATAGGCCAGAATCGGGTTGTAATACCCCATCAGCATGATGGGAATGTGAACGCCACGCCGCCGTAATTCGCGCACCATTTCCAGGCACACGGCCATCGTCGTGCCGTTTTCCAGAGCAATCTGGGTACTGCGCTGGATGGTTGGCCCATCGGCCAATGGATCGCTAAACGGGACGCCCAACTCCAGCAAATCGCTGTAGGGGGCAATGGCTTCCACCACCGCCAGCGAAGTCTCCCGATCCGGGTAGCCCAGGGTGAAATAGGGCATCAGCGCCGCCGTTTGGGTGGCTAAGGCGTTTTGAAAAGCAGTGGTAATGTGGCTACGGCCGTGTTCTATCTTGTCCATCTCCGCAACGCCACGAATGACGCCAATGACACGATTGATCCCTTGATAAACCTTCGCGTCCTTCGCGCCCTTCGCGGATCACTCCCTTTTTTGAATTTTCCCGATTATAGTCAAAATCCGCCAGGTTGTAACACAGGTCGGATAAGTACGTATATACTCGCAGTATCAAAAGCACATGAGGAGCGCCAGGCATAGGGAAAACCGTCTGTGGAAATGAACGGCCGTGTCCTGTCCTGGCGCTGGCTTACAAGGAGACAAAATGATTAGCTTTTTAGGCAATCTGGTATGGCTTATTTTTGGCGGCTTTATTGCCGCCGCCGGCTATATTATCGGTGGGGCGTTGCTCTGTCTCACCATTATCGGTATCCCCTTTGGGATGCAGGCCATTCGGCTGGGCATTGCCACCATCGCCCCCTTTGGCAAAGAGGTAGTCGCGCAAGATAGGGGCGAAGGCGGCTGCCTGTTTTTGGTAATGGATATTATCTGGGCTGTCTTTTTCGGTTGGGAAATTGCCCTGGCGCACCTGACCGGCGCATTGCTCCTGGCGATCACCATCATCGGCATCCCCTTTGCCTTGCAGCACGTCAAGTTAGCCCCGGTCGCTTTGCTGCCCTTCCATTTCCGGTTGGAGTAATGAGGTGAGGGGGTGACACGGTGATGAGGTGAAGGGGTTAAGGGGTGACACGGTGATCTCCCAATCTCTCAATCTCCCAATTACCCAATTACTCAATTACCCGGCGGCGACCACACCTCCGGCGCGTGATAGTGCAGACCGGTGATCACTTCCACAACGGTGGGGGCGTTAGTGGTTAATGCCTGGCGGATGGCGTCTCCGATCTCCTCCGGGCGCTCCACCCGAATGCCCACGCAGCCCATTTCCTGAGCAATGCGGGCAAAACTAACCGGCTCAAACTGGTAAAGCTCTTCCGGTTTCCCCAGACGGTCGCCGTACATCTTGTGAATGTCTGGAATACCCTGGCCCAACCCGCCATTGTTGTTGATGATGGTCACGGTGTTAATGCGATGGCGACGCGCCGTTTCCAGTTCGCTCAGGTGATACCAGAAACCACCATCCCCCGTGAAACAGATCACCGGGCGCTCCGGCACGGCACATTTGACGCCCACCGCCGCCGGAAAAGCCCATCCCAATGAACCGGCGGCGCGTAAATAGGTCTGCCCTGGATGGCGCAACTGCACCATCGTCGCCGTCCAGATGGCGGAATAGCCGGTGTCAGCTACCAAAACGGCGTCCTCTGGCAGCACATCGGTTAGCTCTTTGCACAATCGTTCCGGGCGAATGGGCACGGCATCCGATTGGCGCAATGGTTCCATTTCCTCGCGCCAGGCGCGCACAAACTCATGAACCTGCGCCAGCCAGGCGGCATTGGCTGGCTTGGGGTCGAGGGCGGCGGTGATTTTGATCACGGCCGTGCGCGCATCCCCCACCACCCCCACCGCCCCGGCATAACTACGCCCGATTTCGGTGGGGTCAATATCAATCTGGACAACGGCCGTGCCCACCGGCGGTACCGTCCAGTTATGCGTCACCTGGTCGCCGGTATTACTGCCAATGTAAATCACCAGGTCGGCCGCCGCCACTACCTGATTGGCGCAGCGCACCGAGTACGACCCCACCACGCCCACACTCAGCGGATGGCTGTCCAGGATCGTGCCCTTGCCATTCACCGACGTGGCCACCGGGATGGAGAGCTTTTCCGCCAATGCCACCACGGCTGCCGCCGCCCCTGAACTGCGAACGCCGCCCCCGGCCACAATCACCGGGCGCTGCGCGGCGGCCATGGCACGGGCGGCCCGTTCTATGCTGGCGGCGTCCGGTTCCGTCCGGAAGGCGGGATAATGGGTGAACGGCTCCTCGATGAGGACGGGTAATTCGGCAGTGGCGGCTTCCAACGGCCGTGCGCTGTGCCCCAACAAATCCAGATGCACCGGGCGCGGCGTGCCCGACGTCGCCTCCCGGAACGCCTGCCGCAAATAAAACGGCAGTTGGGCAATGTTGACCACATCCACATTGTATTTGGTCACGGGAGTAAACAGGGGTGTATGGTCAATTTCCTGGTAGGCATGGCGGTGTTGGAACAGGGGGGGCTTCTTGCCGGTGAAGGCAATGACGGGCGAGCGTCCCAACCAGGCATCTTGCAACCCCGCCGCCAGATTGGCCGCCCCTACCGACTGCGCCATACAGATACCCGGTCGGCCGGAAATGCGGGCATAGCCATCGGCCATATACGCCGCCGCCTTCTCCGCATGGGTAATGACGCGGCGAATCCCTAACTCCTCCAAATCTACCATCGTCTTGCGCAAAATGGCGTCCATGTAAAAAACGTGCGTCACGCCATACCCTTGCAGCATTTCGGCGATGAATCTGGCGCCCGTTTTGGTTTCATTTTGTTCCATACAGTTATCTCTCCACTTGCGGTTGGCTGATAGCCTGTAATTTGCCCATCATTTTAGCATCCAACCGGGAAAGTACCGCCAACGCTTGCACATTCTCGGCCACCTGCGCCACCTTTGTCGCCCCAAACAGCAGGCTAACGACCTGCTCATTAGCCAGACAATAGGCCAGCGCCAGTTGCACCGGGGTGCAGCCCACCTCGGCCGCCAGGGCGATCAGCGCGTCTACCTTTGCCAGCAATTGTTTCTGGCGCATGGATTCAACGGCGTCGGGGCGGAAACGGCCGTACTCCCCACCCGCCCGGTTATACTTCCCACTCAACAAACCGCCATACAGCGCATACGAAGCCACCACTCCAATCCCGGCGCTCTGAAAAACCGCTCTGGCTGCGGCATCTTCCACCGGTAACGTTTGCAGCAGGCTGTAAGCCAACTGCGCTGCTACCGGCGCCGCCAGCCCTTCTTCTCTGGCGACCTGGTACGCCGCCTCAATTTGCGCGGGCGACCAGTTCAGCACGCCCCAATAACGCAGCTTACCGGTTTTGATCAGCGCGTCCATTTGCCGTACCATGTCAGCAACGGGCAACGAGGCCGGCGGCGGTACACAATAAACCAGGTCAAGGTATTCCATTTGCAGGCGCGCCAGCGAACCATCCAGTTCCGCTTCCGGGCTTTCCGCCGGGTAAAACTCGTACCACAGCTTATTGGCAATCACCAGATCGGCGCGGCTCCAACCACCCTGCCGTAGCAAACGGCCGAACAGCACTTCCGAATAGCCGCTTTTCAACGGGGCATGGCCGGTGCGGTCATCATAACGGGCATCATCCAGGAAATTGATCCCCGCCTGTAACCCACTCTCAATGACTGCCAGCGCCTCTTTCTCGTCCATGAATTCATAAGTCAGCCACGACCCCAACGAGAAAGCAGACACTTCTAAGTTTGAATGACCGAGTTGTCTATATTCCATAGGGCGTCACGGGCCATCCACAGGCCGCGGATAGGCATGTTTGGCCGATAAATCGTCGGAGAGTGATCCTTGATTGCGCCGGGTCAGCAGTTCCAGGGCGTCCGCCAGATGGGAGTCCTGGATATTGTACGCACCTTCGGCCACGCGAATTTTGTGCGCTTCAAACAACACCTGGGCATGGGTGCAGCCGGCCGGAGGCTCAAATTTGTAGCTGGCCAGCTCATACCGCTGCCCCAACGGATCGCGGAAATAGATGGAGTACATAAAGCCGCGATCAATTTCGCCGGTGTTTTTAATGCCCCGCTCGTTCAGCCGTCTGGCCGTCTCAATGAAGGTGGAACGGGAAACGCTGAAGGCGATGTGGTGCAAATTACCGATGCCTTCCGGGTTGGGCGTGGGATCGGCTGTGCGGTTTTCGTTGGTGAAGATGGTGATGAGACGGCCGTCGCCGGGATCAAAGTACAAATGGCTTTCATTGGCATTATCCAGGTTCGGCTGCTCAAAGATAAAGGGCATACCCAACACCCCTTCCCAAAAATCAATCGCCATCTGCCGCGTCGCCCCCACAATGGTGATGTGGTGGACGCCTTGTGTTTGTATTTTTTTCATATTGTGTCCTCAGGGGCGATGCACTTTTGCTGTGCGTCGCCCCTCTATTTCAAAAAACCAATCGCCAGCGGCCCCAACCGCCGTTCATGGGCGTTCAACAAGATGCGATAGGCCGCCTGGATTAATGCGTGTGGGGCGGCCGGGGCGTGTTGAATCCAGAGAAAGGTCAGGCGGAAGACACGGCCGTAATCACAATCCACCACCGGCTGAAAACCGGCATTCACAAAACCCTGAACGGAGGGCCGGTTCTGCCGCGACGCGCCGATCCAGATGCGCGCCACCCCTTCCTCGTGCAGCCGGACGATCAGGTGGCTGAGCAGGGCGCTGTAAAAACCCTGCTGCCGCCAGGCCGGCGCCGTGCCACAATCCCAGATATACGCCTCGTCCTCGTGCAAATGAAATTGCCGCTCCAATTCGCCCACACACTCCACGCCGCGCGTCACCCAGCCATAGGTGACAATCCGGTCAGGGGCGCGCAGGTGAAAACAGCGACGGCCGTTGCCCAGACGCTCCCAGATTGGTTCCACTGACGGCAGGTTCATAACCGCCGCCACTTCCGCCACATCCTCAGGCTGCGTCTCCGCAAAGATCACTTCCTGCCCCACCGGAAAAAGCGGCGGCAGACCGTTCCCCGTCTCCAGCGCCCACAGCGTGCCATACTCTGTTGTCCAGAACCGCATTTGTTCTTGTGTAGGGCGATTTGGAAAATCACCCCACTAAATGTGGAAGAAAACGCTGCGCGCTTTTTGGATCACGTCCGGATCGCCGGATGTTTCGCCACCCTGGACGCGCTGGTAGGTGGTCAGCACCATGTCCGATGGATGTTTGAAATGGAAAACGGCCGGGAGCGCACTGACGTCATCCACCGGTTCATAGCTGAATTGCCCATCCTTGACGGCCGCTTTCCACTGACCGCCCCATTCACCGTCCACCTGGATACCGTAGGTGATGTCCACCCCTTTGGCCGCTTCCTGATCCACCGAATACTGCCAGATGATGAACATGTAGGGCAACAAAACCCCGGCCGTGCGCTCATCCAGAATACCGTCTTTCTCACCCAGCCCCCAATGCATGTCCCAGGTATGCACACCATAATCCATAATCTGGAAGGCCGGATAACAAAAGGCGGGCACCGGGCCGGAGAAGACATGAGCCACCATGAAGCCGTTCCACTCATCTTCACTCAGGGATTCAAAAATGCCCATCATCTTGTCTGAATCTGCTTTCAGCCGGGCAATGGCTTCCTCGCGGGAAAGGGTGCGCAGCGCCAGCGCCCCGTCGTTCAAATCTCTGGCCATCACCTGCCAGCCACGCGGTGCGGGGGCTTCTTCCCCTTTGCTGGCTATCTCCCACCGATCCAGATAAGCCTCGGTCACGTCAATCATGTGGCCGACCAGATCGCGTACTTGCCAGCCTTCACAGCGGGTATCCGTATACCAGTTGTCCGGGTTATCCACCACTTCAAAAAACCGGCCACGCTCGGTGCGCACCACATCCAAGACCACATCTTTACTCTTGTACTCCATCGGGTTAACAGCCATCTTTTTTTCTCCTTTTTTGGTTGAAATTAGAGATCAGAAATTGGAGGTTGTTCAATCTCTAATCTCCAAAACTAATAATGAATAACCCTAAAAACTGGAGGTCTGGGCGATGATAAAGGAAACAAATTGGGGAATGTTGGTTGGCGAATGTTGCCGTTGTTGAGGTAAATTATAGCGGACAAAACAAGATCGTGTTATTCAGATTTGACAAATCTTGGAGATTTGTCGAATCTTGCAAAGTGGAGGAGATTTGATGCAAGAAAGTAGGGAGAGAATTTTAACGACTCATGCGGGCAGTTTACCCCGCCCCCAATCGTTGATCGCGCTGCACACGGCCCGTTTTTCGGGGCAGGGGGTGGCGGATGACGTATTTGACCAGGCTGTCCGTGCAGCGTCTCGCGCCAGTCTGTCGCGGCAGATCGCGGTGGGGCTGGATGTGGTGAATAATGGTGAAATGGGACGGGAAAGTTTTTTCACCTATGTGCAGCACCGCATGAGTGGGTTTGGCGGTGTGGGTTCACGGCCGATTATGGCCGACCTGATACGCTATCCGGGCAGCCTGGAGCGGCGGCGGCAGGCGATGGGGACAGACGAACGGGTGGATTTGCTGCGCGCACCCAAAGCGATTGGCCCCGTGCGCTATGTGAACAGCGCACCTTTGGAGCAGGAGTGTCACCAACTTCAAGAACTGTTGGCGGAAGCAGACGGGACCTATGCCGAAGCGTTCATGTCCGCCCCGTCGCCGGGCATTATCGCCGCCGGGATGCAAAACGCGCATTACGATAATTTGGAACTGTATGTGAATGCCCTGGCGGAGGCGCTGCGCACCGAGTATACGGCTATTGCCAATGCTGGTTTTGTGCTGCAAATTGATGCCCCCGACCTGGCCTTAGAGCGGCACACGTTGTTTCAAGACAAACCGTTGGCGGAGTTTCTGGCGTTTGTGCGGGTGGTGGTCACGGCCGTGAACAAAGCCCTCACCGGCATCCCCCGCGAACAGGTGCGGCTGCACGTCTGCTGGGGCAACTACGAGGGACCGCATGATTGTGACGTGCCTCTGGAAGAGATCTGGCCGGAAGTGTCGCAGCTAAACGCCGGGGCGGTGATGCTCTCCATGGCCAATCCCCGCCATGCCCATGAGTATCGCCTGTTTGCCGACCCCGCGTTTCTGGGCGACCGTCTCTTGATCCCCGGCGTGATTGAGACGACGACCAATTACATTGAACACCCGGAAGTGGTAGCCGACCGGATTGAGCGCATTGCCCAAACGGTGGGCGACCCGCGCCGCATCATCGCCGGGACGGATTGTGGTTTTGAAACGGCTGCCGGTTCCAAGATGGTGATTGAAGAGGTGGTTTGGGCCAAATTGCGCTCATTGGCGGAGGGGGCGGCTATTGCCTCGCACAGGTTATGGGGCAAATGAGCGGGTCACCCTGGAGTAGGGCGGGGCTGTGGCGGCGGTTACGGCCGTTGCGTGCGGTCTGGCGGGATACGCTGCTGCTGGTGCGGCAGTTTTTGTGGCCGTTGGTGTTGTTTGGTACGGCCGTTGTCATCGGCGGCCTTATCTACCACAATCTGGCCCGGCAGTTGGGTGAGCCTATTGGCAGCAGCGACCTGGGCGAAGCCATCTACCACGTCATGGGTCTCACCTTTTTCCAGCCCCTCGGCGATGAATTGCCCGATAATTGGCGTCTGGAACTCTTCTACTTCATCATGCCCATCATCGGTCTGGTGGTGCTGGCGTTGGGCTTGACTGATTTTGGCATACTTTTTTTCAACCGGCGGCAGCGTACAAAGGAGTGGGAAATGGCCGTAGCTTCTACCTTCAATAACCATACCGTTCTGGTCGGCCTGGGACATCTGGGCTTTCGTGTGGCTAAAGAGCTATATGACCTGAATCAAGAAATTGTGGCCATCGAGCTGCAACCTGATGAGGAACTCATTTCCCGTACACAGACTATGGGTGTACCGGTAGTGCCCGGCGATGCCCGCCGCGAGGAGATTTTGCGCGGCGTGGGCATTCAAAAAGCGCGCGCCCTGGTTATTTGCACCCAAAACGACAGCGTGAATATGCAAATCGCCTTCAAAGCGCAAAAGCTAAACCCAGACATTAATGTGGTCATCCGTATTTTTGACGATGACTTTGCCCAGGCGCTGCAAGAGCGGTTTGGTTTCCGGGCCATGAGCGCCACCGGCATGTCTGCGCCCATCTTTGCCACCGCCGCCGCCAACGTAGACGTGACCCGCCCCATTACCGTGGAAGGGGAGTCGTTCAGTCTGGCGCGGATGCAAATTTCGCCCCGGTCGGTGCTAATTGGCAAGAACATGGGGCAGATCGAGCAAGAATATGAGGTGAGCATTGTCTTGCTGCGGAACAATGGCATTTCTGATTTTCATCCAGCGGGTGAGCGCTTGTTGGCGGCCGGGGATACACTGGCCGTGCTGGCCGGCGCGGCGCACATCAACCGGCTGGTAAACGACAACCGGTGAATACGGTGGGGCAAGATGGCATCTTGCCCCACACCCTGGAGGGAAAACCAATGGGCATCACCATCAACTATGAAGGGAATCTGGACGATCCGGGCAAGGTTTGGGAATTTATCACCCACATGATGTTCAAGGCCAATGAATGGGGCTGGCCCAATTGGGAGGTTAATGAACGGATCATTGGCCATGCCTATTACCAGTCTCCCATGAAGTGGCAGATACGGACCGGCCGGGGTTCCAGACCGGGCGGCTGGGCCTGGGGCTGAAACCGGTGGATGATCGGGTTCGGGGGCTCAACATTCAGCCGCCGGGTACGGAAACGTTGACCCTGACGTTTAACCGGGCGGGGAAGATGGTCTTTTACACGGCCGTGCCGGGGCGTCTGGAACCGGCCGAAACGGGGATGGGCATTGGCATGGGGATCAAGGAGGAGCCGGGATTTTACCTGGAACATGAAGTAAATTGGGTCAAGACCACCGGCCAGATTAAGGCGCACATCCAGATTGTGGAACTGCTGCGTGATGCCCAAACTCATTTTATCAGCAATCTGAAGGTGGATGACGATACCGGCTTCTGGAAAAGCGGCGACCGCCTGCAATTGGTGCGGGAACATGCCAGGATAGGGCGATTGCATACTCAATTCCCGGCGATTGAAATCGCGACTACAAACAGCAAAGCCCACCTTCGTGGGCTGGTATTCACCGGGTTTTAGTCGGCGAAGGCCGACTTTGCCTTTTGTTGGTGCAGATTTATCTGCCTTTTCAGGGAGTATGCAATCGCCCTACCAGGATGGCCATGATCATTGGCATATTCCGCGACCCGGAGATGGTTAAAGGGCTGTTGGAAGCGGCCGGTATTGAAGGCATTACGGAGATCACACCGGTGTCACCGGAAGATTTGACCATCACGGAAAAGAAACCCGACCATACCAAAACGTGGGGGATGAGCGCTCACGAGAATTGAGGTTTGTAGGGGGTGAGAGGGCGTGATGCGTGATGCGTGATGCGTGACGGGTGAGACCTCACGCATTACAACAGATCCCACCTTTTTAAGCGAACAGAAATGCGCCGTAGCCGACCACGCGATCTTTGGTACCGGCCGTGTCGCCGGAGTTGCGCAGGTCTACGGTATGCGCCTGTAAGCCATGCACCCGCGCCTGGTGCAACAAGCCCTGGATGGGGATACGGCCGCAGGCGCTTTCACTGCCTAACTTCTCCGGCTGTAAGGTTTCGATGGCCTGGGCGGTGGCGGCGTCCAACCTTTGGGCGGTGGCATAATCGTAGTAGTGGCTGAGGTCGGAACTGATGACGATGCGGGTTTCGGGGCCGCCCCATATTGTTTGCAGCACTTCGGCTACGTCACGGCCGTTGCTCTGCCCCACCACCAACGGCACAATCTTCACCTGGGGGGCCAGCAGTTGCAAGAAAGGCAGCATCACTTCCAGGCAATGTTCGCGGCTGTGGGCGCCGTCATGAAGATGTACCTGGGGTAACGGCCGTAACCGTTCCATCGCCTCCACATCCACCGGCACATCCCCCAATGGCGTGCGAAAAGCGGCGGCGCTGACGCCGGCCAATCCCGTGATGGCCATGGTGTGCGCCGGGCCAAGCAGGATGATGCGCGTGACAGCGGCTAACTGCCCCTTCCAGGGATTGAAGGCCGACCCGGCAATGGGGCCAGAGTAAATGTACCCGGCGTGGGGGGCGATGATGGCTTTGGGGTTGAGAGGCGTGGGGGAAAGTACGGCCGTGTCTAAAAATTCATTCACCATCCCCTGCAAACGACCGGGGTCTGCCGGGTAAAACATGCCGGCTACCGCCGGTTGGCGTAGCTTGTTCATAGGCTCTCTCCTTTGGTGATGGACGATAGGCCAATCACCAGCACATTTGTAGTATACTGTAAACAAGATTGCAACGATAGACAATCACATGGGGGAAATAAAATGAACCAGCTAGATTATTTTCCAACGAAGTATTGGCATGAACTGGACAACGGCCGTATCCAGTGTGATGTGTGCCCGCGCGCCTGCAAATTAGACGAGGGTCAGCGGGGACTCTGTTTTGTGCGCATGCGGTATAACGACCAGATTGTGCTCACCACCTACGGCCGTTCCAGCGGCTACTGCGTGGACCCCATCGAAAAAAAGCCACTCAACCATTTTTTGCCGGGTACGGCCGTACTCAGCTTTGGCACCGCCGGCTGCAACCTGGCCTGTAAATTCTGCCAGAATTGGGACATCAGCAAATCCCGCGAAATTGATACCCTGGCCGACCAGGCTGACCCGGAAACCATCGCCCGCGCCGCCGAACGATTGGGCTGCCACAGCGTCGCCTTCACCTACAACGACCCCGTCATCTTCATGGAATATGCCATTGACGTGGCCCTGGCCTGCCGCGAGCGGGGCATCAAATCGGTAGCCGTGACCGCCGGGTATATGTGTGATGAATCGCGCCGCGAGTTTTACCGCTACATGGATGCCGCCAACGTGGACTTGAAAGGGTTTACCGAAGCGTTTTACCAGAAGTTGTGCGCCGGAGAATTGCAGCCGGTGTTGGACACCTTGCTGTACCTGAAACATGAAACCAACGTCTGGTTTGAAATTACCAACCTGATCATCCCCGGCTGGAACGACACAGACGCGGAATTGGAAGCGATGACCCAATGGGTGGTAGCCGAATTAGGGCCGGACGTGCCCATGCACTTTTCCGCCTTTCACCCCGACTACAAAATGATGGACGTGCCCCACACGCCGCCAGCCACGCTGACCCGCGCCCGGAATATCGCCCGGAAAAACGGCGTCCGTTACGCCTACACCGGCAACGTGCATGACGCCGCAGGGGACACCACCTTTTGCCACAGTTGCGGCTCTAAGCTCATCGAACGCGATTGGTATGAATTAAAGGCGTATCGGTTAACGGCCGACGGCCGTTGCCCCTCTTGCGGTACGCCCTGCGCCGGCGTCTTTGCCCCCCAACCCGGCCACTGGGGCCGACGCCGGTTGCCGGTACGGTTATCCGTAATCGGTAATCCGTAATCCGAAGTCTGATTTCGCATCACACGTCACCCGTCACGCATCACAAAAGGGTATTGCCATCCCCCCACATTTGTTGTATTATTACAACACTCTGTTTTGTTGTACTGTCCCGCATAGACAAACAATTTGACATAAGTATAGGATATAGATTTGGTAGTGCGATGATTCAGGAAGCACAACAACTGCGCATCAAAGGGATTCGAGAAGGATTGCTCATCACGACCAGCAGCGAGGGGTCGTTTGCGGAACTGTGCGCGCAGTTGCGGGCCGAACTCCAGCAGAAGGGGGCCTTTTTCCAGGGCAGCCGGGTGGCGCTACAGGTGGAAGCACGGCCGTTAAACAAACCCCAAATCCTGCAACTACAACGCCTCTTCATCGAACACAACCTGGAACTGTGGGCCATCCTGGCCGATGACGCCGAAACCCGCGCCACCGCCCGCGACCTGGATTTAGCCATCCGGCTGGCGGGCAGCCAGACCGATCTGGACGGCAACGCCCTGGCCCATCTGCCGGAATCATCCGGCAACGGCCATGCCCCTACCCATCAACAGCGTGAAACCCAGGTTTTGCTGCTGCGGGAAACGCTGCGCTCCGGGCGCTCCATTTTGCACGACGGCCACGTGGTCATCATTGGCGACGTAAACGCCGGAGCGGAAATTATTGCCGGTGGCGACGTGCTGGTGTGGGGCCGGCTGCGGGGGCTGGTTCATGCTGGGGCGATGGGGGACGATACGGCCGTGATCTGCGCCCTCGACCTCAACCCCACCCAACTACGTATCGCCGACCAGATCGCCATTGCTCCCCACGAAGCAGGCCGTACCCCTTACCCGGAACAGGCGTCTATCAAAAATGGGCAAATCATTGCCGAACGGTGGAAATCAGGGAATTAGAGATTTGAGATTGGAGATTGTGAACTTTTAATCTCTAATCTCCAATCTCCCTCAAGGAGACTCTTATGAGCGGAAAAGTCATTACCGTAACTTCTGGCAAAGGCGGCGTGGGCAAAACCACCGTCACCGCTAACCTGGCCACGGCCCTGGCTATGCGCGGGCGCAAAGTGGTGGCCCTGGACGCCGACATTGGCCTGCGCAACCTGGACATCGTGTTGGGGCTGGAAAATCGGATTGTGTATGACCTGGTAGATGTGGTAGAGGGACGCTGCCGTTTGCGCCAGGCAATGATCAAAGACAAGCGCCACCCGGAACTCTACCTGATCCCCGCCGCCCAAACCCGCGACAAATCGGCCGTCAGCCCCTCAGACATGGTATTGGTGTGCAACGAACTGCGCCAGGAGATGGACTACATCATCATTGATTCCCCCGCGGGCATTGAGCGCGGCTTTCGCAACGCCATCGCCCCCACCGACCAGGTACTCATCGTCACCAACCCCGAAGTCTCCGCCGTGCGTGACGCCGACCGCATCATTGGCCTGATTGAAGCTGAAGAAAAGGGGCCGGCTCGTTTAATTGTCAACCGGGTCAAACCGGCCATGGTCAGTCGTGGTGACATGCTCTCCATTGAAGACATTATTGACATTCTGGCTATTCAGCTTGTGGGTGTTATTCCCGAAGATGAACA
>JAHBVI010000172.1 GCA_019637635.1 Anaerolineae bacterium
TTCATGGGTTGGATGCTGACGAAAGCGATGCTGGAAACACGCGGCTTCTTCTGGCCCTGGCTCATTCACTTTACGCAGGATGTGATCATCTTCTGGTTCATCGCCGGCGCTTCCACGCGCCTGAGTTGAGAGATTAACAACCGGTGATTGCTATTTTGGCCCTGCTGGCTTTTTTGCGCAGCCTGTCTGAACCGGTCATTGATCAACCGGTGATCGGGCAAACTGCAAAAGGAATAGAATTATGTCAAATTGGTTGCGAATGGTATTGGCCGTTGTTGTGGCGGCGCATGGCATTGGGCACATCCTGTTTTTGATGCCGCTGATTAGCAGCACAAACTGGGGGCAAGTATCCCAATCCTGGTTGTTAGGAGGTGGCGGGCTGGCAAGAGGGGTAGGTGCAGTAATCTGGCTGGTATCGTTGGTGGGGTTTGTGGCTGCCGCTTTCGGCATTTTTCGGGAGACGGATTGGTGGCAGACGGTAGCTGTTGTGTCGGCGGCCGTTTCCACCGTGGGGCTGGTTTTGTTCTGGACACGGCCGTCCACTTCCCCCGCCCTATCCGCCCTGATTTTTAACCTGTTGGTGCTGGCTGCCCTGCTGATTTTCCATTGGCCGCTGGCTGCCCAGACCAGCTAAAAAATGTTCGTAGTAGGCGATTTATCGCCTTTTATAAAGAAGGCGATAAATCGCCTACTACAAACGGGGAGATGATGACAAAGCTGATTCTGGTGGAAGGGCTGCCGGGTTCGGGAAAGACAACAACGGCCGTATTCATCGCCAATTGGTTACAAGAGAGGGGAGTGGACACGGCCGTGTTCCTGGAAGGCGACCTCAACCATCCGGCCGATTTTGAATCGGTTGCCTATCTGGATAGGCAGGAATATGTGGAGCTGCTGGCTCAATTTCCCGCCGAAACCGCCTTTTTGCAAAGCCAGGTAATTCAAGAGGGCGAGGGTTACTCTTTCCGATACCGTGCCCTGCAACAAAGCTACCCACATCTGCCCGAACCGCTGATCAATACCCTGGCGCAGCACGAAATTTACGAACAGCCTGTGCCTACCTTCCAACGACTGCTGCGGCGGCGCTGGCAGCGGTTTGTGGAAACGGCCGTGCCCGGCAACACCACCTACATCTTTGAGTGCTGCTTCCTGCAAAACCCACTGACGATGCTGCTGGGCCGCCACGATGAGCCGGTGGACGTGGCCGAAGCGTTTGTTTTGGAACTGGCGGACGTGGTGCGCGGGTTACGGCCGTGTCTCATATACCTGCATCCCGGTGAGGTGCGGGCTACGTTGACGAGAATTGCGGGGGAACGGCCGTCGGCCTGGCTCGATTTTGTCATTGCCTACCACACGCAGCAAGGGCACGGTCGGGCGAAGGGCTGGCAGGGCTTTGACGGCCTGGTGCAGTTTTACGAGATGCGCCAGGCCATCGAGTTGGCCTTGTTGCCCAGGCTGTCCTTTGCCAGTTTACTGTTGACACACAGCGATTGGTCGCAAGACCAGGCTTATATTGCCGCTTTTCTGGCCCAAACATTCCCCGCCTGAAACGCACCCCAAGATATAACCCCAACCGTAACTTTAGGTAGAGGACGGCCGTACCCCCTCTACCCTATCCTGTGAACAATTATCCGGGTCAACCATCCTGGTGATCACGCAAGGACCTTCGCAAAAGATTGCCAGTCGTTAGCACCCGGATAGGTACTTTTGTAGTGTCTGCCATATGATTTTGGTCACATGACACACTTTTCACAATATGACATGCTATGAAAACAGGAGAAATGATGCGTACAAACACTTTCTTTTCCATGATATTGATTGCCCTATTGGCCGCCGCATTAGCCGCCTGCACCGGCATTTTTGAGCGCGTGAGTGGAACCGAAATTGTGTCCGGTTCCGGCAATGTGGTGACGGAAACGCGCGAGGTGAGTGGCTTTACGGCCGTGACCCTGCAAGGTTTCGGCCAGGTCATCATTGACCAGAACGGCAGTGAGTCGCTGACCGTTACCGCCGATGACAACTTCATGCCGCATCTGAAAACGGCCGTCAGAGGCAACACCCTATACATCAACAATACTGATAGAACCACTTTCACGAACGTGACCGAAATGACCTTCCGCATCAGCGCCGCGGCGCTGAATGCGGTGGAACTATCTGGCGCGGGCAGCATGGAAATAAACGATCTAAACACGGAAAACTGGCGGGCCAAGCTGCCCGGCGCGGGCAGCATCACCGTCTCCGGGCAGACCACCAGCCAGACGGTGGAACTGAGCGGCGCCGGCAGTTACAACGCCGCCGAGCTGATCAGCCAGGAAGCCACCGTCACCAGCAGCGGCGCCGGGTCGGTTGTGGTGAATGTCAGTGACACATTAGATGTCACCATCAACGGGTTGGGCAATGTGGAATACATCGGCAGCCCCACGGTGACGCAAGAGATTAACGGAGTGGGCAGTGTCCGGCAACGGCCGTAGCCCATCTCAGGAGGTATGTTGACAATGTTACGCACAATGATTGTTTTGTCCCTGTTCTTGCTGCTGGTCGGCTGCTCCATGAGCGGCGGCAACGAATCGTCTGGAAATATGACGGCAGACCAGCAAAACGTGGCCGTCATCTGGCCGGGCGCCAATGAATCGGTGGATGCCCAGCCGGTGCTGCAATGGGAAGCGTTCCCCGAAGCGGCCCAATACCAGGTCATCATCGTTAACGGCGACTCTGGGGAAACGGTTTTTCGGCAAACGACCACCGAAGGCGTGATGCCGGTGACGCCGCCGTTGCCGGGTGGCGTGCGCTACACCTGGACGGTGCAGGCCCAAGACGCCAATGGCGAGGTGATCGGCGAAGTGCATACCTTCTTCCGGGTGAAAGATGGGTTGACGGCCGTGTGGCCCGCCAATGGTGAATCGGTAGACAACAAACCCATCCTGCAATGGGAACCATACCCTGATGCCGTTAACTATCAGGTTGTGTTATTAGATGACGATGCTTACCCGCCGGTAGTCATCGCTGATGAAGAAACCAAAGAAACCAGCTTTGCCGTCACCACCCCCCTGGAACCGGGCAGCTACAGTTGGACGGTCTGGGCCAAAGATGCCAACGGCACAGTCATCGCCGAAGCCAATAATCAGTTTATGGTAGAGAAGTAACGCGATTTTCCAAATCGCGCTGCCCCTCTAAAGGAGAGAATCATGAACCGTAATCGGGCAAATCTGGTGTGGGGGATCATGCTCATTCTGTTTGGCGGCTTTTACCTGCTGCAAACGATGGGGTGGCTGCCGGAATTTGGGCCGCTGGTGTGGAGTGGAATTTTTGCTGCCGCCAGCATCCTTTTCCTGGTAACATATCTGGCGAACGGCCGTGAGGAGTGGGGCTGGTTGTTTCCGACGAGTATTTTTGCCGGGCTGGCCATCGTCCTGTTCCTGGCGGATAGAGAAGCACAAGGAACGTGGATTGGCGGTCTGTTTTTGGCAGCGGTGGGGTTGCCCTTTTGGCTGGTGTTTGCCATTGACCGGAAAGCCAACTGGTGGGCGCTGATTCCGGGGTGGGTGTTTGCCGTGCTCACGGCCGTCATCCTGCTCAGTGACGTCATCTCCGGCGAGTTAATGGGGTCGCTGGTCATGTTTGGCGTGGGCCTGCCCTTCCTGGCGGTGTACCTGCTCAATCGGGCCAACTGGTGGGCGCTCATCCCCGCCGCCATCTTGTGTGGCCTGGGGGTGCTGCTGCTGTTCGTCAATCAGGCGCCGGAGACCTGGATTGGGGCCTTTGTCTTGCTGATGATCGGCCTGCCTTTCCTTTTTGTCTTCGCGCGTGTGCCCAAGCAGTGGTGGGCCATTATCCCCGGCGGCATCATGCTGACGTTGGCGATTGTTACCTTGCTTGCCGGCGCGGTGGAGGCGGAATCGTGGGGCGGGCGTTTGCTGGCGCTGGTGACGTTTTGGGGCACGGCCGTGCCCTTCATCTACCTCTGGCTGCGGCGCGACGTGTACCCTACCGACTGGGCCAAATACCCGGCGGCGGCGCTGCTGCTGTTGGGCGCTATCTCCCCCTTTGTCCAGGAAGTGCCGGGCGGCATGATTGCCCTCATCTTGATCCTGATTGGCGGCTGGCTGTTGTTTGATGCGGCCCGCCACCCCAAATTGAAGGGTTGATTGCCAATCAAAAGCGGCAGATTGAAAGTGGTTTTCGATCTGCCGCTTTCAGCGTTTGATATGGCCGGGCAGCACGTAGGGGTAGGGTTTGCGGAAGAGACGATGCAGCCAGCGGTCAAACCGGCGAAAGGTGAGATACACCCGCCAGATCATGGCGTCTTCCCGGTAATAGGCGGCGACATCTTTTACCGTAATTGGCGCCACCTGGGGAAACTGTTCCTGCAACATCTGGTTGGCTATGGTTACAAACGCCGGCACCAGATCAGGCAATTGCTCTTTATACAGATTACCTAACAGGTCAATGCTTACTTTGCGCGCATCATAATAGCGCGTGACCACATCCTGCAAAAACAGCCAGCGCAGCAGCCAGCGTAAAAATGGCGGCGCACTGCGCAAAAACAGTTCCGCATCCAACTGCTCCACCCCATTTTTCTGCACCAGTGGGGAACTGGTATCCAGAAATTCCAAAATAATGGGTTCCGGCAGCGTTGCGCCCGCAAAATCGCGCACCACCCAATTGGACATTTGCCCATCCAGCCCCAGGGCCAACACCCCGTCCTGGGCCTGGTTGAAGGCGAAGACGCGGCAAATTTCGTGCAGCACGGCCGTGAACAACCGCACCTGGTCTGCCGCCGCCAGCAGATGCATGGCCCGGCTGGCAATGGCCTGGGGGTTGAGTTTGGGTTGGACCAGGTAGATAATGGGACGGCCGTTAATTCCCCGAATCTGAATCAACTCGCCGGGCACGGTTTGCAGCCCTACTTCCCCTGTCAGTATTGCCATCGCTTCCGCATACAACGCTGTGTAAGCAGCGGCCTCTGACTCCGTCTCAAACATCGCCATTCGCTTAAAGGCCAGGTGCGGCGACAGGCTGTCAATGGCCAGCACGGTGCTGATTTCGCCGTAGCCCAATACCTTTGCCGGCAGGGGGCCAGTTTCCGGCTGAGACGGATTAAACAGATCCTCAAACCGCTGCAAAGCGGCCCGATCCACCGCTAAATCAACCACTTATCTGCCTCACAATATGGTCTAGCTGCGCCAGCGACCGATTGAGGCGCTCCAGAATTTCTTCAACCAGTGTCCTATCCACAATTAAGGGGGGCAGCAGTTGCGCCACCCGCCGGTCATTGTCCGCATACACAATCAGCAAATCATTGTCGTAAGCCACTTTGGTAAACAGCGGCCCACAAAAATCATAGGCCATCTCCACGCCCATCATCAACCCTTTCTGGCGCAGCCCCACCAGCAGGGGGTACTGTGCCTGGAAAGCGGCAAATCTGTCCGTAAAAATGGCCGCCATCTCATTGACGTGCGCTAAAAAGGCGGGGTCTGATGACAACTCCAGCACTTTGAGGGCTACGATGCAGCCAATTTCGGCCCCGCCAAACGTGGAGATGTGGATGAAGGGGTCACGCTGAAAAACGGTTTCCAACTCGGTGCGGAAACAGGTGGCGGAGATGGGGTAAATGCCACCGGATAACCCTTTGCCAATGGTCAGGATGTCCGGCTCTACACCGAAATGTTCAAATGCCCACAATTTGCCGGTGCGCCCCAATCCGGCCTGAATTTCGTCCAAAATCAGCAGCGCCCCGTGTTGGTCACAAAGCTGGCGCACCAGGGGCAAATAGTCGGGTGGGGGGATGGGCATACCAGAAGTGGCGGGGATGGTTTCCAGAATGACGGCAGCGGTTTGGTCGGTCACGGCCGTTTGCATCGCTTCATGGTCGGCAAAGGGAATCTGCCGGAAACCGGCCGGCCGCCCGCCAAATGGCCGAAAATACTTCTCGTCCCCCGTTGCCAGGGCCAGCCCGGTATGGCCGTGGTAGCCGCCTTTGACCGAGATGATTTCCTGACGACCGGTATACCCACGCGCCACTTTGATCGCCAGATCAACCGCCTCCCCGCCGCCCACGCCAAACACGGTGTAGGTCATCCGTTCTGGCGTCAGTTCGGCCAGTTTGGCCGCCAATGCCGCGCGTGGCTGGCTGATCAGGTGTTGGTTGCCAATGTCCAACGTTTCCAGCCCCGCTTGCAAGGCGGCGATGATGACCGGATGGCGGTGGCCCAGGTTAAAGACGCCGCCATTGCAGTGGCAGTTAATCAACTGCTTTTCCCCATCCCAATCCCAGATGTACACGCCCTCGCGTGCGCCCAGCACAAAATCAATGTCGGCTTGCCGGAAGAAGGCCACCTTGCCAGAGGAAACGTGGCGGGCGAATTGTTGGGTCACGGCCGTTTTGGTATTCATAACCGCTCCTATTCGTCTATATCAATTGTTTCGCCATATCCCCAGCCCTGGGAGTGGTTAATTTGCAGGCGCGCCGGTTCAATTCTTACCAGCACACATCCAGGTGCGTCGGCTGAGCGGGGCAAGGATAACTGCGGCGGCGCTTGAGACAGAGGTATGGTACAGCCACGGCCGTACATTTGCCATTGTTTGGTGCTGACAACGGCCGTTGGTTCATATTCCAGGTTAAACAACTGGTCAGACGTGCCTGGCACCAGCAAATAAAGCCACATGCCCATGGCCTCACAGGGAAAAACACGGGACTGAATCCCGGCCGGCCCAGAGGTAGACAGGTTGGCTGCCTGTACCGGCGCTAATACTTCTTCCACTCGTTGTTGTAGATGTGCTAACATGGCGTACCTCTTTGTGTAAGCATAGCGAAATCATGGTCGTCTTGTCCTCTATCTTTGGTTACGGTTATGGTTATAGATATGCCGCCCCCAAAACAATGAGCCACGCCGGGACATGCGCTTTCCCTACCCCTCACTCCCTCACCCCTTCACCCCCTCACCCTCACCTTGTCACCCCCTCCTCCCCTCAGTTATACTCCCGCCCCATATGAACCCAACAGAGTTACAACCCATCGCCCAACGACTGCGCCAGGAAGCCGACAAAGTGTTGGTTGGCCTGGAAGAACCGTTTGAACTGCTCACCATCGCCCTGCTTACCAGCGGCCACGTCTTGCTGGAAGGCGTCCCCGGCACAGCCAAAACCCTCATGGCTAAAACCCTGGCCCATCTGGTGCAGGCCCAATTCACCCGCATCCAATTCACCCCTGACCTCATGCCCTCAGACATCCTGGGCACCAGCGTCTTCGACATCACCAGCGGCCAATTCTTCCTGAAAAAAGGCCCCATCTTCACCCAAATCCTGCTCGCCGACGAGATCAACCGCGCCCCCGCCAAAACCCAATCTGCCCTGCTGGAAGCGATGGAAGAGCGGCAAATCAACCTGGAAGGGGAACGCCACCTGCTGCCACCCCCCTTCATGGTCATCGCCACCCAAAACCCCATTGAATACGAAGGCACCTACCCCCTGCCCGAAGCCCAGTTGGACCGTTTCCTCTTCAAAGTGCTGACCCCCTATGGCTCGCTGGACAATGACATCGAGGTGCTGCGCCGCTACCATCACGGCTTCGACGCCCACGATCTGGCCGCCGCCGGGCTGCAAGTGAGCCTGCCCGCCGCCGACATCGTGGCCGCCCGCCAGGCCATTAACCAGGTGGTGGTGGAAGATGGCATCCTGGCGTACATCGCCCAGGTGGCCGCTGCCTCGCGCCAGTCACCCGACCTGACGTTGGGGGCCAGCACCCGCGCCGCCACCCACGTGCTCCTGGCATCCAAAACCTACGCCGCCATGCAAGGGCGCGATTACGTCACGCCGGACGATGTGAAATACGTGACCTTGCCCGTCTACCGCCACCGCATCTTGCTCAAACCGGAGGCGGAAATTGAAGGGCTAAACCCGGACGCCGTCGTGCGCCGCCTGTTACGGCAGGTGGAAGTGCCTCGGTAACACGATTTGCCAAATCGTGTTACGCCCAGATCATGCACATCACCAATCGCGGAATCCTCATACTCCTCCTGGCTGCGCCCATCATCGCGGCGGGAACGTGGGCGCCGCTGCTGCAATGGGTGGGGCTGGCTTACGTCATCCTGCTGCTGCTGCTGTTGGCGCTGGATTGGCGGCTGGCGCAGCCCCTTACGCACCGTTTTGAACTGCGCCGTGACCATGACGACAAGCTGAGTCTGGGCGCAGACAATCCCATTACCCTGACGGTGCGCAACCGCAGTCCACGCCCCATCGCCATTGCCGCCCGGGACGAGCCGCCGGATGAATTTGGGGTGGATGTGCGGGTGATGTACGGCCGTGTTCCCCCCCGGCAGCAATGGCAAACCACCTACCACGTCCACCCCCTGCGGCGCGGTGATTATGCCTTTGGCAAACTCAACCTGCGCTGGCCTGGCCCCCTGGGTCTCATCATGCGCCAGGGCCGCGCTGACCTGGACGAAGCCGTCAAGGTCTACCCCAACCTGCTGGATGTGCGCCGTTACGATCTGCTGCTGCGCCGTAACCGGTTGCAAGAACTGGGGCTGCGCAGCACCCGTCAATTTGGCGAAGGCACCGAATTTGAACGCCTGCGGGAGTACCTGCCCGACGACGAATACCGCCGCATTGATTGGAAAGCGACCGCCCGCCGCCACCGCCCCGTCACCGTCGAATACCAGACCGAACGCAGCCAAAACGTCATCGCCCTGCTGGATGTGGGCCGCATGATGCAAAGCCCCGTGGCCCACATGGCCAAGCTGGATTATGTCATCAACGCCGTGTTGCTGCTCGGCTACGTGGCCAGCGGCAAGGGGGACAAAGTGGGCATGATGAGTTTTGCCCAAGACGTGCGCCAATATCTGGCTCCCCGGCAGGGGCGCGGCCAGTTTTACCGCATGTTGGAACTGCTCTACGCTGTGGAAGCGGAGCCGGTAGAGTCTGATTACCGCCGCGCCCTGAGTTACCTGGCGACCAAACAGCGCAAACGCGCTCTCATCGTTATCTTCACCGATTTGAGCGGTGGGGTGAGCATGGACGCGCTGGTCTCGCATGTGTCCGTGCTGGCGCGGCGCAGCCTGCCGCTGGTGGTGACGATCAGTGACCCGGATGTGGTGCAGGCGGCCCGGCAACGGCCGTTTGACTCCCAAACCGTCTACCAACGCGCCGCCGCTGCCCAACTGTTGGACGAACGCAAAGTGGCCCTGGACACCCTGCGCAATCGCGGTGTGCTGACGCTGGACGTGCCCGCCAACCAACTATCCATCGCCGTCATCAACCGCTATCTGGAACTCAAAGCCAAAACCATGCTGTAGGTGTGCATTCAGACCTGACAGGTTTTTGAAACCTGTCAGGTCTCCACTTATTTGGAGCGCCGCATCTGCACAAGCAATGTGCCGGCGACAACGGCCGTCAGCCCCAATAGTTCACGGCCGTCCAATGTCTCGCCCAAAAATAGCACCGCCAATATGGCAATCTGCACCGTCATGGTGTTGTTGATAACGGTGGATTCCATCGCGGAGAGGGTGCGCAGGGTGTGGTTCCAGAGGGTGAAGGCTACGGCCGTGTTCACCACCGCCAGCCAGATGATGATAGCCCAACTTTGCCAGCGCAGCACGGGAAGGCCATGCCCCACTATCCCGGCGACCAGTAAAATCAACGCGCCTACGCCCATGCTGATGACGGTGACGGTTAACGGCCGTAACCGCCCACCCCGGTTCACATACCGCCCCAACACCGCCGCCACCGAATTGGACAACATGCCCACGAACGCGGCCAACAGGCCAATGAACTGCGCTTCGGCCAGGCCAAAGGGGTAGAAATAAAGCACCGCCCCTGCCAGCGCCAGCAGCATACCCGCCCACTGTATCCCATTCGGCCGTTCGCCCAAAGTGAAAATACCGAGGACGGCCACGGCGACGGCCGTGAAGCTCCAGATCAGGGTCACGCTCACGGCCGGGGCATAGGCCAAGGCCACAAACTGCGCCCCCTGGGTAATGGCATAAAAGATGATGCCCAACAATATCAGGTACAACCAATCTGTTTTGGTGAGGGAAGAGAGAGCAGGGGGGAGGGGGGACGGCCGTTTTCCGTTCTCGACGGCTGTCCCCACCGGCTGCCATAAAAATGGCAGCAGCACCAGGAAAGCCAGCATATAACGCAGCCCGGCAAAGGTCAGCGGCGGAATCTCTTCCAGGCCAAACTTAATCAGCACCCAGGAAGTTGACCAGAGAAAAGTGACAAACAACGCTTGCAGCGCTGCGCGCACATGAGGGGAATTCTTAAACAAGGCGCATGACCATTTTAATAATCCCGGCGGTTGAAACCGCGGCTACAGAAAGCAAAGTCGGCCTGCGCCGACTGTTGCCAGACCGCGAAGGCGGTCTTTGCTTTGTGTAGCCGCGAATTTATTCGCCAGGCTCATTACGACCCGCCAGCAGCAGATAAGCATACAACACAATGCCCGTGCCAATGCCTACCGCCCACTTCACAGCGACAGGGATGTTTTCGTTGGGGGAAATGAAGCCTTCAATGATGCCGGCAATGACGAGCAAGGGGATGCAGCCGCCGATCAGGACGACGGCCCGCCGCGCCGCTTGTGTCAGCGCGTCGCGGCGGCGGTGCAGGCCAGGGTGAATGATGGCCCAGCCCATCATCAACCCGGAGGCTCCGGCAATGTAAATAGTGGTCAGTTCGATGACGCCGTGCCCGATGACAAACGTCCACAGTTGAAAGCCCACGTCATAATGGGCGGTGACGCCGGTAATGGCCCCCAGCAGCAGCCCGTTAAACAGCAGCACGTAGATGGTGAGCAGCCCGGCCGTCAGCCCCCCGGCAAAAGCCATGACAGCCACGCGGATGTTGTTGGTCATAATGAAGGTGGAGGTATACGGCCGTTCCGTTACCGGAATATCCACCCACAACTCTTGCTCCTCAATCATGGGCAGCAGGGATTGTACAGCCGTGGGCAGCAGCCAGTTTGCCGAATCAATCCGCCAGTTCAACCACAGGCCGGCCAATAAAGCGGGGAGCAGGAGGAGGAGGACGGCCGTGAGTTGAAACGGCCACGTCTCCCGGAACATGCGCGGGAACGTCACCCACACAAAGCGGGTGATTTTGTGCAGCGCCAGCGGCTCACTGCGGTAAATGATGGCATGGCCCCGCGCCACCAACTGGTTCAAATACGTGGTCACCTGGTGGCGCGGAAATTCGCGCTGCGCTACTGCCAGGTCAGACGTCACCGCCCGGTACAACTGCCCCATCTGCTTCACTTCGTCCGGCGACAACTGGCCGATATTGGCCTGGCTGCGGTCTAATAAGGTGGATAACCGCTGCCAATCGGCGCGGCGGGATTGGTAAAAATGCTCGGCATTCATGGCGCAATTATACGTTTATGGTCCTAAAACGGTACAATTGGCGCATGAGTTCACCTGACGAATTTCTCAGCATTGATACCCCGGAGAACGTGATATTTGGCTATGAAGTGGTCGGCATTGGCTCCCGTTTCATGGCTGCCTTGCTCGATTCATTGATCATTATCATTCTGGAACTGTTGGTTTTGTTTGGGATGCAGATTTTTTTTCGGATCCTGGGTGAACAAATCGGTAACGTTTTTTTAGCCATTTATATTTTGCTGGCGTTTGTCTTGTTGGGTAGCTATTACATTTTTTTTGAAATGCGCTGGAATGGCAGCAGCCCCGGCAAACGGGCCATAAAGCTGCGCGTCATCCGGCGCGATGGTACGCCGATCACTCTCAGCGAATCTATCATTCGCAATCTGGTGCGGCTGGTGGATTTTTTGCCGTTTGCTTATGGCCTGGGCGTCATCACCATGTTTGTGGATGGGCAGGCGCGGCGGTTGGGCGACCTGGCGGCGGGCACACTGGTGGTGCGCGAAGAGGCAGAGATTACGCTGGCGACGTTGGAGAAGAGCAGCCGCATGGCCCAGGCACGGCCGTCGCTGCGCGCCCCTGGTGAAACCGAAAATCTGGCTGACCAGTGGCCGGTAGACCGGTTGAGCAGTGAAGATGTGCAGTTGATCGTGGAATTTTTAGAGCGCCACCAGAGCATGAACGACCCCACGCCGCTGGCAAACCAGATTCTCAAACGAGCATTGCTGAAAATGGGTCTGCCGGATGAACGGCTACGGCCGTCCCATGCCGTTTACGCCCTCGATAAAATTGTCAGGGTTTATTACGGACAGCCATCTGGGGGCCGTGAGCCGTAATCCGTGAGCCGTAATCCGATTACGGATTACGAACTTGTCCCATCGGCGTTACGTCGTATCCGGGCATGGCGGCAACGGCCGTCCTGAAATCCGCGTCGTGTAGTAAGTCCAGCAACGGCCGTAGCAAATCGCTCTCATAATGAACCTGCGGGATCACCAGATCATACTGCTCATGGGCCAGCGGCACGAAGTCTAGCTCCAGGGCGCGGGCGGCGGCACGAATACCCAGCCCGGCGTCGGCTGTGCCAGAAGCGATGGCCGCAGCCACGGCCAGATGGGTGTACTCTTCACGGCCGTAGCCCCGTACCTGCTCCGGCGTAATCCCCAATCTGCCCAATTCATAATCAAACAGCACCCGTGTGCCTGCGCCTCGCTGCCGGTTCACAATCTGCACATCGGGGTTGGCGGCGTCGCCCCATCCGCGCAGCCCTTTGGGGTTGCCTTTGGGTACGATCCAGCCCTGTTCGCGGCCTACCAACGCTACCAGGACGATGGCCTGACCGGGCAGGTATTGGTGGATGTACCTGACATTGTATTCGCCCGTTTCGGGATCGAGCAGATGGGAACCGGCCAGATGGGCTTCGCCGCGCCGCAGGGCAACCAGCCCGCCCAGGCTGCCCACATTGGCGGAAACCAGGCGGCGGGGACTGCGCTCCGCCAGGAATTGCGGCTCCGCCAGGAATTGTGGCTCCGCCAGGAATTGGGCCAGCAAGTCCAGCGTCAGGTCGTGGCTGCCGATGGCCAGGATGCTGTTTTCAATTTCGTGGGCGGCGCGGTAGAGGTGGACGGTCACGGCCGTGCCCGCATCTGCCCCTTCGCTAAAACGGGGGATACGCACAATGCCATCGGCCCGCACCAGCGAGGAGATGACACCCGCCCCCCGGCTGATGGGTGTGGCCAATGTGCGCTCGCCTCCCGGCGCGCCCACCTTGCCCACGGCCACGCGCACAAAGTCATCATCACCGGTGTGGGAGACCACTTTGCGGGTGAGTACGGCCGTGAGCGTTTGGGGTTGGTATGGCGGCTGCCCCCGCCACTGTGCCAGCAGTGGCTCCACAAAAATTTCGCCGGTGAGAGCGGCGCTGACCGGGTAGCCGGGCACGCCGATGATGGGGATTGAAGATTGGGGATTGGGGATTGGAGATTGCCG
>JAHBVI010000173.1 GCA_019637635.1 Anaerolineae bacterium
GCCATATTGACAGAACTTCCATCTCGCCTTCGGGATCTGTCTGGCACTGATTTTAGTACAAAGGTTCTGTTTATGAAAGAGATACAACTTTTAACGCGCGGCCGTTTTTCAACTTGCATTACAAACGGTTGTTGTTTGTCAGTTTGGCTGCGGCCCTCAATCATTCATCCATTAAAGGCGACATTCCTGTGGTTAGCACCCACTCAAGCTGGAAGAAATTTCTCCGTTGACACTGTTATTATCTGAAGTACAATTATCCTAATGTTTATTAGGATAATTACGATTAGGTATATGTGCTGTTATGCTTATTGATCGTGAACGAGAACTGGAAGAACTCAACTTTCTCTTGCAAGAGGGTGGGGCGCGTCTACTTGCTGTCAGCGGCCGGCGACGCCTGGGGAAAACCACGCTGCTTTTGGAATGGGCCGGGCAGAGCGGCCTGCCTTACCTGTACTGGGTCGCCAGCCGGGCGCCTTCGACTCTGTTACTGCATCAATTCTCCCAACTCATCTGGCAGCGATTGTATCCCCATGACGTCATGCCCGGTAACTTTAGCTATAGCCAGTGGTCGGAAGCGTTTGAGCAATTGGCACGGCTGGCAACCAACCAACCCTTCATTGTCATTCTGGACGAGTTTCCCTACGCGGTAGATACGGACCCTGCTCTGCCGTCCATCCTGCAAAATGCCTGGGACCACCATTTTAAACAGACACAAGCCATTGTCGTTCTGTGCGGCAGCCAGGTCGGGATGATGGAAGGGTTGATGCGCTACGACGCTCCTTTGTTCGGCCGGGTGGCTGGCCCATTGCGCGTCGAACCTCTGCCGTTTAGCGCATTGCAACAGTTCTACCCCCATTACAGCAGCGAGCAGCGGGTGGCCGTCTGGGCCATGTTAGGCGGGGTACCAGCTTATCTGGAGGAGTTCAAGGACAGCCGTACGATTGGTGAGAACGTGAAACGTCACATTTTCCGGGCAACGGGTATTTTTAATACCGACCCAGAAAACCTGCTGCATGAATCATTGCGCGATCCACAAAACTACATCGCCATTTTGCTGGCCATCGCCGCCGGCCATCATCGGGTCACCGACATAGTTTCCGCGGCCGCTTTCCAGCAGCTGAAGCAAGCGGATCCTTATCTGGCCCGCCTGCGTGAACTGGGTGTCATTCGCCGGGAGACGCCGGCAACTGTACCCAAAACGGAACAGGCGACTTCGCGCTTGGGCCGCTACGTCTTGGCGGATCATTATCTGCGTTTTTACTTCCGCTTTATCTGGCCGCGCCAGGATATGCTGGCCCAACGCCTGTATGATGCCCTGTGGGAGGAAATCAGCGAGCAGCTCCGTGCCTTCATCGGACAGACAGCTTTTGAAGAGCTTTGTCAGGAATGGGTGCTGGCTCAGGCGCGGGCCGGCACCCAGGCTGCCTGGGTGTTACCCTTTCCACCAGAACGGGTGGGGTCCCACTGGGGGAAGGGGACGCAGGTAGATGTCGTGGCCATCAACTGGCGGTTGCGCCAATTGTTACTGGGTGAATGCAAATGGGGCGCCGAAAGGATAAGCCGAAACGTGGTCAACGAATTAGTGGAAAAGAAAACGCCCATCGTCCGTGCGGCATTGCCGGATAGCGGCCAGGATTGGCATTTTCACTATGCTTTCTTTGCTCGCCGGGGTTTTACCGATGCGGCGATGGCTGAAGGGCAAAAATACCAGGCTATGATGATTGATTTGGTAGCGCTGGATACCGGTTTGTCGGTATAGACCTACGCTTTGCTCGTTAATCCGTGGCCAGGGCCAGCTCAATCTGGATGAAGTCGCCGGCCATCACCTGCAAACTGCGCATCGGCTCCAGGTAGCGCTCCGTCGTCGTAATACTGGCGTGGCCCAGCATCTGTTGGATTTGCCGCAGATCGGCGCCGTCTTTCAAGGCCAGCACCGCCACCGTCCGCCGCAGATCATGGGCGGCTAGTGCGGCTTCGCCCTTCCTTTTATATAGGCCCGCGTTATATAGGCCCGCGGCCAGCACATGTTCCTTGACCACATTGTAGATGGCCTGCGGCGTCACATTGCCATCGGTGTGTCCACCTTCTTTCGTTTTCACCGAACCGGCCAGACTCCCATCTTTGTTCAAGGCGCGGATCGCTTTCAATAAGGGAATTTCTTTCTGCCGCCAGAGAGCGACAGGGGTGTTCACCAATTTCTCCGCTTCTTCCTTGGTCAACCAGTTGCCGGCGCGGCCCCCTTCCTGCTTGACGCCCTTCACCCGTTCCACACCGTAAGCCAGGGTAGGCGACACCAGGCCGTTATCGGCCGACAGCGCTTGGCTGATGCTGCTTCTGCTTTTCTCTTCCTGCAACAGATGCTCACGGCAAGCGTTCACTATGGCTTTGGTGAAACCGGGACGGCCGTTTCGTGCGTACCAATCCAGGAAATCAATGAGGGCGCGGCTGTAAGCCCGCTTGCTGTGCGGGCTGTCCACACCAAATGCTTGACATAACGTTAAATTTCTGCTATTTTCTAGTTATGAAAATAATGTTTTTCAAAACTAGAAGTGAATGACAATATGAATCAGCCGACGGCATTCCTAAAACAAACCGAACAAACGATTGTGACTACAAAAACCGGCTGTGACACAGATCCGGTTGCCGTTTACCTGTCCGGGCTCAACCTCAACTCGCGGCGCACGATGCTGGCAGCGCTGGACACAATTGCCCAACTGGGCTTAGGCGATGAGACGGCCACGGCCTGGAACGTGCCCTGGTCCCAGCTGCGGTTCCAGCACACGCAGGCTGTCCGCAGCGCCCTGGCCGATAAATACGCCCATACCACGGCCAACCGCATGTTGTCGGCCATGCGCGGGGTTTTGAAAGCAGCCTGGAAGCTGGGCTTGATGACGGCTGAAGATTATCAAAAAGCGGCCAGCGTTGAAAGTATCCAGGGTGAAATACTGCCCAGCGGTCGGGCGTTGTCATCCGGTGAGCTGGTCGGCTTGCTGAACACCTGTGAGGTAGCGCCCCTGGACATCCGTGATGCGGCCATCTTCTCCGTGCTCTATGGCTGCGGGCTGCGTCGGGCAGAACTGGTCGCACTGAATATCGCGGACTATAAAATGGAAGAAAAAGAACTGGTGGTTCGGGGTAAGGGCAACAAGCAACGAGCTGTGCCGCTTGGTCATGCTGTACCGGCGATAAATGATTGGTTGATCATACGGGGCGATGAAGAGGGTCCGCTGTTCTGGGGACTGGGTAATCGTAATCGCGGTCAACGACTGACCGACCAGGCCGTTTACAACATGCTGCGCAAACGGGCTAAACTGGCCGGGGTAAAAAACCTTTCGCCCCACGACTTTCGGCGCACGTTTGTGGGCGACTTACTCGATGCCGGGGCCGATATTGCCACAGTGCAGAAGATGGCGGGCCATGCCAGCCCGACGACGACGAGTCGATATGATCGTCGAGGTCAGACAGCACGCCACCAGGCTGCTTCCCTGCTTCATATCCCCTATAAAAAGCGGACGGTAGGTGGAGAATAAAGCAGTTAACGTCATTATGTCGCCTTGTCATGGATATAAATCATGACCGAATTTAAGCTCGACCAGCCACCTTCTCTCATGAGCTGCAATGCGGTAGCGCCTTCTTCAGCGCGTTTGGTAGCCCAATAATGACGACAATCGTGAGCTGATATTTCTACCTCGTTTTTTAGGATATCCCGAACCACCCGCTTAACGATATTATTTATCGCTACCCCACTCTTAATTGGCCCCTCAACATTATCTCCTTTGTTCACGGATTGGATAAGAGCGCCTCGTTGTACACCGTCTTTCTCCACATATTCTTTGAGCGCTGCCATAGTCGCGTCGGTCAGTTTTACCGTTGTCCAGGTATCGGTTTTTGACCTGTAAAATTTCATTACACCTTTCGTCATGTCAACATTGTCAATTTCCAGGCCAACAATCTCGCTTCTCCGTAAACCATGATCTAGCAAGATATGCATAAGCAATTTGTCCCGTCGTCCACAAACAGTCTCAGTATCATGGTTGTTTTTTAGTCGGTGAACTTGCGCATCATTCAAGATTCCATTTCTGCCATACCATTTTGGCTTCTTCCCATCTGAAAGGCGTCCTGTTTTCGTCAAAATATAGATGCTTCCCAGCCTGTCATGGGTAATCATGCCGCATTGGTACAGGAGTTTTAACTGGGCAAAAACACGTCCTCACTGCTGAACAATCCATTGAGCCTGCAGGTACATGTTCCGTTTCAACCCCTCTCAGGAAAACACGGCCGTCCTCACCAGCAATGTCTGCACAGTATTGCGTTTGCAGGAGGCAAGTTTCAACCCCTCTCAGGAAAACACGGCCGTCCTCACCGCCGTCCCTGACGCTGAAACCGTGATTGTGACCCGCGTTTCAACCCCTCTCAGGAAAACACGGCCGTCCTCACCTTCTGGTGGTTTTGGCCTCGGTTGGTTGCTTCTGTTAGTTTCAACCCCTCTCAGAGCGTGTTGCAAAAATCACCAGAAGCAGGCTCATTATACCATGTCTGACATCTGACCAATACACCGCATCAAGTGTACTCCTGGGTCAAATGAAAATAGTCGGCTAACGGTACCTGTCGCCGCAGCACGGCCGTGGCCTGGGCCACGGGCAGCGATAAAAAGCGCAGGTGTAACGGCCGTGCCGGGTCACATAGGATAAAATAGAACACCGTATAGACGCTGCTTTCCACCAATTGCGCCATCCGCTGGCCGTCCAGCAGCAAGAATTCCGTTTCCGCTTCCACCGCTGCGCCAAAGCGCAAGCTCAGGGTATAAACGGCCAGCGGGCAGCAGCAGACATACAAGCCATACCGGTTCGGATTGTCCAATTCTCGATTATATGGATTCAATTGATACATCTGGTGTCCGCGCAGAGGCAACAACCATTCTTGAGGCAGCCACTGCCCATTGTACCGGTGAACTGCCTGACGCCAGGCACGTATGGATGAACGCATGATACCTTTTTCCCTGACCACTTTAGCCACAATACCCTCCACATTAACCTCTCTGCCCGATACTCTGCCGCCAATCATAGAGGAACACCGGGATGCGCTGCTACACTGGTTCAGCCACGTTGTCTGGCAGCGCCTCTTGAGCCGCGATGGGCGCCACCCGCTCATCCGTATCGCGCCATTGCTCGATTTTACGGCCCTGGAACAGGCCTGCGCCGCCTACCATGACCACACCACGGCGCGTGGTCGGCCAGTGGCCCATCACGTACCGCGCCTGCTGCGAGCCATCTTCATCAAGTATTGGTTCGACCTATCGCTGCGCCAGCTGGAGGAGCGGCTGCGCTATGACCTGCTGCTGCGCTGGTTTGTGGGCTATGGGCTGCACCAGGAGACGCCCGACCATACCACCCTGCACCGCTTTGAGGTGTATCTGTACCGGCAGCACCCCGGTCTCTTTTTTAGCCACGTCCTCGACCAGATTGATGCCACCGTCGCCGATGGGCATGAGCGGGTACAGATCGCCGATACCTTCGCCCTGCGCGCCAACGCCGCGCTGGAATCCCTGCTGCAACGGCTGCGCCACAGCAGCTACTTGCTGCTGCAAACATGGCAAGAAGCTGACCCGACCGCCTATGCCGCCGTCTACCCGCAGCTAGACCCGGAGGCGCTCTTTGGCCTCAAGAGCGAAAAACGGGAATGTTACCTCGCCAGCGACGAGTGGCGGCAGCGGCTCTTGCTGACCGTCCAGGCCATTGATGATTGCCTGGCTCTGCTGCCGGTGGCGGATACCTGCCCCGCCGCTGTGCAGCGTTACCGGCAGCAGTTGGACAAAATCATGGCTGACGAACTGGCCATCAGCCGCGACGCCGCCGGCCGTATCGCCGCCGTCGCCCTCTTGCCAGAGTCCAAACGCGGCCATTTCCGCCTTTGCTCCGCCACCGACCCCGACGCCACCATCCGCAATCACGGCGACCATAAAACAGATTTTGGCTACAACATTTCCGTGACCGTTACCCCTGACCTGATTCGGGAGATTCACGCCGATACCGGCTCCACTTCAGATGTCACCCCCATCCCCGACCTGCTCATCGCCCAGGCCGAACGTGGTCACACCCTGCCCGAAAAGCTCATCTATGACCAGATAGCCGGCACCGGCAAGACCGCTCATGAAGTCAGCCAGGCCAGTGGCCCCGGCGACGGCGGCGGCCGTACCCAACTGGTGGCCAAACCGATGCCGCCTAAAAAGAGCCGCACCTTTGGCCCGGAGGATTTTAGCCTCAGCGATGATGGACATGCCCTTACCTGCCCTCACGAGCGTATCAGCAGCCGCCGTTATCGTTCGGGCGATGGGGATGGCTGGACCTTTCGTTTTATGCCCGCCCAATGCCTGGGCTGCCCTTTGCTCAAGGCTTGCCGGGGTAAAGCAGAGTCCCCCACCTCTCACCGCGATGTTTTCATCAGCGACTATCGAGCTGACTTTGACCGGCTGCGCGCCTACAGCCTGACCGACGATTTCAAGCTGGATATGAAACTACGACCGGAGGTGGAGCGGATCATTGCCGGCCTGGTGCTGCACAACGGCGCCCGCTATGCTCGCTTTCGGGGACTGCCCAAAGTGGATTTTCAGGTGAAGATGTGCGCCATGATTTACAACGCCAAACATTGGTTGGTGATGCTGGACGAAATGGCGTAAATTCGTAATACGGGTAATTTTGGTTCACTTCTAGAGTTGGCCGTCTGTTAGGTTACAACTGCCTCGATTCTGCCTGCCGCCTCAGGAGTCAAAAATGGTTTATCCGGTTGCAAAGGTGGCGGGATTGTCTCCAGGTCAATCACGTACTCGCCAAAACGCTTGATATGTTCCGTCAGATAAGGGCTAAAAGTGGCCACCACTTCCAACGTCACTGGATACCCATCCTGCACCATCTCGTGCAGCACATCCGTCATGTCTACCACATTTTGCAGCATGATAGCATTGGCGATCAGGTCTTTGTACTTGATACTCTTCTCATTCTCCACCGGGTCACGGGACTTGAGAATGCCGTCACCGCCAAAAGTAATCCACTGGGAAAAGCCATTGTATGCCTCAATCTTGGTGGTGGCTGCCCGGATTTCTCGGCGCAGTTGGGCGTCGGAAACAAATTCCAGCAAAACATGGTCCGCAGCACACAGCCTAATTCCCGAAAAGCCAGGTAGAGTTTGTTCTTGGGATTATCCGTTCTCAGCTTCTGTAGTAACCAGGAGGGCAAGACTTTGCCTTTGTGGATGGAAAGCACTACCTGCATCAAATCCGGCCAGTGTTCTTCTAGCAATTGCCAGTTGGCATGGCGGGTAAACCAGGTATCAATGTGGGCAAAAGTAATAGTTCTATCTGGCCGGTACATCGTGACCTTGTTCCAGTTGCGCATGCGGGGCATCAGCGTAATGCCCAGCAAGTAAGCCAGGCCAAAGACCACCTCCGATTGGCCTTGCGTGTCGCCATGCACCGTATCTGGCTGGAGAACGGATTTGTTTTTGAGCAAGCCATCGAGGATATATACGGCTTCCCAAACCCCACAGGCAATGAAGTGACTGAATAAAGCCACATAGGTATCAGAGATATGATGGTAGGCAATACCGCCGTAACCACCGTATCGGATATGTCGTTCCCCCATTAAATTGTTTTCGTACAGTTCGTAGTGGGTGCCATCGGCCACGGCCGCTTTGCCACTGCCCCATATAAAAGGAAGACGGAACCGAGCATACTCGTTGATAACATCACGAATGGCGGCATCCAGCTTGTCGGTGGTGATGTGCTGGGCATTGAGACGGCCAATAACTCGTTCAGTCACCAGGCCACGGGCGTGGCGAGCTGTTTGGGCGGCGCCTAAATTGCAGCCATAACCGAAAACGGCGAGCAGATAACGGGCGAGCGGGTCACTCAGTTTGGGGTCCGAACCGGAGGGTGGCCCAAAGTGGCGTGCATAGCGTACCCAATGATGGACGTTGTGCAAAATGTCGAGAAGGTGACGCTCCGGCATCCGCGACTTCATCTGGGCTTCCAGTTCCTCCGCTTTTTCCGGTGTTGGCTGTTTCCCCAATTGACCCAGGTGTGGCTTACCCTCGGCGTCAAAATAGAGGTCACTGTCTCCGGTTTGCGCTTCATCAACTCGTCTGGCCAGTTCAATGAAACGCTGGCGTAAGGTCTTGACAAAGTCGGCCGCTGTAGTGGGCAGACCGACCGCCAGGCAATACTCTTCCAGAATGGCTTGACACTCCGTCCAGGGTAGAAGTTGGGTACGATAGTCAGCATAGGTTTCACTGCTTTCAACGTAGAGGTCACCATTGCGCAACCCATCAGCAAGGTGGCTGAAGACGCAAATTTCCAGGTAGTGCCTGTTGAGCATGATCGCACCATCTACCTTTTCCCGAATCAACGTTTGCCACCGTGGGCCAGCAAAAGCAAGCGAAATATCGGCCGGTAGGTGATTGTCTCCTTGATGGTGATGCTCCTGGATGAACTCCAGTGCCTGGATAAGTGCCCGACTTTGGCTGGCTGAGCGCACTTTCAGTTGTTGAGTCAGGCGGAAGGGCAGTGACCGGTGACGGCGATAGGAATGAGAGAGCAGGGGCAGGTAATTGTTGTCGTGAAAGGCTTGCAGCAGCTCACATTCCGTCTGTAGCTTCTCCGCGCCGCCGTTGGCAATGATTATCTGGCGCACCTGCTTGCCCAAAATGGCATCTTTTTCGACCTCTGATAGCTTGTCGGTTTCGGCCGTTTGTTGTACCACATCGGCAAAGGCATCAACCATCGTTTCGCTCATATCCCGATACTTGTCCTGGAGGTCATGCAGCCGTTGTTTGGCCTGATGGTGCAACAGTCCCATGCGTTTGAGATACATCGTCACCAATTGGTCGCGTGTACGCACCTGCATCTGGTGCAACAGGCACAGCAGTAAGGTATGACGTTTATCGGCCGTTGTTACCCCCTTGATGTCGCTGATTTCCATCTGGTATGCCTGGGAGGCAAACTGTTCTATTTTGGTGCTGGTCAGAGCGGCGAGGAAAGGCTGCGGATCCATCAGGCTTTCCAACCATTCCAGGTGCTTTTCCCATTTTCTGACCCATTTCAGCGAAGCTTTAGCCGGCAGCGCTTTGAGCCGGGTAAAAGCCTGGCGTGTCTGCCCCTTTTCTCGCACTAATAACCCGTCCAGGGTAGCTTTTTGTTCTGTGGTTAGAGTCGCGGTGACCTGAGCATAGAGTTGTAAATGCACTTGTTCGCGCAGATGGTTAACCAGTTTGTCCAGAGTGGAAAAGGCCGGCAACTCAAACTGATGACGCACCAGTTGCTCAATAGCCACATTGATCAGGTCGGCCGGGTCACTCATCGTCCCGGCTGATTGGCGGACAGCCTTGATGACGATTTCCTCTCCCCCTTGTCCATAAGGTTTGACCTGTAAATAGGTCCGAATCGCCTGCCGGTAACGTTTTCGTGATGAATCCGGCAAGTTGATGACCTCATCAGGCAGGACCGGTAAGGATAATTGAGTAGCCACGTGCTGCCTGACTTGCAAAGGAACATCGTTTATTTGCGGCAGGTAGCCCAGTTTTTGAAACGCTTTCAGCAAGATGGCCAGCGAGAGTTGTGGCTTTTGGCCTGATGCTGTACCCCGGATAAAATCACTTTCGGCTGCCGTGAGGGTGTAAAAATCTTCTAACTCTTGCTGTGTGAAGGTTTGTTTGAACCGTGGATAGGCAGTGCGTTCAATCGCCGTCACAACCACCCTCCTGACACCATCTGGCACCACCGATGGTGCCCAGATAGAGGTGCTATAACCATGAAAACATGTGTTAAACTATATCTGGGATTGATATAAAAATTGCCGAAAATTATATCAACAACAGGTTGAAAAAAGCACGAAAAACACATTTTTTCTGTAATGAGGCATTATGGCTCAGAAAGTTATTGGCTATATCCGCATCAGCACTGACAAACAGGATTTGGAAAAGCAGCGCCATCTCTTGCTGGAATATGCCCAGAAACAACGGCTGATTGTGGATGAATTCATCGAAATAGAGGTTTCATCGCGCAAAGATGCGACTGAAAGGCGGATTGAGGAGCTGTACACCAAGTTGGGTGAAGGGGATATTCTGCTTGTGGCTGAACTGAGTCGCCTGGGTCGTGACATGCTACAAGTCCTCAATATCATCAACGACTTGGGTACTCATGGCGCCAAAATCACCTTTGTCCGTCAACCTGAACTATCCACCACAGGCTCACATGGCAAGCTACTATTGGCGATTTACAGTTACTTTGCCGAAGCGGAGCGTGAGTTCATTTCCATGCGGGTCAAGCAAGGGTTGGCGGCGGTAAAGGCCAAAGGAGTTAAATTAGGCCGGCCAAAAGGCAGTCGCAACAAAGAGCGTGTGCTGGATGCACACCGAGATGAGATCTTGAAGTATTTACAGCGTGGGATTGATCTGGCCAGTGTACGGAAATTGATTAACCCTGAACTGGAACAGCCTATTTCCTACAACTCCTACAAGTACTTTGTCGAACAAGATTCGGAATTGATAGCTGCCTGGCGGACACAACGAGCCTAAAGTGAACCATTTTTACCCGTATTACGAACTTACCCCGAATTAAGCCCTCCATGCTACAAGTTTCAACCCCTCTCAGGAAAACACGGCCGTCCTCACGAAGTGACTCGTGAGGTAGAAGTTACCCGTGTAGTTAGTTTCAACCCCTCTCAGGAAAACACGGCCGTCCTCACGTGGGAATAGCTATTCTCTTCGGTTTAGCTGATCGCGTTTCAACCCCTCTCAGGAAAACACGGCCGTCCTCACGGAGAATAAAATGAAGCAATGGCTTCCGCCCCCGAGTTTCAACCCCTCTCAGGAAAACACGGCCGTCCTCACCGTGTAGTTACTGAATCCGTGATTGTCGAGCTGGACCCGAAAATTCTTGTCGCGCCGCAGCACGGCGGGCTCTGGGCTACGGGGCAGCGATAAAAAGCGCAGGTGTAACCCGCCGCCGGGTCACATAGAAATAGAATACCGTATAGACGCCGCTTTCCACCAATTGCTATCCGCCGCTGGCCGTCCAGCAGCAAGAATTCCGTCTTGCTTCCACCGCTGCGCCAAAGCGGCAAGCTCAGGGTATAAACGGCCAGCGGGCAGCAGCAGACACATACAAGCCATACCGGTTCGGATTGTCCAATTCTCGATTATATGATTCAATTGACATCTGGTGGTCCGCGCAGAGGCAACAACCGCTTCCTGAGGCAGCCACTGCTCCATTGTACCGGTGAACTGCCTGACGCCAGGCACGGCGGATGAACGCATGATACCTTTTTCCCTGACCACTTCGAAAGC
This sequence comes from Anaerolineae bacterium, assembly GCA_019637635.1. Lineage (GTDB taxonomy): Bacteria > Chloroflexota > Anaerolineae > Promineifilales > Promineifilaceae > CAADGU01. The sequence continues at coordinate 11,338 of JAHBVI010000173.1, forward strand.
CACAATAATTTCCACATTAACCTCTTGCCCGATACTCTTGCCAATCGCTAGAGGAATACCGGGATGTGCTGCTACACCGGTTCAGCCACGTTGTCTGGCAGCGCCTCTGAGCCGCGATGGGCGCCAATTCGCTCATCCGTATCGCGCCATTTGCTCGATTTTGCGCTTCCTGGAACAGGCCTGCGCCGCCTACCATGACCACACCACGGCGCGGTCGGCCAGTGCCCATCACGCACTGCTGCGCCTCGCTGCGAGCCATCTTCATCAAGTATTGGTTCGACTTATCGCTGCGCCAGCTGGAGGAGCGTTGCGCTATGACCTGCTGCTGCGCTGGTTTCTTAGGCTATGGGTTGCACCAGGAGACGCCCGACCATACTACCCTGCAACCGCTTGGAGGTGTATCTGTACCGGCAGCACCCCGGTCTCTTTTTTTAGCCACGCGTCCTCGACCAGATTGATGCCACCGTCGCCGATAAGCATGAGCGGTACAGATCGCCGATACCTTTCGCCCTGCGCGCCAACGCCGCGCTGGAATCCCTGCTGCAACGGTTGTGCCACAGCAGCTACCTCTTGCTGCTGCAAACATGGCAAGAAGCTGACCCGACCGCTTCGGTGCCGCCGTCTACCCGCAGCTAGACCCGGAGGCGCTCTTTGGCCTGCCAAGAGCGAAAAACGGAATGTTACCTCGCCAGCGACGCAGCGGCAAGCAGCGGTTTGCTGACCGTCCAGGCCATTGATGATTGCCTGCTCTGCTGCCGGTGGCGGATACCTGCCCCGCCGCCAGCAGCGTTACCGGCAGCAGTTGGACAAAATCATGGCCGACGAACTGGCCATCAGCCGCGATGCGACTGGCCGTGTGGCCGCCGTTACCCTCTTACCAGAATCCAAACGGGGCCGCTATCGTCTCTGCTCGGCCACCGACCCTGACGCCACCATCCGCAATCACGGTGCCCACAAAACAGATTTTGGCTACAACATCTCCGTGGCCACTACCCCTGACCTGATTCGGGAGATTCAGGCCGATACCGGCTCCACTTCAGATGTCACTCCCCTCCCCAACCTGCTCATCGCCCAGGCTGAACGTGGTCACACCCTACCCGAAAAGCTCCTCTATGACCAGATAGCCGGCAATGGCAAGACCGCCCATGAAGTCAGCCAGGCCAGTGGCGGCCGTACCCAACTGGTGGCCAAACCGATGCCGCCGAAAAAGAGCCGCACCTTTGACCCGCAGGATTTTTGCCTCAGCGACGATGGCTACACCCTCACCTGTCCTAACGGCCGTATGAGCAGCCGCCGTTACCGCTCTGGCGATGGCGATGGCTGGACCTTTCGCTTTATGCCCGCCCAATGTGTCGCTTGTCCCTTGCTGAAGGCTTGCCGCGGCAAAGCGGACACCCCCACCACCCACCGCGATCTCTTCATCAGTGATTATCGCGCCGACTTTGACCGGCTGCATGCTTACAGCCTGACTGAGCCGTTCAAGCTGGATATGAAATTACGACCGGAGGTAGAGCGGGTCATTGCCGGCGTGGTGCGGCACAACGGGGCCCGCTACGCCCGCTTTCGGGGTCTGCCCAAGGTGGACTTTCAGGTGAAGATGTGCGCCATGATTTACAACGCTAAACATTGGTTGGTGCTGCTGGACGAAAGAGCCGGGCGACGCACTCGTCCCCAACGCCGCCGCTGGGAACTGCCACCGGTGACCCAGGGATAAGTGCGCCTGGCGGTCGAGCGGCGGACGCGAAAAGCGCCCCCCAATGGCTGTTTTTCATTAAAAATGCCCCCAAAATGGGGCATTATGTCAAACAAAATGGAAATGACCGTACATCAGGCAAACCGCAGCTAATAAATTGACATAACGCCCTGCACACTCACCCCAAATCGGCGTACCTGACCTGGTGCAGCTACCGCAACCCCCTATTTTTGCAACACGCTCTCAAAGGGATTCACGGCCGTTCCAACCACTTGACTCCAAAGAGTTGAGAAAAGATTTGTTTTGGTTTCCACCCCTCAAA
>JAHBVI010000174.1 GCA_019637635.1 Anaerolineae bacterium
CTACAATCTGATCTGGTTTGTCTTGGCTGGCGGTGGCTGTTATAATTTCGCCCGCAACGCCAGCTTAGCTCAGTCGGTAGAGCGACGCACTCGTAATGCGTAGGTCAAGGGTTCGACTCCCTTAGCTGGCTAGGCAAAAAGGTCAGCTTCAGGCTGGCCTTTTTGTTTATTAGCTAATGGAGATTGGAGATCAGAGATTGGAGATTCCCCAATCTCTAATCTCCAATCTCCAATATCCAGTCTCAGGATGGCATGAACATGAGCAAAAAAAAGCCGGTGGTGTTTGGGGTGGCGGGGGGCACGGCGTCGGGTAAGACGACGGTGGCGCGGACGATTTTAACGGCCGTTGGCCAATCTCAGATCGCCTATTTGCCCCATGACGCTTATTACAAAGATCGCCCCGATCTTTCCTTTGCGGAGCGGGCGGCGGTGAACTATGACCATCCCAACTCGTTAGAGACGAAGCTGCTCATCCAGCATATCAAGCAGTTATTGGCGGGGGAGTCGGTAGCCGTGCCGGTGTATGATTTTACCTTGCACCGGCGGACGGAGGAGACGGTATTGGTGTCGCCCTGCCCGATTATTCTAGTGGATGGTATTTTGATTTTTACGCGGCGTAAACTGCGGGAACTCATGGACATCAAGCTGTTTGTGGATACGGATGCCGACGTGCGTTTTATCCGCCGCTTGCAGCGGGATATGCAAGAGCGCGGCCGTTCGCTGGATTCGGTGATCGCTCAATATCTGGAGACAGTGCGGCCGATGCACATCAAGTTTGTGGAGCCAAGCAAACGGTTTGCCGACGTCATTTTGCCCAATGGGGGGACGAACGAGGTGGCTATTGCCATGGTGGTGTCAAGGTTGCAGGCGTTGTTGGCGGAACGGCCGTAGGCTGTAATCCGTTAGCCGTAATCGGTTATCGGTAATCGGTTTACGGCTAACGGTTTACGGATAACGGTTTACTGGTTACGAGTAACCGGGACATCGGTACTTTGCCAGCCCCGGTAAAAGGCGTTAGTATATTGACCAGTTGTCGGAAACTGGGGCATGCAGTGTCAGGCGTCAGTTAGCTTATCAAACAGGGGATTCCATCATCATGTACAAGCGCATAGTTTTTTTGTTAGGCATTGTTCTGAGTGTAGGGGCGTTGTTGGGGTACGGCCGTGAGGTTTTGGCAGTTCAATTCCAATCTGTTGAACCAGAAATAACGAATATCGAGAATAGGGCACCGGCTGCTATCATGACCGAAACCCTTAAACTTCTTCCTCCTGAAGGGGAAGGTTTGCAATATGGTCATTACGGCCGTGCGGTACTTATAGATGACGACACGCTTTTTGTCGCCCAAGCGCCTGTCGGGGTTTATCCCGATCCCGGCACTACCCCTGGACAGGTTTTTGTCTACGGCCGTCATGTTGGTGGCCCTAATAACTGGGGCTTAACAGCGGTTATCACACCATCTGACAGTACGCCCGGTAATGGTGATGGATTTGGAACCGCTTTAGCCTTATCAGGAGACATTTTGGTGGTTGGCGCTGCTTCTGGTGATGGCAATGCCGAGCAATCGGGCACTGCTTACGTCTTTGAACGGAATGCGGGCGGCGATGGTAATTGGGGGGAAGTTGCCAGATTAGTTGCTTCCGATGGCGCCTATTGGGATCGTTTTGGCTGGACGGTAGATATTGATGGCGACACGGTTGTTATTGGCGCTCGCTGGGATGACAACGGGAATGGTTTTGATGCTGGAGCGGCTTATGTTTTTGAGCGCAACGCAGGTGGCCCCAATAATTGGGGCCAGGTCAGAAAGCTACTTGCTTCAGATGGGGATCCCTCGGACAGGTTTGGTCAAAGAGTGGCTATTGCTGGGGACATCATTGTTGTTGGCGCAGATGGGCAGGATACCAATGGTTCGGATTCAGGTTCTGTCTATATATTTGAGAGAAATGCCGGTGGCTCAAACAATTGGGGGCAGGTCGCCCAAATATATCCAAATCCGTCAGGGACCAATTACCAGTTTGGGATGTCTGTGGACATTGAAGAAGATTTATTGGCTGTCGGAGCTATTCAGGCATCACCCAACCCAGGCGCGGTTTATCTGTTTGATCGTAATGCAGGTGGGACAAATAACTGGGGGCAAATAGCCCATATTGTTCCTTCTGATGGTGCTTCCGGAGATAGATTTGGTATTTTACTTGAGTTAAAAGTTGGCAGATTGATAGTTGGTGCTCAATACGGTAATGGAGTAACTGTTAATAGTGGAACTGCCTATTTGTTTGAAAGAGATGCAATTAGCCCTACCCAATGGGTAGAAATCAACAAACTGATTGCCAGTGATGGGGCAGCTAATGATGAATTTAGTTGGGGGGGTGTCAGTGTCTCAGGGGAAACGATAGCTGTGGGATCATTTCGTAATGATGATTTCTGTCCTTCTAACCCTAATTGTGATTCAGGCTCAGCGTATCTCTTTACGGCCGTTCTCCCATCTGATGTGGCCATAAACAAAGCCGTATCTGGCGAGACGGCCGTACCCGGCCAACCCCTCACTTATACCCTCACCTTCACGAACAATGGCCCCGATATGGCTTTTGGCACAGTGATTACCGATCTCGTTCCAGGTAGCATTGTGAATCCAACTTTCACCAGCAGCGGTGTTACCATCACGCCGACAGGCAGTGTGCCCTTTGTCTGGCAGGTGGCAGAGATGATGCCTGGTATGGGTGGGGTGATCACGGTGACGGGCATTATCAGCCCTGAGTTGTTGAGCGAGACGACGATTGTGAACACGGCCGTCATCAGCAACAGCGCGGACATCACCCCCACGAACAACAGCAGCACGGCCGTAACCCAAATCGTCATCCCCCAAATCAACCTGAGCGCCAGCGAATATGTGGTGGATGAAAACGGTGGACAGGTGATGATTACGGCCGTGCTTTCCCCGGCCCAACCGTTTCTGGATGTGACGGTTGGTTATGAAACGAGCGATGCCATGGCCGTAGCAGGAGATGATTACACGGCCGTGTCCGGCAGCCTCACCTTCACCGCCGGGAGTACGGAAGTGCAAGTCATCGTGCCTATTCTGGATGACGAACTGGTGGAAGGCGGTGAAACATTTATAATGGCGCTCAGCGACCCGGTTCATGGGACAATGGGCAGTCTGGCTGAGGCAACGGTGTGGATCCTAGATAACGACTCTTTCCCGCTGGTGAGCCTGAGCAGCGAGCAATATATTGTCCCAGAGGATGTAGGCGAAGCGGTCTTTACGGTGACGCTGAGTCATGATTATCCCGAACCCGTTTCGCTGATTTACCAGACGGCGGATGGCACGGCCGTTGCAGATGAAGATTACACACCCATTACGGCCACACTCGTGATGCCACCTGGCGTGACTGCGGCCACATTCACAGTACCGATCATAGATAATACCCAGGTGGAGCCATCCGAATCGTTCTTTGTTTCCCTATCAAATTTTAGCAATGCCACACCGCAGCCGCCGGTGACAACGACAGTGACCATTGTGGACAATGACGAAGATCCGCCCGTTCCCGGCATCACGATCTATTTACCCATCATTGTGCGGTCGGGTCCGCCGCCATCACCAGTAGAGTTCCGCGTTTTTATCGGGAATGCTATTCCTGCGCGACTGGTTACGGTGCAGGGTGAAACATTCTACGAGACAACGATTCAAGTGCCGGCGACGTTGCCGGATGGTGGCGCATTTTATCTGTCTACTGGCCCTGACCAGGTGGCGGCAACGGCCGTAGACGACCAGATTGGTTTTACACTGCCCAGTGGTGATGTCATCTTCAGTTATCGGTATTCCGATCATGGTGAACCTGTTGTGCCCCACATAGTGCCTGTGCCGCGCGCCCTGGTGGCAGCCATGGCCGGGCAAACTGTCTCGGTGCGCTACGCCGATGTGTTTGGCTTTTTTGTCAGCGCTTCAACAGTCTGGCTGATTTGGACGCCATGATAATGGCATGGGTCAGATGGTTTGGCGATAGAGGTTGAGGGTGGCCACAGCCGTGCTGCGCCAGGTGAATTTTTGCGCCTGCGCCAACGATTTTTGTTGATAATCGGCAATGAGAGAAGGATTATCCAGGAGATGGATGATTTGCCGGGCTATGTCCACCGTGTCCTGGGGGTTTACATAAAGAGCCGCTTCCCCGGCCACTTCGGGCAGGCTGGAGGTGTGGCTGGTAATCACGGCCGTGCCGCAGGCCATCGCTTCCACCACCGGCAGGCCAAACCCCTCATACAGGCTGGGAAAAACAAAGAAATGGGCGCCACTGTATAGAGCCGGCAGGTCGGCATCTGCCGCCGGGCCGATGAAACGAACGGTCTCGTCCAGCCCTAAAGCGTGCGCCCGTTCCTTTATCTCTGGATAGCGGCTGTCCCAGGCGCCGGCAATGACCAGGGTAGCGGAATTTGTGGTAACGGCCGTCCATGCCTCCACCAGCCGCAGCAGATTCTTGTGCGGTCTGTTGATCCCCAAATACAGCACATACGTTTCCGGCAGCGCGTATTGCTGGCGAACTCTCTGCACTTTGGCCGCCGGCTGCGGCGTAAAAAGAGGGTCTGGGGCCAGGGGGATAACCGTTATCTTTTGGGGGCGGATGGCATAATGGGCCTGCACATCCTGGCGGGTAGCCTGGGAAATGGCAATCACCTGATCGGCGCGGCGCAAGGCCAGCCAGGTCGTTAAATGCGCCAGCAGCCGCCGCTGCGCCGAAAAGTATGCCGGGAAAAGCTGCGGAATCAGGTCATACAGCGTGAGAACGGTGGGCGCGCCAGAGCGATAAGGCATCAAATAGTAGGGGCTATGATAGACACTGGCCTGATGCTGCCGCAGCAGCCGGGGAATTTGCCATTGCTGCGCCAGGGAGAAGGGAGACACGGCCGTGACCACCCTGTGTACTCGTTCACCTTCTGGCGGCAAAGGCCAGGCTGACGGCCGTGCCTCATCCACCAGCAGCCATAACTCCTCGCCGGTTTGCAGTTCCGCCGTCATGGCCCGCGCCAGATTACTGACATAGCGGCCAATGCCGGGAAAATGTTCAGTGGCGGTGCGGGCGTCTAAAAAGTAGCGCATCTGTTTCCAGGTGTCCGGCCTCAAATAACCTGACACATGACATCTGACACTTCACGGACAGTGCGTTGGATGGTGAAGTGAGTTTCGGCGCGGTAACGACCGTTGCCCCCCATTTGCCGCCGTTTTTCACCATCGGCCAGTAAGGAGATAACGGCCTCGGCCAGCGCCGGAACGTTACCGGGTGGGGTAAGCAGACCCGTTGCCCCATCTTGTACAATTTCCGGCAGTGCGCCATGCCCAAAAGCGACTACCGGCCTGCCCATCGCCATTGCTTCGATGTTTACCAGGCCAAACGGTTCTGGGTCACCAGGATGCACAAAAACATCCATGGCCGCCAGCGATGGGCGAACGTCATCGAGCATACCGGTAAACACAACCTGACCGGCGACGCCCAATTCCTGCGCCAGACGAGTCACCTGCCTGGCATAATCATCCTCTACCGCAAAATTGGCCCCCCCTACTACCACAAAATAGACATCTGGCTGCTGTTGCAGAATGTGTGCGGCCATATGGAGAAAGGGGATCTGCCCTTTCCACGGCCGTAGCCGTCCCACCATACCCACCAGCGGCGCATTGTCGGGAATATGGTATTGGGCGCGAAACGGCCGTCCGTCCAGCCCCAGATCAAACCTGTCTAGTTCAATGCCATTGTGGACGACGGCCGTTTTGCCCGCACAAGGCAACTGTTGGGCTACGGCATGAGAGTTGGCAATGACCTGGGCAGCGGCGAGGCAAAGTAGCCGTTTTACGGCCGTGTCTGCCCAGATATGGCGTGGTTGTGTTTCTGACAGCCAGAAGTCGCGCATGTGCCAGAGGAACGGCCGTCGTGCCAGTTTGGCCGCCGGCGCCGCATACAGCGCTGCCCGCACCGTGTTGGCGTAGATGACCTGGGCCTCAATCTGGCGGGCCAGCTTTGCCAGGTGACGGGCACTGTGCCGCCAATCGGCCGCAAAATGGGGCGAACGGCGCAGGCGCGGCAGGTCGCACAAATGGCAGGGGACACCCAGATGCATCGCTCGCTGCGCCAGAATTCCCGGCGTACAGGCCAGATGCGGCTGCCACTCCGCCCGATCCAGGTATTGCAGCAGCAGCAGCAAACTTTGTTCCGCGCCGCCCAAAGCCGGGGCGTGGTCTACAAAAAGGACAGCTCGACAAGGCGCGTTTTTTTGAATCATGTCGTTGGCTGGCTGCCGGATTATGTTGTTCTTATCTATACTCATACGCTATCATTTGCCATCAAACTGGCGGCGATCATACCCGGAAGTGACCAGGAAACAAGAATAGTGGCTTGTGGCTGGTGGTTTGCACCAGCCACAAGCCACCAGCCACTAGAAAGGGATAACATTGCGGATATTACACATCTACAAAGATTATTTTCCGGTGTTGGGTGGGATTGAAAACCACATCAAACAACTGGCGGAAGCACAAACGGCCGTTGGCCACACCGTCACCGTCCTCGTCACCAACCCCAACAAACAAGCAAAACAGGAGCAGTTAAGCGGTGTCAACGTGGTGCGCGCCTGGCGGCTGGCGACAATTGCCTCCACCCCGCTCAGCCCGTCGCTACCGCTGTCTACCCGCCGATTGACCGCCGATGTGGTGCATGTGCATTCACCTTACCCGTTAGGTGAATTGAGCCAGTGGGGAGTGGGTCGGTCACGGCCGTATGTCATTGGCTACCACAGCGATGTCGTCAAACAGCAAGGGATTCTGCGCTTCTACCGGCCTCTCCTAAAGCGGGTGTTGGCCGGGGCGGGGCGCATCATTGTGGGCAGCGATAATTATGTGCAGAGTTCCCCTTTTCTATGGCCGTTAGCCAGTAAATGTCGGATCGTGCCCTATGCTGTAGACGTGGCCCGTTTTGCCGGGGCACGGCCGTTAGTCTCCCCCGCTTCTGTGCCCACCCTCCTCTTCATCGGCCAGCACCGCTACTACAAAGGCGTGGATGATCTCCTTCGCGCCATGCCCAACCTGGAAGCGCGCCTGCTTATCGGCGGCGATGGGCCTAAACGCGCCGAATGGAGAGCGTTGGCGGAGGAATTGGGCGTGGCCGACAAGGTTCAATTCCTGGGGCGCATCCCAGATGAGGATTTGCCCGGATTTTATGCCAGCGGCGACATCTTTGTGTTACCTTCCAACAGCCGCGCCGAATCGTTTGGATTGGTGTTACAAGAAGCAATGGCGGCAGCACGGCCGTGTGTCACCACCGAACTGGGCACCGGCACCTCCTGGCTGGTACAGGATGGCGTGACCGGGCTGGTTGTGCCCCCGAAAAACCCCGATGCTCTGGCAACAGCGTTGGCCTCGCTGCTGGCAGACCCGGACAAACGGCAGAAGATGGGCCAGGCTGGCCAACATCGCGCCTGCACCGAATTCACTGTAACCGAAATGGCCGCGCGGATGGAGGCGATTTATCAAGAAGTGACTGCAAATTTGTAGGGCGATTTGCCAAATCGCCCTACCTCATACGAAGGAGTTTTAATGACAGACCCAACCCCCAAAGCCCAGTCGGAACAAACCTTGCGCAACTGGCAAAAAATAGTAGCCCGCTATCAAATACCGGATACACGCCGCAGCGTGTGGCAAATTGTCAACACCCTCGTCCCTTACTTTATTGTCTGGGGGCTGATGATCGTGGCGCTCAATATCTCTTTCTGGTTAACAATCCCGCTCATTGTGTTGGCCGGCTTACTGGCTGTGCGCATTTTCATCATCTTTCACGATTGTGGGCATGGCTCCTTTTTTGAGTCGCGGCGCGCCAATGAGATTGTCGGTTTTATCACCGGCACGCTGGTTTTCACCGCCTACTTTGCCTGGCGGCATGAACACGCCATCCACCACGCTTCATCTGGCGATCTAGACCGGCGCGGGCATGGCGACGTGTGGATGATGACCGTCTCCGAATATCAGGCTGCCTCGCCGGGGATGCGTCTGGTGTATCGCATTTACCGCAACCCACTCTTCATGTTTATTATTGGCCCCATGGTCATGTTTCTTATCTTAAACCGCTATCCGGTGAAAGCGCGGCGGCTGCGTGAAGTGCGCAGTATCTATTACACCGATCTGGCGTTGATAGGCATTTTCATTGGCATGAGTTTTTTGATTGGTTTCTGGAACTTTGTCATTCTGCAATTATTGGTTTTATTGGTCGCCTCTTCCATTGGTGTCTGGCTCTTTTATGTGCAGCACCAGTATGAAGGTGTCTATTGGCAGCGGCATAATGAATGGAATTACGCCGAGGCGGCCATTCAGGGCAGTTCGTTTTACAAACTGCCCAAGATATTGCAATGGTTCTCCGGCAGCATTGGCTACCATCACATTCATCACCTCAGCCCACGCATCCCCAACTATAATTTGCAGGCGTGTCACGATGAAAATCCGGCATTTCAGATTACGCCCATCACGTTGCGGCAGAGTTTTCGTTGTGTACGTTACCGGCTGTGGGATGAACAGAATTACCGGCTGATTGGTTTTGGCGATCTGCGCCAGATGCAGCCAGAACCGGCTGGTTCGTAAAGTTATAAATTGTCATTCCGAGGTCTTCCGAGGAATCCTGCTCCTCTGAAATGACCGAAGCAAAGGGATTCCTCGCTCTGAAGACTACACGCGGAATGACACTTGTCAGGACGAGGAGAGAAAATGAGAAAATCAGCGCTGTTTCTATTTGTTATGGGCCTCACGGCCGTACTGCTCACAGCCTGTGGTGGCAATCCCACACCGACGCCAGCGCCAACTAATACACCAGCGCCAGAAATAGTGGTTGTGCCTACGGCCACTTCGACTCCGCTCAGCGCCAGCGTGCCCACCCCGGAACCCACCCCAACACCCGCGCCACCGGCGGGCAAAGAAGTTACCTGGTTTGTTGGCCCCACGCTGGTTGAGTGTATGGGCGTGGCTCCCCAAACCTGTCTCCAGGTGAAACAAAACCTGAATGACGCCTACACCCTCTTTTATGACACCATCCAGGGCTTTGCGTTCGAGGAAGGGTATGAATATGAGATTATCGTCCGCATCGAACCCGTTGCCAATCCTCCGGCCGATGCCTCTGCTTACGTCTACACCCTGTTAGAACTGGTCAGCCAGACGCCCGCACCGGTGGCCGAAGTGACCGGAACCGTCACCTACCTGGCGCGGGTGGCGCTGCCCGATGACGTCATCCTGCGCGTGCAGATTCAAGACACCTCACGCGCCGATGCCCCGGCCATCATCCTGGGTGAAGAAGTGCGCGCCACCGGTGGGGCGCAGGTACCGCTGCCCTTTGCCGTCCCCTACAACCCGGCCGACATTCAGGATAACCGGGACTACACCCTCTCCGCCCGCATCACCGATGGGCAGGGAACGCTGCTATTCATCAACGACATGGTTATTCCCGTTATCAGCAAAGGCAATCCCACCAGCGGCATTGAGGTCATGGTGGTTCCCGTGGGCGGTGGCGCGGAGACGAGTATGAGCGGTGGGCTGCCGCCGGAACTACTGGGGCAGCCCTGGCAGTGGGCCAGCTTTAGCGACCCGGCCGTGGGGCCGGTAGAGATTGCCGACCCGGAAAATTATCGCCTCCAGTTTGCTGCTGATGGTACGGTGTTGATTCAGGCCGATTGTAATTCTGGCAGCGGCATCTACAGCGCCGATGGGGCGAGCATTTCCATTATTGTGGGGCCGATGACCCGCGCTTTCTGCGGCGAGGATTCGCTGGACACCCGCTTTCTGACCAATTTGGGTGCGGTCGTTATCTGGTTCACGCAGGAAGATGACCTCTACTTTGATCTGAAGTTTGACAGCGGTACGATGCGTTTTGTGGCCGACACGACGGCGGGCAGTGGCGAGGCCATTGCCGCTGCCGCCCCGGAAAGTGAAAGCTCGGATACGATTCCGGCGGATATGATCCAGATTGATTTGCAGGGGCTGGCGGACTCTTATACCTGGGAGGCGCGGGCCAGCACGGTTGCCGGGAGTGGCGGCGGTACACCGGCGCACATCATTGTTACCTTTGACGAGGAAACGGCCGATGAGGCGTTGGCTAACAACGGCCGTTACCTGGCTATCTTCCCCGTGGAAGCATACAAAAACATCGGCGGGCAGCCGGTCGTCAGCCAGATTACTCGTTTGGAAGAGTTGATCGCCACGGCGAACGGCCGTACTGCCCTCCCCGCCGACCCCATGCCCCTGCTGCCGCCACCCCTGAGTTTTATGAACCGGTGGTCGCAGTTTGCCGATCTGAGCTTTCAAGATGGAACCGGCGTTCGTTACGTGTCTGAAGCCCCCAACCGGCAGGGCATTGGCCCCTGGGTGAACCTGGGCACGGCTTATTACTACGAGGGGCTGACCAGCGACGGCCGTTTCTACATCTCTCTCCACTGGCCCGTCAGCACCGCCGCGTTGCCGGACACCCCCGCCGATGTGCCTGCCGACATCGAAGCGCAGTCCACCGACCCTGACACCTACAATGCCTATTTGCAGGCCACCAAAGACGAACTCAATGCCCTGGCCCCGGCCGATTGGCAGCCCGACCTGGCAAAGTTAGACGCCCTGGTCAATTCCGTCACCTTCAAACGATAAAATAATCGGGTAATTGGGTAATTGCAATTAATTACCCAGTTACCCAATTACTGTTTCGGTCGCTTTGACATAACGTAACAATTGATGTAATCTCAAGCCCATACCGGTTGCCTTGGCCGGTATAAACAACCGATTACCAAACACCGATTACCGGTTACTGGAATTTGGAGGAGGAAAAGTCTGTGAAGAAGAACAGTCCTGTTCTAAACATTGTCCTTGTCATCCTGGTGGTGTTGTTTTTGTGTGTCGGTGGGGCGCTGATCTGGCAATTGATACGGCCGTCTACCACTACACCCACGCCCGTCCCCACCGCCGCCCTGCCGGAGACACAACCGGCCGATGCCTGGGAACGAATTCGGGCCAATGGCCGTATCGTCGTCGGCACCTCGGCCGATTACCCTCCCTTTGAGTATTACGATACCAACTTTCAGTTAACCGGTTTTGACATCGCCCTCATGCGTGAAATTGGGCAGCGATTGGGTCTCACTGTTGAATTCCGAGACATGGCCTTTGACGGTCTGGGCAACGCCCTCACCCTGAACAACATTGACGTGGCCGCCGCCGCCATCACCGTGACCGACGCCCGCGACCAGTTTGTGGATTTTTCCAACACCTACTTCATCAGCGAAGACGCCGTCCTGGCTAATGCTGCGTCTCCTATCAACAGCATTGACAATGCCAGCCAGATCGTCAATCAGCGCGTGGGTGTGCAGCGCGGCACCGTCTATGATCGCTGGATTCAAACCAACCTGGTGAATACTGGTCAGATGCCGGCCGCCAACTTGCTGGTTTATGAAAGCATCCAACACGCCCTGCGGGATTTACGCGAGGGGCGCATTGACCTGGTGGCGCTGGATTTACCCCCGGCGCAGGCGGCCGTTGCCGAGGGCGGCGTGAAAATTGTTGGGCAGGGCTTGAACAAACAGCAGTTAGCCCTGGCCATTGGCAATGGGCAGACCGCTTTGCAGGCGCAGTTGAACAGCGCCCTCACCGCCATGATCAACGAGGGTCGCATTAGCGCCTTGATCAAAGAGTATATGAACTTTGATGATGACAACATTGTGCCCCTGCCCACACCGCCCCCGGTTACGCCGACGCCCGTGGCTACCGCTACCCCGCAGCCCTGCCTGGATGATATGGCCTTTGTGCAAGACCTGAACCTGAATGATCAGAACATGACCGCGCCGCCACAAATGTCGCCCGGTTGGCCCTTTACCAAAGGATGGCGCGTGCGCAACAGCGGCACCTGCACTTGGAACAGCGGTTACCGGCTGGTGTATGTGGCCGGGAATACCCCGGCGGCGCAAATGGGTGGGCAGCCCACACCCGTGCAAGGCACGGTGCCCGCCGGGCAGGCGTATGATTTCTTCGTCAATCTGGTTTCGCCGTTACAGCCAGGCGTTTACCAGGGCTTCTGGCAGATGATTAACGACCGGAATGTGCCCTTTGGGCAGCGCATCTGGGTAGGTATTGAAGTAGTCGCACCGGCCACGGCCACCCCCGCGCCAACCCAGACGCCCGTTCAGAACATCCAATTTACCGTAGACCGTACCAACATCCAGCAAGGGGAGTGTGTGGTCTTCACCTGGAATGTGACCGGGGCGCAGTCTGTCTTCTTCTCGCAGGCCGGCGCAACAGCGCAGGCGGCGAGCGCCAACTTCCAGGGCACCAGCACCCAGTGCCCACAATCCACGACGATGTATGAATTGCGTGTCGTCTGGCCGAATGGCTCGACGGATGTGCGCCAGATCACCATTAACGTCACCCCCGCACCACAAGCGCCGCGTATTGACCGTTTTACGGTAGATCCGCCCAATCAAATCAATGCCGGGGAGTGTGTGGTCATTCGCTGGACGGTGTCGGGGCAGGTAGACCAGGTGTCCATTGCTCGCAATGATGCCGTGTTGTGGCCGCAAGCGCCATTGGGCGGCGAGGTGCAGGATTGCCCCCCCGGTACAGGCCAGGTGACGTACCGGCTGACGGCCAACGGGCCAGGCGGCTCCAACCAGGCGCAGCAAACGATTAACATGGTGCAGCCACCACCGCAGCCGCCCACGCCCACACCGGTACCCCCGGTACCACCGCCGGTTGTCAACAATTTCTCGGTATCGCCAGTGCAAATAACGGTCGGGGAATGTGTGTTGGTTTCCTGGAGCGTGGGTGGCGGTTCGGTGCGTACCCAGATTCAGCGCAACGGGCAGGTGATTCTGGACAATGCCCCGGCGGGAGGTTCGCAGCAGGATTGCCTGAACAGCGCGGGCAGCTATGCCTACCGGGTGCAGACGTGGAACAGCAACAACGAATCGGCCGTTGCCGACCAGACGATCAATGTATCGCCGCCGGCCATACCGCCCGGTTTGACTAATACGCGCTGGACGCTCTATTCCTATTGGGATGGCGTGTCTGATGTGCCGCCGATTCCGGGCCGCGAAGTGTGGATTGGTTTTGCGGATGGTGGTACTTTCAGTGGCAGCACCGGTTGTAACAATTACACGGGTACCTATCAGGTGCAGAGTAATTCGCTGCAAGTGACGGGCG
The DNA here is from genome assembly GCA_019637635.1 of Anaerolineae bacterium. Lineage (GTDB taxonomy): Bacteria > Chloroflexota > Anaerolineae > Promineifilales > Promineifilaceae > CAADGU01. Next base: position 13,181 of record JAHBVI010000174.1, read on the forward strand.
AAATTGCCAGTACGGGCAATATGTGCGCAGACCCGCCCGGCATTATGGAGCAGGAAAGCCAATACTTCAACAATTTGCGCGCCGTGCGGCAGTTCACCTTGACCAATGGCGAGTTGCAGATGATTGATGGCAACGGCCGTATCATTTTGCGATATACG
>JAHBVI010000175.1 GCA_019637635.1 Anaerolineae bacterium
AATCGGCTCCAACTCACCCTCCTGCGCAGCGGCTACCAGGTCGGCCGCCAGCGCCCCGTAGCGCCCGCACAAACGGCGGCGCAGGTGGCCGTCCAGCGGCACATCGGCCAGGAGATCGGGGGGCGTGGGCGTCAGTGCCGGGATTTTTTCGTCCAGCGGCGGCCAATCGGGAAAACGCTCGCGTAATGTTTTCAGCGCATCGTGGGCAATCAAACGAAAAGTGGTCAGCTTACCACCCGTCACCGTCAGCAGCCCTTCCTCCAACCACAACACATGCTCCCGCGACTCTTCGGACGGGTCTTCTTTGCCCGTGCCGATCACCGGACGCACGCCGGCCTGGGTAGCGATGACATCGCTCAACTGAATATTCAACGAGGGGAATTCGGCGGTGACGGCGGCCATCAGGTAGGCCACTTCTGCCGGGGAAATACACGGTTCGGTCAGGTCATCGTGGGGATGATCCACGTCCGTTGTGCCCACCATCGTGGCTCCTTCCCAGGGGAAGACCATCACCGGGCGCTGGTCAACCGGGTGCAAAAAGGTGACGACCTGGGCCACCGGCAGCCGCCAGCCGGGGAAAATGAGATGGCTGCCGCGCAACGGCCGTATCTTTTCCTCGCCTCCCACCTGCCGCCGCAATCTATCAGCCCAACTGCCGGTGGCGTTCACCACCACCCGCGCCCGCACCGGCTGGCTCTGCCCGGTCACTTCGTCGCGCACCGTTGCGCCACAAACCTGGCCGTTGTCGTCCCGCAGCAGGTCGGTGACGGCCGTATAGTTGAGGGGAATGGCGTGGTGACGGCCGTCGGCCGCCCCCTCTTGAATCACCCGCAGCACCAGCCGGGCGTCATCCGTTTGGGCGTCGTGGTAATGAAAGCCGCCCTTCAACCCCTCCGCTTCAATGTGCGGCGCCAGCAGTTGAAAATCGGCCGGGCTGTAGTAGCGGTGGCTCCATTGCAGCGCCAGCAGGTCATAAATTGCCAGCCCGGCGCGGTACACGGTGCGGCCGATTTTGTCGCGGCGGTAGGTGGCCAACAAAAAACCGATGGGGTCCACCAGACCGGGCGCATCGGCCAATAACTGTTCCCGTTCCAGCACGGAACTGCGCGTCAGCCCCAGCTGCCCTTCTTTCAAATAACGCAGCCCACCATGCACAAATTTGGAGGAGCGGCTGGAGGTGCCCCAGGCAAAATCATGCTGGTCTAGCAGCAGCACACGCAGCCCCAGCCGCGCCGCCTCGCGGAAAATGCCGGCCCCGGTAATGCCGCCGCCAATCGCCAGCATGTCCCATTCCTGGTCAAGCTGCGCCCATGCTAATTCTCGCCATTCTTGATTCCACATGTTTTATTTCCTGATTGATCCGCTAAGGACGCGAAGATCGCGAAGTTTTTTGCGGCCGTGCCAGCTACGCTATCAACTTTCCTGGGTTCATCATTCCCTGCGGATCAAAACGATGCGCCAGATCGCTGAGAACGGCCATGCCGAGTTCCCCTTTTTCGGCGGGCAGATAGGGGGCATGATCCAGGCCGACGCCGTGTTGGTGGCTGATAGTGCCCTGCCCGGCGACGATGGCCTGGCTGGCGGCCGTTTTCATCGCCTGCCACTGCTGCATGGTATCATCGGGCGTCTGCCCCAGCCGGAAGAGGTAGGTGGTGTAAATGCTGGCCCCATCCGCATAGAGATGGGAGAGGTGGGTGAAGACGTGGACGCGCTCGTCAAATGGGGCGGCGGCGCTGCGGATGGCGGTTTCGATGCTGCCCATCAGTTCGGGGACATGATGCCAGGACACGGCCGTTTCCAACGTATCCACCGCGTACCCCATCTCCCACAAGGTGTTGCGCAGGTAGGGGGTGCGGAAGCGCCCTTTGTGCCACTGTTTGCCAAACTGCTGCCCCATATGCACCCCTTTGTGTGCCCCGGTGATGTCCAGCGCCGCTTTGCGACTGGCCTTCACCATCCTGTCCATCCCGGTTAGGCCGAGCAGCAGCATACATTTTTCGTCGTCGGCGCCGCGAAAGGTGAGCCATTTTTCGACGGCGCCAATGAGCCGTTCGTGCCCGGCCATGGCCAGGGTGGTGGCGGTTTCCACGGCCGTACTCAACCGCAGCATGGAAAGGGGCAGCCCCGCCTGCACCAACTGGCGGGCAGCGGCCATCCCCTGTTCAAAATGAGGGAAAAAGACGGCGTGAAACTCTTCCCGCTCTGGCAGCGGCCTGATGCGCACGGTGGCGGTGGTGATGATGCCCAATCGCCCCTCGCTGCCCAGCACCACCTGGCGCAAATCCGGCCCGGCAGCGGACGCGGGGAAGGGCAGCAGCTCCAGCGTACCGGCCGGCGAAAGTAAACGTCCCCCGGCAAAGAGGCTCTCGATACGGCCGTAGCCCAAAGATTGCTGCCCACTGGAACGGGTGGCAATCCAGCCGCCCAGCGTGGACAGTTCAAACGATTGCGGAAAGTGGCCCAGGGTGTAGCCCTGCGCCCGCAGCCGCGCTTCCAGGTCTGGCCCCTGCACGCCCGCGCCAAAGGTGGCCTGCTGGCAGGTCTCCTCCAGTTGCAGCAGTTGGTTGAGCCGCTGCAAATTGACCGTCAGCACGGGCGCGTCACCGGGCAGGGGATTGATATGGCCGACGACACTGGTACCGCCGCCATAAGGGATCAATTTGGCCCCCACTGCCGCCGCAAAGTGAATGAGCGCCTGCACTTCCTCTTCGCTGGTGGGCGTGGCTACGCCGTCCGGGAAAGCGCCAATTTGCCCGCTGCGCAGAGCAATCAGGTCCGGCAGGCTTTGGCCGCGGGCGTGGCGCAGGCGGGTCTCGGCGTCTGTGCTAACCAGCGGATGAGCGGGCAGGCGGGAGGGCGGCACGGCCGTGACCGCTTTCGCCAGGGTGATGTCCTGTGGCGGACGGCCGTCGCCCACCCATTCCACCAACAACGGCGTGGCGCTCTCCGGTACCGGATAATCGTTCGTATCGTCCCCCCAGCCGTTCCATCGTTTCATAGTGCCTCCTGCGGCCGTAATCCGTAATCCGTAATCCGTGAACCGTAACCCGATAACGGATAACGGATTACGGATTACGGTGTATAGTCCTTACTCGTCTGCCACAACACCATACTCTCCTGCATCGCCCGGCGGGTGACGGTTTCGGCCAGGGTGGGGTCTTGTTGGGACACGGCCGTAGCCAATTCTGCATAGTAAACCCGTGATGCCGCCCGTGACTCTGGCGGCGCAAAATAAAGCTGCGCCAACTGTTCATAAAAATCGGTAAAACCGTTCAAAATCAGGCCATAAATGGGGTTGCCGCACTGTTGGGTGAGCAGGCGGTGTAGCTGCCAGTCAAAATGGGCAAAGGCGGCGGCATCGTCGGGCAGGCTGGCATGAGTCTGCAAAAATTCGTGCAGCGTCTCGGCCGCCAGGGCCACCGCCCGCGCCGTGTAGACCGGGGCCAGGTGCAGCCGCACCTCCAGCAGGTTGGTGATAAAACCGGGCGGTAAATGTTCGCTGTGCCGCACCAACCCGCTGAGGACGTTGAGGCCGCCGTCTTGCCAGATGTTGTTCACGGCCGTGGCCTTCCCCTGCTGCACCGTCAACCAACCATCCCGCGCCAATCGTTGGATCGCTTCACGCAGGGTGGGGCGGGTGACGCCTAGCTGCACGGCCAGGTCACGCTCACCCGGCAAATTGCTGCCCGGCGGGAAACGGCCGTCCAGGATGGCGTTGATCAACATATGTTCGGCGTAGGAGTTCGGCCGCTGCGGGGCTGTCCAGTGATTCATCTAATATCCTTCTGGTAAGTGGTCTGACCAGTATGGCAGAGGAAAATGATGGTGTCAAGTGTCAGGTTTCAAGTTTTCAAGGATTTGGGTGTCCTTGCCCTGGGGTACGATTGCCCCACTGACCTTTATTCTCTGCCTCTCCCGAACATCTGTTTTATGGTACAATCCCGCTCATTCATTACCAAAAATTACACGAATGACACGAAATAAACACAGCAAATCTTCGCGCTCCTTCGCGTCCTTCGCGGATCATTAACCTATGTCTGAAAACAAACTCGTTCTTATAGACGGCCACGCCCTGGCCTACCGCATGTTCTTCGCCCTGCCCCTGGAAGCGTTCAGCACCAAAGACGGCGAACCCACCAACGCCACCTACGGTTTCACCCGCACCGTGCTGGACTGCATCCTCGGCCCCAACCCGCCGCAATACTTTGCCGTCAGTTTTGACGTAGGCGCCACCTTCCGCGACGCTCTGTTCACCGAATACAAAGGCACCCGCGAACGGATGCCGGACGAACTGGCGCAGCAAATTGAACGCATCAAGGATGTAATTCGGGCGCTGAACATTCCGATTTTGGAGTTGGAGGGGTATGAGGCGGATGATGTGTTGGGGACGATTGCCCGGCAGGCACGGCCGTTGGGCGTGCCCGTCCACATCATCACCGGAGACCGGGATTTGCTGCAATTGGTGGACGACAATACCCGCGTGGAACTGCCGCCGCGCAAAGGCACGGACCGCCCCGAAATTTTTGACGAAGCGGCGGTGATGGCTTATTGGGCCGTGCGGCCAGATCAGGTAGTGGATTACAAGGCGCTGGTGGGCGATACCAGCGACAACATTCCTGGCGTGGCCGGTATTGGCCCCAAAACGGCCGCCAAACTGCTGCAAGAATACGACACTCTGGACGGGATTTATGCCCACATTGACAGCATCAAGGGAGCCAACCAGAAAAAGTTGCTGGATGGCAAAGCGAGCGCCTACCTGAGCCAAAAATTAGCGCGGATTGTCACCGATGCGCCCATTAGCCTCGATCTGGCAGCCTGTGTCGCCCATGACTTTGACGTGAACGCGGTTTTGGAGATTTTCCGGGAACTGGAATTTCGTTCGCTGACCAGGGATCTGCTGGCGCGGGTGGAAACGGCCGTAGACATTGCCGCCCCCACCGAAACTGCCCCACCCACGCAAACGATCATTGTGCAAACGGAAGCGCAGTTGGCCGATCTGGTGGCGCAGCTAAACAGCGCCAGCCTGATCGCCTTTGACGTGGAAACAACGGGGGTGGACGAAACCAGCGCGGAGTTGGTAGGCATTTGCCTGGCGGTATCGCCGCCGACGGCGTATTACATCCCCGTAGGCCATCTGGCGCAGGCCAAACAGAGTGGCAGTGGGCAGATGTCGCTGTTTGCCAGCACGCCTAAACTGGCGGAGGGGCAATTACCGATGCAGCAGGTGTTGGATGCAATCAAACCGGCGCTGACCAACCCGGTCATTGGCAAGGTGGCGCACAATGCCAAATATGATTACACGGTGCTAGATCGCTACGGCATTGCCGTGACCCCCATTACCTTTGACACCATGGTTGCCGAATGGCTCACCGACCCGGCGACCAAATACAAAGGGCTGAAAGAGTTGGCCTTCCACCGGCTGGGCATCGAAATGACGCACATTGAAACGCTGATTGGCAAGGGGAAAAATCAGCGCACGTTTGCCGAAGTGGACATCCTCGATGCCGCCCCCTATGGCGCGGCCGACGCCGATATAACGCTGCGGCTGGTGGAACCATTGCAAAAAGAGGTGGCGGAGAAGAACCAGGAGCGCATTTTGGCATTGGAACTGCCGCTCATCCCTATTTTGTCGGCGATGGAGCAGGCGGGCATTGGGCTGGATGTGCCCTTTTTGCGGCGCATGTCACAGGATTTGGATGCCCGGCTGCTGGCATTAGAACGGGAGATTCACGAGATTGCCGGAGAGCCGTTCAACATCAATTCCACGCAGCAGTTGAGCGACGTGCTGTTTAAGAAGCTCGGTTTTCCGGTGGAGGGGTTGAGCAAAACGAGCAGCGGTTATTACAGCACGGCGGCCAGTGTGCTGGAAGAGTTGAAAGAGACGGAGCAGGAGAAGAAGTCTGGTATGGTGGGCCGGCTGTTGGAATACCGGGAGTTTGGCAAGCTGAAAAGTACGTATGTGGATGCGCTGCCGGGTATGGTGGGCAAAGACGGCCGTATCCACACCAGTTTCCACCAGACCGGGGCCATCACCGGGCGCATTGCCAGCAGCGACCCCAATTTACAGAACATCCCTATCCGCAGCGAGGAGGGGCAAAGAATCCGGCGGGCGTTTGTGGCCAAGCCGGGGCATGTCTTTCTGGCGGCCGACTATTCCCAGGTAGAACTACGCATCCTGGCCCACGTGAGCCAGGATGAGGCGCTGCTGGAAGCGTTCCGGCAAGACCAGGACATTCACCGGACGACGGCCGCGGCGGTGTACAACATTCCGGTGGAGCAGGTGACGTATAACCAGCGCCGGTTTGCCAAAGCGGTGAACTTTGGCCTGATTTATGGCATGGGCGCGTTCCGGCTGGCACGGGATTCGGAACTGACGCTGGCGGAGGCGGAGAATTATATCAAAGCATATTTCGCCCAATTCCCCGGCATCCAACGTTACCTGGACGCAACGAAGGAGCAGGCCAAACAGCGGGGGTATGTGGAAACCTTGATGGGGCGGCGGCGCTATTTCCCGGTTTTCAAAGGCACGATGACGGGGCAAAACCGGCAGGCGTGGCTGCGGGCGGAGCGGGAAGCGGTGAACCACCCCATCCAGGGCACGGCTGCCGACATTATCAAGCTGGCGATGATTGAACTGGCGGCACAGTTACGGCCGTTCCGCGCCGAATTGCTCCTTCAGGTTCATGATGAACTGCTGCTGGAATTGCCGGAAGACGAGGTAGCGGTGGTACGGCCGTTGCTCGTGGAAACCATGATGAATGCCTACCAACTGGACGTGCCCCTCAAAGTGGGCGCCAGCACGGGGGCGAACTGGTTGGAGTTGAAAGATTAAGCAGAGCTTGTCACAGGTTTAGCTGTAGCTATATACTCTTGAAAAGTATTAAGGGATTGGAGATTGGAGATTGGAGATTGAAAATATCTCCAATCTCTAATCTCCCAACTGGAGACATCGTATGGATAAACCGGCAGAAATTGAATTGGCTCAATTGAAAACGGCCGTGAAGTACCTGATTGGCCTGCTAGAAGATGGCTCGCTTATTGCCCGCTATGACAAAGCCACCCGCATTGAAATAGCTGTGGCCCTCAACCACCTGCTGCATAAGGTGGAAGATTTGCCAGACGCAGTACCAGATCGGTTGGTACAGGCCGCGGCCGTGCGCGCCATCATTGAAGCCTCCGAAGGGTATTACGCCGCCGCCCAGGCCGAAATGCAAGAAAACCTGGAACTGCACATGCGTCAGGCCGAGGCCACCGCCAGTATTCACGGCCACGTCCTCACCGATTGGGAACGTGTGAGTGGATCCGATATGGAATTTCAGGCCAGTTGCAAGATGTGTGGCGGTTTTGTTTACGTCAGCCATTCCAGCACCTATAACCTGCTGCTAGACAGTTGCGAACGGATTCATGTGGATGAGGTGGAATAGCATTTTGGGAGACAGTGCCAGGCACAGGGCAATAGAGCCTGGATTGACCAGATCGGTTCAGCCCTGTGCCTGGCACTAGCACATCTTCGTATGACCCACATTGACGTACAAACCTCCTGGAAGGATTCCGGTTATGATTGCGACCACTGCGGCGGGCGCGTCTGGCGGCGCACGGATAAGGAGACCGGGCGGCCCACGCAGACCTGCCTGCAATGTGAGGAATGCGGCTGCCAGTGGACGCTGAAAGGGGCCGTACAACGTGTGGGCAACAGCGATGCCTGCCGCCGGGCGCAGCGAGAACGCGAACAAAACCGGCAAGAACCATTCCCCGTCCCGCCTGCGTTCATCGTAGTAGGCGTTATTGGCGTGCTGCTGCTGCTGGTACTGGTGGGCGGCGTCACGGCCGTGCGCTTTCTCATCCCCCTGTCTATTGCGGCGCTGGTTGGCTGGGCGCTTTACCGGTACGGCCGTGATCTGAGCCGGAGACCGTAATCCGTTATCCGTAATCCGTTATCCGTAAACCGATTCATACCATCTGGCCTGTTAGTACCAATGCCTAGTTGATCCATACCTATTACCCACTTCCCACCCCCATTTCTTCATACATCCCTTGACCAACTTGTGTTAACGTGGTACTGCTATGGGCAGATCACCACTCATCTTACAGGCAGCAGTAACCGAGCCGTTTATTATGGATCGTTTAGCGTCGCCTTCTGTTAATCATCAACTCATTACGTACCGGTTACTGCGGGCGATTGGCGAATCGCTGGAACCGGAGAGTGTGGCTTATCTGGCCGTGGAAAAGGTGGTGGAGCTAACCGGTTGGCCTACCGTTGCCATTCTGTCGCCAAATGCGAATGGCGTGATGATGGTACGCGCGGCCATGGGGTCGCTGCTGACGGATGTGGGCATTCACGGCCGTGCCTACCGCACCGGCGACACCCAAATGGCCGACAACCTGATTGGCGATTCCGACGAAGGGCCAACCTACCAAAAGCTATACAGCGCCATCTCCATCCCCATGATGCGCAGCCGACGGCGCTTAGGCATCTTTAGCGTGGAAAAGGATGAACCATTTAGCCAGAGTGACGTGCTGCTGGCCGAATCTATGGCCGAAGTGATCGCCCTGGCGCTAGACCATGCCGGGCTTTATGAACAATCACAACGCCGATTGGCCGCGCAAACCGCGTTACAAGAAGCCACCGCCACCATCACCACCTCCTTAGAACTCCCGGTGGTGCTAAACCGCATTGTCGAACAGATGTGCCGGGCGATTGGCGCAACCAGCGCCTACATTTGCAGCTACGAGAGGGCCACAAAAAATTCCACCGTCCTGGCGGAATACATCAGCCCATCAGCTTCTGTCCTGGAACAGGTATCTGATCTGGGGGTTACATACTCTCTGTCAGATCAACTCTCGCGCGATGTGGGTTTTTTGGAGCGCGGCGAATTGGGGGTGATCTATCGTAACGATGCCAACCTGTCGGAATCCATGCAGACGCACATGGAACAATTTGGGGCGCAAACGGTGATGATGATTCCTATGGGTATTGGCGGTGATACCATCGCCTATGCCGAATTGTGGGACAGCCGCCACCAACGCCAGTTCAGTGAGGATGAGATTGCCCTCTGCCGGGGCATTGCCCAACATGCCGCCATTGCCCTGGAAAATGCGCGGTTATTTCAAGCCATTCGGGAGGAACACGGCCGTTTCCAGGCCCTCATTACCGCCGCGACGGATGGCATTATCCTGGTGGGTACCGACGGCCGTGTCTTGCTCATCAATCCACCCGGTTTTGCCTTCCTGCAATTAGACGATGCCCCCGAAGCGTGGGTAGGTCGTTCAGTTAAAGCCGCCATCGCCCGGCTGCAACAAAAATCGCCCCAGGCCGCCGGCATCATCGAAGCAGAAACAAATCGGGTGGCTGCCGGTGATACAGCAGTGGGCGAAGGGAAGTTTGATCTGCCGCCGCGCACCATTCATTGGCGCAACTTGCCCGTTTTACTAGATGGGCAGCCAATGGGCCGCCTGATTGTGCTGCGCGATACCACCCAGGAACATATCCTGGAAAAGATGCGCGATGACCTGACCCATACGATGGTACACGATTTGCGCGGGCCACTAACTGCGATTTCTATCTCGTTAGAAACGCTGCAAATGATGGAACAAACCGGCAATGCCAACACCGAACGCCACCTGCAAATCATAGAACGCGCCGGCAGCAGCACCCACAAATTGCTAAAACTGGTGGAAGCCATTTTGGAACTAAGCCGGTTAGAAGGGGGCCACTTGCAGTTAAATAATCAGCAAATAGCGCTGGCCGATCTGATAAGCAATGTGATAGATGGGCAGTTGCCCCTGGCGCGCGAGAAACAGATAGATATAACCAGCCACATCACCGATGCCTTACCGTTGTTAACAGCCGACCGCCAATTGCTGGAACGGGTGTTACAGAATCTGGTACATAACGCTTTGAAGTTCACGCCCCATGAGGGGCACGTTCAGGTGATGGTGCAGCCAGATGTGGTCAATCCGGCGTTGGTAGCGGTGACGGTGGCTGATTCCGGGCCAGGTATACCGGTGGATATGCAGGCGCATCTGTTTGAGAAGTTTTCACGGGGGATGCAGCAGGAGCGGGGCAGTGGCCTGGGTCTATATTTTTGCCGGATGGCGGTGGAGGCGCATCACGGCCGTATCTGGCTGGCAAACAGTTCTGAAACCGGTACTACCATTCAATTTACGCTGCCGTTTTGCCCTGAATCGCAATTGGCCCAAACAGTTCCGGCTGACTGACTTCGATTTCCTGCCGTTTTATCAGTTCCAGCACCGCCAGCAAGGTAACGGAAACCTCTACCCGGTTACTTTCTTCTGACAGCAACTCCCGAAACTGAAATGCCTGTCCCTGCCGGGCGCGGAAGCGCAGCCGGGCGATCTGCCCTTCGATGGTGATGCGGCGCGGCTGCACCAGGGCCACACTTTCTTCGCGGTTTTCCACGCGGGCCAATACGTCGCGCACGGCCGTAAGCAAACTCTCCACCGTCACCCCACTTAAATCCAACCGGCTGTCCAGCTTGGGCGGCGGGGCCACCCGCAAGAACGCGCGCAGCCCGGCCTCTTCGCGCTTTTGCAGCCAGAGGGCCGCTTCCTTGAACTGTTTGTACGTTTTGAGCTGGCGCACCAGCGCCTCCGCCGGGTCTTCTTCCTCTTCGCCTTCGATAATGACCGGTGTTTGTGGCAGCAGCGCCCGGCTCTTAATCAGCACCAGCCGCGCCGCCACCACCAGGAAATCAATCAACTGCTCCATGCGGTTTTCTTTCATCTGCTCAATTTGAGCCAGATATTGGGCGGTCACATGGGCCAGGGACACGGCCGTGATGTCCAACTCCTGCCGCTCAATCAGGTGCAGCAGCAAATCGAGCGGACCGGAAAACACGGGTAGAGCAATCTGGTACTGGTTGATCATAAGTGCCTGTGGTCAGCGTCATTTCGGCAAGCTCAATGCCGGCCCCACCGTACCACACCTGTTTTACGTAACGAGAATGGGGCAATTATACGGCCGTATCACCCCACCAACCAAATCCCGTCACGGCCGTACCCAATACGACACAAGGTGACATGGTGGCAAGGCGTACGGCCGTCCCCCACAACTTGCATACACCAACGGCCACTGTACGGCCGTACCCTCATCCGTTTATCTGCCGCTGCAAAAAGGTACGGCCGTATCCACAACCTGCATACACTGACTGCCACTGCACGGCCGTACCCCCATCCGTTTATCCGCTGCCGCAAAAAAGGTACGGCCGTACCCAAACCCCTCTGGCAGCCGGTGAAAAACGGGTTGGCGGTGGGCAAACACACGTGGCATGGTGTGGAGAATCTCGGCCGCACCGACCCAGGAAGAAAGACTCCATCAAAGCGGGTGACATCATTCAGCGTATGGAGAAGTAATCCATCTAACTCTCTTACCAACAATTAGAAAATCAGATTGCAGAAGCTCCTCTATTTCTTCTGGCTCAGGCTGGAAAGGGCAAAAATCAAGGTAGATAGCCTCTCCAAAAAATTTTATAGCTATGTCAAACAGCACAACACAAGATTGCTTTCCGCCTTCTTGAAGGCGGAAGAATGAAACGTTGCTCACTTCTAAAGTTAAGTTGATCCATTTTGAAGAGCCTGTTTGCTGGTGTTCAATGACTGAAAGCACTACTCTCGCGTGTGTGTCAAAACTGCCTGTCATGAAGAAAAGCTGCACTTCTCGGATTAAACCATCGTGGAAATTTTGAAACCTGCTGAGGAATTCCGGTAATTGGATTTCGGTAAGTTCTTGAAAATTGTATTTATTTTCCATCTGAATCACCTTTTTTAGGGCCAAGTATTCCAGTTAGAAGGTAAACCCCAGGTCGAAGGATTTATTGGTTGGTTATGTGGGTTATTTGGACCATGCCCTGATGCTGGATTTCCTGGAACTTTCAAATAGTGCCAATGTCCTACAGATGCGCTACCATGTATCTTCCAGTCGACATGCACAATAACCCGGCCCTGAGAATCATAAATTGCTGTCTGAACAGGTTGTCCTGTTTTTGGATTGAACTGAGTGTATGCTGAGTTGGGAGTAGCGCCCGTCGTCCAAGGCTTTTCCGTACCTTTAAAGTAGCCACCGCATTGATTATGAACTAGCCATTGCCCATCTCCGACAAAATAGGTGTGGGCCGTGGCGACAGTGAAATTGTACATCGTCTGTGGAGTGGCGGTAAAGGTGATGGTTTCCACTGTGCCCGTGCCCCAGGCGGCACTGCGGATTTCGTCGCCAATTTGCAAGCTGCCAGCCTGAATCCACTCGCTTTCAGCGGTAAAGAAGGGATGGTTCGGGGTGGTAATAATTGTCTCGCCATCAATCGTCAGGAAAATAATTACCGGGTCTTCATGTGACCACGCAGCAATCACAGGATAGTAATCAATTTCTCCCGTTTCCTCATTGTAGGCCAGCACCATTGTCCCCCATGTCACCTGGCTAATGGGTATGAGACCGTCATTGGTCATCACTAATGTATTGGCGCTAAAGCTGCAAGGCATCCCAGTCGGCGTTAATCCTGCCATCAGTCGCGCAAGCTGCCCCATCCTATCCGCATCGGCCATATACGCCGCGGCAAGAACAAAAGCCACATCATCGCTCAGAAAATCCGATGGTCTGGCAGATCCGATGCCATCACTGAACACTTCAGCCATTGCCTGCGCCAGGAGATTATCGCGGCCAAACGCATTGGCCACAAAGGCAGCCGCCCCGTCGCTGGCCAAGGTAAACATCATATCGTAAAGCGCCTGCCCGGTTAATTGTTGACCATCACTTCCTTGCAAGCCATTTTGAACGGCCGTCTTCATCGCACTCACAAAGAAGTAAGGGAAAGCATTATTGAAAAAATTGACATTACCGTAATCGCTACCGACGCCCAGATTTTGATCACATGTTTCAAAATCATTTTCTGCTTCTTGCGCCGAGCAGGTGCGATGTCCCGACGGATCAAAGAAAGTAACAGGGTTGTTGAGCGAATACGTGTACCTGTTGTACTGCTGCGGGTTGGTGGGGTCGGGGATGAGGGTGTCTGCGCTGATGAAGCGTGCCAATGTCGGCGAATAAAAGCGCGCATTCATGTAAATCAGCCCCAGGTCGTTGCTGGCGGTGTTGTTGGCTTTGTGGCCGGTGAAGGCGCGTTCTGTCAGGAGGGTCGGGTCGCTGCCCCGGTAGCCGCCAAACGGGTAGAAGCGGGTCATGTCCAGCAGTGCCCCGCTGCTGCTTGTCACCGCCCCAATGCTGCCCAGGTGGTCGCCGTGCAGGTAAACCACGGTGTTGTAGCTGGCCGGGCTGCCCGTCACCCGGATATTGTCAAAACTGACGTGGCTGGTGTTGGTGCGC
>JAHBVI010000176.1 GCA_019637635.1 Anaerolineae bacterium
GAGATGAGAGATTGGTCAATCTCCAATCTCTCATCTCCAATCTCCCGTCGGTCTGCAAGGGCAAAAGTTTATTGAATCCCATTGGACATTGCAACCGAATTTGTTATAATTCCGCGCCTAACTTCAAACACACAGGAGACATACCGCTGGCAGCAGCGGTATTTCCCTTAATAAGGCTAGAAAATGACAACTCTGAAACCTCATCTACTCACCCAAGAAGGCGTAGAAAAACTGACCAAAGAATTGGAATTCCTGAAAACGGTCAAGCGGGAAGAAGTGGCCGACCGTCTGCAAGCGGCATTTGAAGATGGGCAGGATGACGATTTTGTGGAAAATGCCGGGCTGGAAGCGGCGCGTAATGAACAGTCTTTTGTGGAAGGGCGCATCCAGGAATTGGAAGAAATTCTCAAAAATTACCAACTGATTAAAGACAACGGCAAAAATGATGTGGTCCGCATTGGCAGTTGGGTCACGATTTCCGAAGAAGGCATTGACGACGAAGAAAAGTACCATCTGGTTGGCGCGGCTGAAGCCAACCCGGAAGAAGGGCGCATCTCCAATGAAAGTCCGCTGGGCAAGGCGCTCTTGGGCGCCAAGCGCGGCGACACCGTGCGCGTCAATGCGCCAAACGGCGTTATCGAATTCCGGGTAGTTAAGATTGAGTAGAGAGGCCACACGGCCGTAAACACCCACCACACTCTTCAGCCCGTGAATCACACGGGCTTTTTTTTGAAAAGGTGAAGTATGAGTTGGCAACCATCCCATCTGGAAGAACAACGCCTGGCCAAACTGGAACGTCTCCAGGAAGCGGGCATCGAACCCTATCCCCTGCGCGTCGAACGCAGCCACACTACCACTGACGCCAAGGCTGCTTATGAAGCCGATGAAACGGCGGACATTTCCGTCACCGTTTGCGGCCGCATTGTCAGCTTTCGGGATATGGGCAAGACAGTGTTCGCGCATATTGAGGATGGCTACGGCCGTTTGCAACTCTTTGTCCGCCTGGAAGAAGTGGGCGAAGAAGCCCACCACATATTCCGCAGACTGCTGGACTTAGGCGACTTTGTGCAGGCCAGCGGCCTCATGTTCCGCACCAAAGCCGGGGAAGTGAGCCTGCGCGTCAATGAGTGGAAACTATTGAGCAAAGCGATCAGCCCGCTGCCGGTGGTCAAAGAAGAAGATGTAGACGGCCAGATTGTGCGCCACAGCGAATTTTCCAACGTTGAAGAACGGTACCGCCAGCGGTACGCCGATCTGGCCACCAATCCGGCCGTGCGCCATGTCTTCCGCACCCGCGCTAAAATCATCACCGCCCTGCGCCAGTTTATGGACGACCATGAGTTTCTGGAAGTGGAGACGCCGATTTTGCAGCCCTTGTATGGGGGAGCGGCGGCACGGCCGTTTACCACCCACCACAACCAGCTTAAACAAGAACTCTACCTGCGCATCTCCTTTGAACTGTACCTGAAACGGCTGCTGGTCGGCGGCATCGAGCGCGTCTATGAGATCGGCCGTGACTTCCGCAACGAAGGCGTCAGCTTCAAACACAACCCCGAATTCACCATGCTGGAATTCTACGCCGCCTACTGGGATTACCACGATGTGATGGCCTTCACCGAACGCATGATCCAGCACGTGGCCCACACCGTCACCGGCGGCGACACCATCACCTACCAGGGGCAAACCATCCACGTCGGCGGCCAATGGCCGCGCCTGACCATGCGTGACGCCATTAAACAGTTCGCCGAAATTGATTACATGGAACACCTGGACGCCGCCAGCCTGCGCCAGGCCATCCGCAACGCCGGTGGGCACGCCCCGGAAAGCGCCGGTTGGGGCAAATTGATTGATGGCGTTTTTGGCGATTTTGTCGAGCCGCGTTTGATCCAGCCCACCATCATCACCACCTACCCCCGCGAAATTTCCCCCCTGGCGAAGGGCATTCCCGGCGACCCGCTGCACGTGGAGCGGTTTGAGTTTTTCATCGCCGGCATGGAAATGGGCAACGCCTTCACCGAACTGAACGACCCTCTCGACCAGCAGGCGCGTTTTGAGATGCTGCAAACGCTCTACGCCAAAGACGATGACGAGCGCAACCCCATTGACGAGGATTACCTGCGCGCCATGCGCTACGGAATGCCACCCAACGGCGGCTTCGGCGTGGGCATAGACCGCATGGTCATGCTCTTCACCGACAACGCTACCATCCGCGAGGTGCTGCTCTTCCCCCACCTGCGCGAACGGGAGTAATTGGGTAGTCACCGGACGAGTTCGTTCAGCCCATCCAGAATCCGATCCAGTTCTTCAGGAGAAACGCGACCTAACCTATTGCTCAGACGTTTGACTGACAGAGTACGAACCTGGCTAATTTTGACCCAGGATTGTCTGGGCAAATTTGCGGAAGAGATCTCCAGAGTAAGAGGAAAGCCTGCTTTGGGCTTTTGACTCGTTATCGCCAGGGCAATTACGGTAGCCGACCGGTCGTTAAAAACATCATGGCTAATAATGAGTACCGGGCGTGTCCCAGCCTGTTCATTCCCGATAACAGGCTCTAAATTGGCCCACCAAATCTCTCCTCTCAATATTCCGGCCATTCAGCCAACTCCCATTCCATTCCTTCTTCTGCTAATGCCTGCTCCACATCAGGATCGAGTTTGGCACATTCGCGTGCTAACCGGTTTCGCTTGATTTTTTCCAGGGATTCTCGCAAGGCTTCTTGAATGGCCTTGCTGCGATTGGGAAACATGCGCTGGGCTACCAGTTGGTCAATTTCCGCGAGAAGCTCACTTTCAATCGTGACTGCTACCTTTGTAGTTGCCATTATTAACCTCCAAACAAGTATGATGAAATATCATACCCTCAACGGATAGTCAATACAACTTTGCCGGTGGATTGGCGGGTGATGAGGCTGTTGAGAGCAGTTGCGGCCTGTTCCAGCGGATAGGTTTGGGAGATGTGGGGTTTAATTTTTCCTTCGGCGTACCAGGCCAGCAGGGTGCGCAAAGAATCGGTGATGACACGTGGCTGGCGGGCGGCATAACCACCCCAGTAGACGCCGACAACACTCATGTTTTTGACCAGCGCCAGGTTGACCGGGAGTTGGGGGATACGGCCGTCCGCAAACCCAATCACCAATAACCGCCCCTCCCAGGCCAGACAGCGCACCGATTCGTCGAACACATCGCCACCCACGGGGTCGTAGACCACATCTGCGCCCTTGCCGTTTGTGATCTCCTTCACCCGGTCACGGAACTTTTCCTGGCGATAGTTGATCAGGTAGTCAGCGCCATATTGCTGCGCCAGAGCCAATTTTTCCGGCGTGCTGGCCGTGGCGATGACGGTAGCGCCCAGGAGTTTGCCGATTTCTACGGCCGTCAACCCCACCCCACCTGCCGCCCCATGCACCAGCAAAACCTCCCCTGGCTGCAACCGGGCGCGGTGCGCCAACGCGATGTGCGACGTGCCATAGGTGATGGCAAAACCGGCGGCCGTCACATAATCCATCAGCGGCGGAATGGGCAAGACGGTGCGGGCGTCAACAATAACCTCTTCGGCATAACCGCCATAGCCGGTAATTGCCGCCACCCGATTCCCCACCTGCAAATGGCTCACACCCTCCCCCACTTCTAAAATCTCCCCGGCCACTTCCATACCAGGACTAAAGGGAAAGGCCGGTTTTTCCTGGTACAACCCCTGAATGATGAGCGTATCGGCGAAGTTGACGCCGCAGGCGTGAATGCCTATGCGCACCTGTCCCGAATTGAGCGGCGGCGACGGCCGTTCCCCCATCATCAACATCTCCGGCCCACCCCATTCGTGACATATCATCGCTTTCACTACTTCCTCCCAATGTTCTCAAAGAGTGCGGGCATCTGAGGATGCCCGCAAATTCGCATCTGAGGATGCGAACTCCACTCAAATTTACACCATCACCAGATGGCATAAGCCCGCACGGGGAATGTGCCCATGCCGCGCACCTTCACCGGCGCCGCAAAAAAATGGAACCCGGCATCCGGCAGTTGATCCAAATGGCAGAGATGTTCCACAATGGGAATCTGGCTGCCGAGCAGGGTGGTGTGTACCGGGCGACGGCCGTCCGCCGTGTCATCAATGTTGAGCGAATCAATGCCTACCAGCGCCGTGCCCGCTTCTTTCAGGTACACGGCCGTCTCCTCCGTCAAAAATGGGTGCCCTTCAAAGTATTGGTCAGTGCGCCAGTGCTGGTCCCAACCGGTGTGGACGAGCACGGCCTTGCCCGCCAGGTCGTGGTTTTGAAAGAGCGCCGGGGTGAGGGTACGGCCGTGCCCCATCGCCCGAATCACCACCCCTTCCAGATTCACCAGACCGGCCAGCGGCAAATCGGCAATATCCAGCCCATCGGCAAACCGGTGAAACGGCGAATCCAGGTAAGTACCGGTATTGGCCACCATCTCAATCTTGCCAATATGGAACTCTGTGCCCGGCGCATAGAGCGCCCGCGACGCCTCGCGGCTGAGAAAGTCACACACCACCGGCGCGGGCAGCCCCTTGTAGGTAATCAATCCATCTTCAATCGTATGGCTCAAGTCAAGTAACATCTTCTTTCACCTCACGCTTTTAAGATGGCCTAATTGTAGGGCAGAGGGTGGCAAAGCGGCAATTGCGGGTTTGCGACGGCAGATAATGAATGTTAACTTTTTATTTCGGTAATAAATCCGGCGGTTGAAACCGCGGCTACAGAAAGCAAAGCCGACCTTCGTCGGCTGGCTACCAGACCGCGAAGGCGGTCTTCGCCCTGTGAAGCCGCGAATTTATTCGCCGGGTTCCAAAATGTTTGAAGCCATCACCGGTAAAGGTATACTCCGCCCGTATGACAACCACAGAAACCGACACGCAAACCAACACCCTGATCATTGGCGCCAGCGCCGCCGGGCTGGCCGTCGCCGCCTGCCTGCAAGAGAAAAACATTCCTTTCATCCTGCTGGAAAAAAGCAGTCAGGTGGGCGCAGCCTGGCGCAACCATTATGACCGGCTGCACCTGCACACCGACCGGGCACATTCGCAACTGCCTCACCTGCCCATGCCCAAGAGCTTTGCCAAATATCCGGCGCGGGCGGATGTGGTCGCTTACCTGGAAGAGTATGCCCGCCGTTTTGACATAGAGCCGCGATTTGGGCAGGAGGTCACGGCCGTCCGGCCCCACAATGGCGGCTGGCAGGTGGAAACGGCCGACGGCCGTTACCAGGCCCAAAACGTGGTCATTGCCACCGGTTATACCCGCGTGCCACACCTGCCCACCTGGCCGGGACAGGAATTGTTTAGCGGCAGCATCATCCACAGTTCGGCGTATAAAAATGGCAAACCGTATGCCGGGCAGCGGGTGCTGGTGGTCGGTTTTGGTAATTCGGCCGGGGAGATAGCCATTGATCTGGTGGAACACGGCGCGGCCACCGTTGGCATGGCCGTGCGCAGTCCGGTGAACGTTATTCCGCGTGATTATCTGGGCATTCCCATTCTGACCATCGGCATCGTTATGGACAAAATTCCGCCCAAAGCGGCCGATCTGCTGGCCATCCCCATGCTTAAAACTTCCATTGGCGACCTGACAAAGTATGGTGTGCCCAAGTTGCCCTACGGCCCCAATGTACAAATCCGGCAAGACCGGCAAATTCCCATTCTGGACATTGGCACGGTGAAGTTGATCAAGAACGGCCGTATCCACATCCACCCCGGCATCAACCAGTTTAACGAAAACGGCGTGGTTTTCAGCGATGGCACGATTAAACCCTTTGACGCCATCATTTTGGGCACCGGCTACCGGCCCCGTGTGCATGACTTTCTGCAAGAGGCGCCGGGCGTTTTGAACGAAGAAGGCGCGCCGCAATCCAGTGGGCAGGAAACCGCGCCGGGTTTATACTTTTGTGGCTTTTATATCTCCCCCACCGGCATGTTGCGCGAAATTGGCATCGAAGCCAGACGGATCAGCGCCCACATTGCCGGTAAAGGATAACGATCATGCATCCCGGTCAGATCTATGGGCAGAACGTAGTAGGGATACGGCCGTTGGCCGGTGCGCTGCAAGATTTTCATAAGGCGCGGCAGCAAGCCACGATGGAAGCCCTGCTGGGGCGGCTGCGTGGCCGCTCCCTGGAGTTACTGTCCTATAACGAAGTGGCCGAGATGCTTAAAGTGCGCGGCCGTTCCGAGCGGGGCGTGAAGGAGATTCCGGTAACCGCCATTGTGGGCAGTGTGGGCCGCTACCACGATTTTTCTCGCTCCTTCCTGCCGCGCAACGACGCCGACGCCCAACGCTGGGCCGGAGTGCGCGCCGCCGGGCACGTGGCCGACCTGCCGCCCATTGATGTGTACCAGATTGGCGATGCCTTTTTTGTGCTGGACGGCAATCACCGCGTTTCCATTGCCCGCCAACTGGGGCTAGACTACATCCACGCTAACGTCACCGAAGTGCATACCCGCGTACCACTTTCGCCGGATACACAGCCGGATGAATTGATCATTCACGCCGAATATGCCGCGTTTTTGGAATACACCCGGCTGGACGATCTGCGCCCTGGTTGTGATCTGCGGGTGACGGCGCCAGGCCAGTATACCCGGCTGGAAAACCACATGGAGGTGCATCGCTTTTTTGTGGAGATGGCCGAAGAGCGCGAACTGCCAGACGCGGAAGCCTTTGGCCGCTGGTATGACGAAGCGTACCTGCCGCTGGTGCAGGCCATTCGGGAACAGGCCATCTTGCGCGATTTTCCCCGGCGCACGGAAACCGACCTTTACTTGTGGCTGGCAACCCATCAGGCCGAGTTACGCAATGAATTGGGCTGGCAGGTACGGCCGAACACGGCCGTGACCCAATTTGCCACCCACCTGAAACCCCGCCGCACCTTGCAAAAAGTGCTGGACGTGATGATCCCGGCCAACTGGAAGGGGCAACCGGTGGCCAGCAATTGGGCCCAAGACCGGCTGCTCGACCGGTACAGCCGCACCCTCTTTACCGAGATATTGCTGCCGTTGACCGGTCGTCAGGAGGCGGCGCTGGCGCAGGCCATCGCCATTGCCCAACGGGAACACGGCCGTCTCATTGGCCTCTTTCTGGGCGACGAAAACGAAAGCCTGACCCGCGCCTGGTTTGAAGAGCGGTGTACCGCAGCAGACGTAACGGCCGTGTGGGGGCGCGAACCGGGCAGTCTGCCGGAAGTGACGGCGCGCCGGGCGGCGCTGGCCGACCTGGTAATTGTGGACAAAACGGCGGCAGGCACGGCCGTGACAACCATCTGGCAAAACAGCACCCGCCCCGTGCTGCTGCCCGGCAGCCGGCCCAGCGCCATGAATCGGGTGCTGCTGGTCTTCTCCCAGAGCCGAGAGGCAAACGTACACAAAGAAACGGCGCTGTTTGCCGCCGCCTATATGGCCGAACAGTGGGGCAGCCAACTGGTGGTCAGCGGCTCGCCAGACAGCCTCTCGCTGGCCCGCGCCTACCTGGAAATGCACGAAGTGAACGCCGAATTTGTGACGACGCCAGGGGGTGTGGACACGGCCGTCTTGCAAAATTGCGATCTGGTGGTGATGGGGCGGCACGGCCGTTTTACCGCCCAACTGCTGCCCCTGCTCACCGCACCTGTGCTAATTTGCCCCTGAAAATTGCCCCCATCGGCAAAATCGGCCTGCGCTAACCGCGCCGCCTCAATATCTACGGCCGTGTTTTTCACTTTTCAGTGCGACGCACCCGGCGTTGCACTTATTGGATACACGTCATGCATGGGACTATAATACTGGTTGATTGCTGGTGGCTTATACCAGCCACCAACCACCAGCAACCGGCCACTACTTAAGAAGGAGAATGATTCCCATGGCAAACGTACTAAAAACAAAAGGCGTTATCGGTATTCTCACCGGCGGCGGCGACGTACCGGGGCTGAATCCGGCAATTCGGGCAGTAACCATTCGCGCTCTGCGCGAAGGGTATAAGGTGATTGGCCTGCGGCGGGGCTGGGCCGGCATCACCGAAATGGTGCGCGACCTCAAAGCAGACAATAGTTTGTGTTATCAGATTTTGACCGAAGAGATTGTCAACCGGGCCGGCCGTACCGGGGGCACTTTTCTGCACAGTTCCCGCACCCGGCCCAGCCACATGCGCCGGTCAGACCTGCCAGAACATCTGCGTGATATCTACAATGAAGATTCCAATGATCTGACGGCAGAGGTGATTAAAAATCTGGAATTTCTGGGCGTTGATTACCTCATCCCTATTGGTGGCGATGACACGTTGAGTTATGGCGTGCGCCTGTATCAGGAAGGGGTAAAAGTGGTCGCCATCCCCAAGACGATGGACAACGACGTGCCCGGCACCGATTATTGCATTGGCTTTAGCACCTGCGTCACCCGCACCATCCAGATGACCAACAATCTGCGCACCTCGGCCGGTTCCCACGAGCGCTTCCTGGTGCTGGAGGTGTTTGGCCGCTATGCCGGTTTCACCGCCATGTTGCCGACAATGGCCGGCGCCGCCAACCGCTGCGTGATTCCAGAGTATCCGTTTGATGTGGACTTGTTGACGCGGCTGCTGGCGGAGGATCGGTTCAAGAATCCCAGCCGCTACTCGGTGGTGTTGGTGTCCGAAGGGGCAACTTTTGCCGGGGGCGAAATGGTGTTTCGGGAAGCGGAGAAGGATGCCTACGGCCATGCCAAATTGGGCGGTATCGGCGACATGGTATCGGCCAAGTTGAAGGAGCTTTCGCCCAAATATAACAACGGCAAACGGATTAACGTCATTAACCAGAAGTTGGGTTATCTGGTGCGCGGCGGCGACCCGGACGCCATTGACTCGATTGTGCCCATGGCCTACGGCAATCTGGCGCTGGACCTGATTTTGAATAAACTAGACGGCCGTCTGGTAGTCTTGAAAAACGGCCGTTACGACAATGTGCCTATCACTGTCGTCACCAACAACAAAAAAGTGGTTAACGTCAAGGAGTTCTACAATACCGAACGGCTTTGCCCGCAGTATAAGAGCTTTGAGATGAAGCCGTTGATGATTATGACCAGTGAGGGGTGATGCGTGACGAGTGGCGGTTGACGAGTGATCTCACGCATCACTCGTCACGCATCACGTTGGAACCCACAAGAACCCGTAGGACCTGAGCGTTTATCTGAGGCTAAACAATTTGGCAAACGTCTCCAGGGCCAACTGCGGCGTGGGCAGGGCAAACCAGACCCAGCCGAGGGTGACGTATTGAAAGGTGAGAAACCAGGTCACGGCCGTCCACAGCCGTTTTTGCCAGGGTTTCTCACTCAGTCCCCGATACCAGCGCCGGCTGCGGTCGCTCCATTGCTTGTGGACAAACAGCGCCACCCCCTGCCACAGCCCCCAGATGAAAAAGTTCACCGTGATGCCATGCCACAGGCCAATGACGGCCATCGTTGACAGGTGAGCGGTAAACAAGATGATGGTATTAGACGGCCGTCGCTGGCGGCGCAGCAATGACCGGGACAGCGGGCTAAAAATGTAAAACCGCGCCCAATCGCTGAGGCTGATGTGCCAGCGCTGCCAGAAGGCGGTGATGTTGGTGGAAAGGTACGGCCGTCTGAAATTCTCTGGCAGCTTCACCCCAAACAGGATGCCAATGCCAATGGCAATATCGGTATACCCGGCAAAATCAAAATAGAGGCGCAGCGCATACCCATACAGCAGCACCCACAGCCAGAATGTGGAGGTGGACTGGGCGGCGTTTACGGCCGTTAACGACATCCCCAGCGCCAGCGTATCGGCAATCACAAATTTCTTGAACAGACCGGTGAGGATGCGGGCGCTGCCCTGCCAGTAGCGGGGAGCGTAATCCGTGACGGGTGATGCGTGATGCGTGACGGAATTCGGATTACGGTTTACGGAATACGGATTACGCATCACGGTATACGTCTTTTCCTCCTGCCGCAGGTCGGCCACAAACCGTTCCACGCGGTCAATGGGGCCGGCGATGTAGCTGGTGAAAAAGAGGACGTAGGTGATAAATTCGCGCAGCGAGAGCGGCGGCAGTTGCCCCGTTTGGTGGTCACGCAAGGTGTGAATGAGCCGAAAGGCAACGTAAGAGAAGCCCAGCCAGACCAGATCGGAGGGGGCCGCCAGCGCCACCTGCTGGCCGGTGAGGGAACGCCAGGCCACGGCCGTAGCCGTAGCCAGCGCCGGTGTTTTGAGCCAGACAAAAATGAAGACAATGAGCAGGATGACGGCCGTACACACCGTCCGCTGCTCTACCCGCCGCAGCCAGCGCCACAAAATGGCCCACAGCCCGGCAATGACCACCAGCCCAACGGCAACCCACCAAACGGACGGCGGGCGGGAAGAGGTAAAGCGCCATTCCGCCGCCACATACCGGTTGCCCGCCACCACCAGCACCAACCCAAACAACACCAGCAGCGTCACCCAATCAGACCTGACAACTCTTGAAGGCTTGTCAGGTCTGGTCACCCACCACGTCAGCACCGTCAGCAAAATGGTGAGCGTTTGCAGCAGATAATCGGCAAAACGCAGCGGGGTAAATGTTTGCAGCCAGTAAATGGCCAGGACGCTGCTGCCAAACAAAAACCAGCCCCGCCACCGGCCAGGGATGAAAAGGGTATAGAGTACGGCCGTGACCACAAACAGGCCGATGGTGAGCAGGTCTACGTTCATAAACGAGACTGGAGATTAGAGATTAGAGATTAGAGATTGGAGTGGGCTAATCCCCAATCTCTAATCGCCCATCTCCTTCCATAGAGTCCCCTTCCGCGGCAATCACGGCCAAAATCTCTTGCAGCACAAACAGCGCCGTCAGGTCATTCATGGGATAGCCTTTGGTGAAAGTAGCCGGGTCGGTGTAATCATTGCGGTCAGAATGGGAAAGATGCACCTGGTCTGGCAGCAGGCCATGATTGGGCAGCGTGGCCGCCACCCGGTCAAAATCCCACAAGGGAATGTGCATCTCGGCCGCTAACTCACGGATGGCGGCGTTATTGCTGTCGTATTCCAGTTCAAAACGGTCGGCTTTAGTAGCCAACACAGGGACAACTCCTTTTTCGATGGCAAAGGTGACGATGCGGCGCAGGTTGCGTTGCAGCACGGCGGCGGAGGACTGGTCATTGGTGCCCAGGCGAATGAGCAGGATACTGGGATTGTGCAGCCGAATTTCGCAGGCGAGCATATGCTCTTCCGGGGTACACCAGGCGGGGTTGTTGCGCGCCGGGTCCAGCACATGCCAGGAACTAATGCCGATCACCACAGCAACGCCATACCGCTGAAATGATTTGCGGAAATGGGTGATGACCGGCTGTAAATAGGCGTAGTCACCCAGGGTGTAATGAGGCGGGTAATCGAAACGGGTGAGGTAATAACCGGTCATAGCGCCGCTGTCGCCCAGTTTGGAAAAGGCGTGTGGATTGCGGCCTAATGCCTGCCCTTGCTGGTAAATGGCGCGTACATGTTGGCGAGTAGCCTCGTCCATGATGAGGATATCTTCGAGGATTAGGCCGTTAACCAGGGTGGGGATGGGAGTGGGGGTGAGCAGGTGAACGGGTGTAGGGGTGAGCAGGTGAGGGGGTGTAGGGGTGAGGGTGGGGGTAGGCGGCACGGCCGTTGGCGTTGACGTTGACGTGGGCGTAGGTGTATGGGTAACGGTGGCGGTCGGGGGCACGGCCGTGTGGGTGGGGCTATTAACTACGGCAATGATAATGGTTGGGGGCACGGCCGTTGGGCTGCCGGTGGTGGTATTGCAGGCGGTGAACAAGACGGCCGTCAGGCAAAACCAGGGAAACCAAGACCTGCCAGGTCTTAAGAGACCTGACAGGTCTATGCGTTTCAAAACCCCTGGTAAATCCACTGCGGCGCGCTGTCGGTGGTGACAATGATCAATAAAATGACGAGCAGACATAGGGCGAGGGCGATCAGGTTTTCACGAGAGAGTATTTTTGACATAGGCGTTATCCGTTATCCGTTATCCGTTATCCGTTATCCGTGAAGGATTACGTTTTACGTTTTACGGCGTCTCCCCACACCACTTCCACTCACCATCTTCCTGGACGACGCGGTAGTTGGTAAGCTGGAACTCGGTTTGTTCCGTGCCATAGAGTGCTCTAATCACGCCAGTGCAGGCCACACGGCCGTTGCCCGTATCGGTGCAGGCCATATCCTCAATGGTCACATCTTGCACACTGTCAAAGGTGCGGAATTCGCGTTCGGCAAACTGCTCCATCTCTGAACACAGCAGGCTGCGGATGGTGGTTTCATCGCCCTTCACTTTTGCCTGCAAATAGGTTTCCACCGTAGCCGCCGGATCGCCGCCGCCGGCCTGCCCGCCACACGCCACCAGCACGGCCGTGAGCAGACACATCAACGTCATCAATCCCCAATATCTCATCCAATCTTCTCCTCTACAAATTATGAATTATGAAGGATGAATTATGAATTTTCATCCCTGGCAGGTAATCGTTCAGACCTGACGTAATCGTTCAGACCTGACAGGTTTTTACCAGTTCAAATCATGACTTCCCAGGCCAAAAACCTGTCAGGTCTCTTGAGGACTGAACGCTTACGGGTTGGTAGCCCGGATTTTCTCCACTGAAATTATAGGTTAATCAATCACCTGACGCCTGCACCGTTTCCAAAATTGTGTGCAGCACCATCAGCCCGGCCAGGTCTTGCATGGCGTGGCCACTGCTAAATA
Organism: Anaerolineae bacterium; assembly: GCA_019637635.1. Taxonomy (GTDB): domain Bacteria; phylum Chloroflexota; class Anaerolineae; order Promineifilales; family Promineifilaceae; genus CAADGU01. The sequence goes on from JAHBVI010000176.1 coordinate 12,690, forward strand.
CGGCCGGATCCGTAAAATCATTGGCCGGGTACTCCACCATATGCACCTGATCCGTATCCAGCCCTTTGCCCGGCAGCGTCTCCGCCACCCGGTCCAAATCCCAGATCGGTACCAGGTAATCGGCTGCCAACTGCCGCAAAATCTCGTTATTGGAATTGTCCCCCTCGAAGCGGTCTGGTTTGGTAATGATGATGGGCACAATGCCGTTGGCAATGGCCTGTTCAATCACCAGGCGCACATTATAGGCAAATCCGCTGGGTGAACCGGCGTCATTGGACCCCAACCGCACGAACAGAAAAGCGGGGTTTTGCAGCCGGAATTCACAGGTGAGCAAATCCTCATTGGGCACGCACCACTTTTTGTCTGCCCAGAGGGGATCAAAGACAGACCAGGCATGCAGACCATAGTTGGTAGCCACGCCAAACCGCTTCCAGACACCCTGAAAATGGGCCACTGTTGGCTGTAAATAAGCGTACTCACCCAGGATGAG
>JAHBVI010000177.1 GCA_019637635.1 Anaerolineae bacterium
AGGGCCACCATGTAATCATTCCACACCCACAGGAATTGGAAGATGGCAAAGGAAGCCAGTGCCGGTACCGACAGGGGTAAAACCAGCCGGGTAAATACCGTGAAGTGGGAAGCGCCATCAATGAACGCCGACTCTAACGTTTCGCGGGGCAGGGTGCTGATGTAGTTGTAGAGCAGGTACGTGGCTAAAGCCAGACCAAAGCCGGTGTGTGCCAGCCAGATCGCCAGGAAGGTGCCGTTGATCTGCAAATACCGGTAGTCACGCAACAATGGCACCAGGGCGATTTGCAGCGGCACTACCAGCATGGCCACCACCAGAATAAACATCCACTTGCGGCCGGGAAAGCTCATCCAGGCAAAGGCATAGGCGGCAAAGGCGGCGATGAGAATGGGGATCACCGTCGAGGGGATGGTCACCGCCAGGCTGTTGAGAAAGGCCCTGGTCATGTTATCGCCAGGTACCACTTCCACGGTGCCATCCGGTCGGGTGAACTCAAAACTCTGGCCGCCTAAAACCTGCCGGTAATTGTCCAATGTAAAATCCCAACTGACCGTCCACACCTGTTCCTGAACTTCTACCATGCCAATGCGGCGGTTGCCAATCCAGGTGATGCGCTTACCATCCGGCGAAGTGACGCCGTTGCGAAACTCTTCAAATGTGCCCGTAACCCCGGCAATGACCATCACCTCGGTGGGGTCAAGCCCTTCAGCGCGGGGGTCAATCGTTTCGGTGGCCTGCCATTCCCGATGGGGTAAGATGCTCCACCAGCCGGAAGTGGTAATGTCATTGCGCACCCGGAAGGAAGAGATAAAAATACCCAGGGTGGGAATAGTCCAGATCAGGATGATGATCAGGAGGGCGCCATTTACAAACAGGCTGCCCATCCGTTTTCTTCTTTTTGCGCTGCTCATCTTAAAATGCCTCCTGTTCTCTGAACTGCTTCAAGTTGTAGATCATGACCGGAATGACGGCGATGAGGAGTACAATGGCGATGGCCGAACCAAAACCGGAATTGCGGTTGGTGAAAGATTGCCTGTAAAACTGGGTGGCAATGACGTGTGTGCCAAATTGGCCGCCGGTCATCACCCACACCACGTCAAAAATCTTCAAGGTAAAGATGACGATGGTGGTCCAGACGGTGATCAGGGTGCCGCGAATGTAAGGGAGCATGATGCCAAAAAAGATGCGAAATTCGCTGGCACCGTCCATACGGCCGGCTTCGAGCAATTCCTCCGGGATCCCTTTGAGAGCGGCCGAAAATAGCACCATCGAAAAACCGGTTTGCAGCCAGATGACGATCACGATGAGAAAGAGATTGTTCCAGGGGGCAATATCCACCCATTGGGTCCAGGCTCTAGGTACGCCGCCAAAACTGACGAGGATGGCGTTCAGCAGGCCAATTTGGGGCTGACCGGGCGGCCGATATTCATAGATAAATTTCCAGATGATGCTGGCGCCGACAAAGGAGATAGCCATCGGCAAGAAAATAAGCGATTTAGCCAGTTTTTCGTAGGCGCTGCGGTCAGCCAGGACGGCAATGATGAGGCCAAATGCGACTGAAAAGGTGCTGCCAAAGACAATCCACATGATGTTGTTGCGAAATGCTTCCACCATCACTCTTTCGGTAAATACAGCAGCATAATTACTCAGCCCCACAAACGAATCACTGGCCAACAGCTCTGGTATCGTCAGTCCGGCAGGGGGGCCATCCCGGTTGAATAGACTGATCCAGAAGGTGCGCAAGGTGGGAATGGCCAGGTACCAGGCCAGAATGGCCATGGCCGGCCCGACAAAAACGAATGGTTGCAGGCGGGTTGTCCACTGGTCGGGCATTCGTTCGACGATGCCGTTGAATATCCAATACAAGAGGGCGACGCCACCTACGCCCCAGACGATGGCGACCAGGGTAATGACGACCCGTGGCGCTTTGCTGTCGCGCAGAAAGAGAAACCCTAGATAGAGTATGTAAAAGGCGATGGCCGGAATGGCGATGGCCAAGGCCACACGGCCAATGAGAGCCAGTATGCGCACCCCCAACGATGGTTGTTTCACTTCTTTTCCGCTTACATAGTTCATGTGCCCTCTCCTCTGGAAATTATGAATTATGAAGGATGAATTATGAAGTTTGTAGCAGGCGTTTTAATGCTGTTTGGGGGCGATAAATCGCCTGCTACAAACTTAGAAGTTCAAGCTCTTTAAGAAGTTGAACTTCTAAACGATAAACGGTTATCTGGGCCAGGTGGCGTCAATGGCTTGCATGGCGGTGTCCAGGTCAATGGAACCGGCCACGTAGCTGGAGATTTGTTCCCAGAAGGAGCCAGCGCCGACTTCACCGGGCATCAGGTCAGAGCCGTCGAAACGGAAGCTGGTAGCCTGATTAACCAGTTCGGAAACGCCCCAGTCCAGGTCAGAACCGTACATCTCGCGGGTGGCCGTTTTCTGGGCAGCGATAGCGCCACCACCTTCCATCCAACCACTGACGGATTGGGGTGTGGTGAAGTATTCCATGAGCGCCCGGACTTCGGGACGGTCATTGAACATGGCAATCAAGTCACCGGCAACGAGGAAGGGACGGCCGTAGGCGGGATCCACCGGCGGCAGATAGAAGAAGTCATAATCTACGCCGTATTCCGTGCCTTGCGGGAAGAAGCTGGTGATGAAGTTGGCTTGTTTGTGCAGCCAGCACTGCGGCGGGTCGGCGAACATGGGATTGGGGGCGTCGCCAAAGAAGGTGGAGACGATGGAGGAACGGCCGCCGAGTACATAATCATCGTTGAACCACAAGTCGCTCCAGGTCTCGATAGCGTTCTTGACTTCAGGGGAATCGAAGGGCAGTTCACCGGCCACCCAGGCATCGTAGTTGTCCAGAGAGGTGGTGCGCAGCATCATCTCTTCCGTCCAGTCGGTGGCGACCCAGCCGGTGGCCGCGCCGGACTCGATGCCGATACACCAGGCGGTGTCGCCGTCGGCGGCGATTTCCTCGGTGAGGGCCATCAGTTCTTCCCAGGTTTCGGGGATTTCATAACCGGCGGCGTCCCAGGCGGCTTTGGGGTACCACACCAGGCTCTTGCCGGAGAAGCGGTGCATGACGCCCATTTCCTGGCCGTCTACGGTGTTGAATTCGCGCCAGCCGTCATTGTATTGGCGAGAAAGCCATTCATCGGACATGAACTCCGTCACGGGGATTACGTCACCACTGCGGACGAAGTTGGCAAAGAGGCCGGGTTGGGGGAAGTCCACGATGTCGGGGGCGTCGCCGGCATCCACGCGGATGGCGATGGAGCCTTCAAACTCTTTGTTGCCGATGTAATTGACGGTGATGCCGGTGGCTTCTTGAAACGCTTTCATGGATTCGTTGAATTTCACGCCGTCCACGTCGTTGCCTTCAAAAGCGCCGTCTACGGTCACTGTTGTGCCCGCAAACTCACCTTTGATAGCCCGTTCCAGATAACCACCTGCCGGGTAGTCAAAAGAAACCTCAGGCGCTTCTTCGGCCGTTTCTTCGCCTGTTTGGGGCGCTGTCGTCGCTGCTGCTGGCGGTGCTGTAGCCGGGACAGGAGTGGCTTCTTGTTGCCCACCACAGGCAACCACAAAAAGGGTGAGTACCAGCAAAACGCTTAATACTCTAATGATATGTTGCATTTTCATTTTTTCTTTTCCTCCTACGGAAAGTTGATAAAAATTTTGAATGTCGGTTGTGTTTGTTCAAATTTTCTTTTATCTATTGGCTACCTCCTTTTGCGGTTCAATTTCTGGATGGCAATGTTACCTCACATCATATTATCTTAACAGTGGGGGAGCGGTTGTATCTCGTTCCACCAACGTTGTGGGAAGCACGATTTCTTGTGGCCGCGATAGAGGATTGGCTATTTCACTGAGCAGCAGTTCTGCTCCCTGCGCGCCTGATTCATACAGATGTTGGCGAACGGTGGTCAGGTGCAAAAATTCGGCAATCTCGATATCGTCGTAACCAATAACCGACAATTGCTCTGGGACTTTTAGCCCCAGGTCTTGGGCGGCGCGCAGCACGCCAAACGCCTGAGTATCGCTGTAGGCAAAAATGGCGGTGGGTGGGTCGGGCAGCGTCAGGAGCTCCTGGGCCAGGCGGCGCGCTTCGCGGCGGCTGAGTTCACCCTGGCGATGGTATTCGGGGCAGAAATCAATACCGGCATCGGTCAATGCCTGGCGGTAGCCTTCGTACCGGTCGGCTACGGGGCGAAAGCCAAAGGGACTTTCTTGAAGCAAATCGCTGATGTACCCAATTTTACGATGCCCCAGGTCTATCAGATGCCGGGTGGCCTGGTAGCCACCGGCCACGTCATCAATCATCACGTGGCTCAGATGGTGGTGCCGGCTGTCAATGAGTACGGTGGGCATACCTGACTGCACGAAGTAATCTACTTCTTCATCGGTGGGGGTCAGCGTCATAATGAGCAGCCCGTCTACCCGTTCCTGACGGGGAACATCGTGGAAGCAGTCATTGCGCCGGGTTACAGTCTCTACGTTATAGATGATAAAATCGTACTCGCTGTCGGAGAGGGCTGCTTCTACGCCACGCAATCGTTCGACGTAAGACGGCCGTATAAAAAACGGCGCAATCACCCCAATCGTCATAGTACGGCCGAGCGACAGGCGACGGGCGATGGGGCTGGGGGAGTAGTTCAGTTCGGCGATAGCGGTCTGGACTTTTTGGCGGGTGGTGGGGGACACGGCCGTGCTGTCATTCAGCACCCGCGACACCGTAGCCACGCCGACGCCGGCTCGTTTAGCGACATCTCGTATAGTTGCGTTGGCCATGCCGTCTCCTCATTCCACAAGCAGCCACACTGCCCCAGCCAGACAACCAGGAAAGGTAAAACAACGATGAAGGGGTTCGACGTTTAGGAGATTAGAACCATATGGAACCGGTTCCAATTAGGGCATACTATACAATAGCTCCATTGGGTTGTCAAGAAATTAGTCGGAACGTGGCTGGCAAACATAGCATCAGTCTTGTGCTGAAAAGGGGATATTTGATACTCTATGCCCATGACCACAATTGATTCCACGCTTCTCCCGTTTTTTCAGCCGCAAGGCATTGTGCTGGTGGGCGCTTCGGCCGACCCGACGAAGTTGGGGTTTGGTGTAGCCCGTAATCTGCTGCAAAGTGATTACAAGGGAGCTATCCATTTTGTGAATCCGAAGGGGGGTGCGTTGTTGTCACGGCCGTTGCACCCCCACATTGCCGACGTCCCCCCACCCGTTGACCTGGCCTTTTTGCTCATCCCCGCCCCCTTTGTGCCCCAGGCGTTGCAGGAATGTGGGCAAAAGGGCATCCGGGCGGTCATCATCGCTGCCGGCGGCTTCCGGGAAACGGGCGAAACCGGCCAATCTCTGGAAGATGACTGCCTGCGCATTGCCCACCAATACAACATGCGGCTCATGGGGCCAAACTGCATTGGCCTGCTGGATACCCATTTGCCGTTTGACGCCACCTTTTTGCCGCCGCCCGGCCCCACGCCGGGCGCGGTCGCCTTCATCTCCCATTCCGGCGCCATTTGTGCGGCGGTGGTAGATTGGGCGCGCGGGCAGGGTTTTGGCCTGTCGCGGCTGGTGAGTCTGGGCAATCAGTTGGACGTATGTGAGACGGACGTATTGCCCGCCATTGCCGCCGACCCGTATACACGGGTGGTGACGATGTATCTGGAAGGGGTCACGGACGGCCGTCACTTTATGCAAGTGGCGCAGGCCGTAACCCGACACAAACCGGTGTTGGCCTTGAAAGTGGGGCGCTTTGCCAGCGGGCAGCAGGCGGTGGCCTCCCATACCGGGGCATTGGCCGGGGCCGATGCCGCCTTTGACGCCGCCTTTCGCCGCGCCGGGATCATTCGCGCCCATACCAATGAAGAACTGTTTGATTGGGCGCGAGCGCTGGCCTGGTCACCGCTGCCGCGTGGGCCGCGCGTGGCGGTGTTGACCAATGCGGGGGGGCCGGGGGTCACGGCCGTAGACGCCATCGAATCGTCCGGTTTGCAACTGGCGGTTTTACAGCCGGAAACAGAAGCGCAACTGCGGGCCGTGCTGCCGCCCGCTGCCAGTGTCCACAATCCCGTGGATATGCTGGCAGGAGCGTCGCCGGAGCAATATGCCGACAGCCTGCGCCTGCTGTTGGCCGATGAGGGGGTGGACAGCGTGCTGCTCATCCTGCCACCGCCGCCCATGTATTCGGCCGGGGGCGTAGCCAAAGCGATTATCCCCACCATTTACGCAGCGCAAAAGCCGGTGCTGGTGACGCTGATGGGCGAGCGGCTGATTCAAGAGGCGATGGAGCATTTCCGGGCGGCGCGGGTGCCGGAATACCGTTTCCCGGAGCGGACGGTGGCGGCGCTGGCGGTGCTGCACCAATATGCCGCCTATGTGCGGCAGCCGGTCGTGCCGGTGGCCCTGCCAGATGTACGGCCAGAATCGGCGCAGCCTACCCTGGCGCAGGTGGATGCGGCGGGTTTCTTGTCGCCAACGGCCGTAAGCCAACTCCTCACCGCCTATGGAATCCCCTGCCCGGCCAATCACCTGGCGCAAAACGCACAGGAAGCGGCGGCGCTGGCCCGGCAAATGGGTTTCCCGGTGGCTTTGAAGCTGGTGGCTGAAGGCATTACCCACAAGTCGGATGTGGGCGGGGTGCGCCTGGGGTTGGTGGATGAGACGGCCGTGCAAACTATCTTCACCGACATGCTGGCCCAGGTGCGGCAAAGGGAACCGGAGGCGGTCATTGCGGGTGTATTGGTGCAGCAAATGATCCCGGCGGGGCAGGAAGTGATCGTGGGCGTCGCCCGCGACCCGCAGTTTGGGCCGCTGGTCATGTTTGGCTCCGGCGGTGTGGAAGTGGAAGGCTTAGGTGACGTGGCCTTTGCCCTGGCCCCTCTGACGGAGGCGGATGTGGATTATTTATTGGCACACACCTGGGCGGGGCGCAAACTGGCCGGTTTTCGCCACTTACCACCGGCCGATGCTACGGCCGTGCGCCACACGTTATTACGCCTGGGCCAACTGGCGGCCGATTTTCCCCAATTGGCGGAGATTGAAATTAACCCGCTGCTGGTTTTGCCAGCAGGACAGGGCGTGTGGGCGGTGGATGCGCGGGCGCGGGTGGGGAATGAGATTAGGAGATTGGGAGATTAGGAGATTCAATCTCTCAATCTCACTCATTTCGTGGCGATAATGGCTACCCAGTCAGTCATTTGCAGGGTTTTGCGGATGTGGCCGCCGGATTGGGTCACGGCCGTTTTGACATCTTCTGCCTGTTCTTCGATGATGCCGCTTAAAATGAGACGCCCGCCCGGTTTAACGTAGCTGAGTAAATCGTTGTTATTTAGTAACCCCACAATGACGGGGGCCAGGATGTTGACGACCACGATGTCCCATCCCTTTTCGGTGATGGTGTCCAGCGTCCCTTTTTGGAACGTGAGGTTGTGGAGGTTGTTGAGAGCGGTGTTGGACACGGCCGTTTGCACCGCCACCTCGTCCACGTCCACCCCCAGCACCCGCGCCGCGCCTAATTTGGCGGCGGCAATCGCCAGAATACCTGACCCTGTGCCCAGGTCAAACACCGTATGGCCGGGCTGAACCAGCTCTTCCAATGCTTGCAGGCACATCTGCGTGGTGGGGTGCAGACCGGTGCCAAAGGCCATGCCGGGGTCCAGCGTTAGCACCACATCGTCCGGTTTGATTTGCGCGGCTGCATCTGGTGTTTCCGCTTCAATCCAACTGGGCTGAATCCAGATGCGCTGCCCGATGCGGAAAGGGTGATAGTGCGCTTTCCAGGCGTTGGCCCAATCTTCTTCGGCCAGCAGGCGAAAGGTGGGTGGGGGAATAGGGTAGAGGCGACCCAAAAAGTAGATGATCTCTTCGATGCGGCGGCGCAAACGGGGCGTATCTTCGTGTTCGGGGACGTAAATTTTGACGGTCACGGCCGTTTCCAGCGCGTCCGGGTCAGACGAGGACATATCCCCCAACTGTTCCAGCACCACGCCGTCCTGGTAGGCGAACGGCCGTAGCTTCTCTGCCACCGCCTCGGCCCCTTCCCCATCGGTAATAACGCTAACTTCAAGCCAATTCATAGAGGAGATTGGAGATTGAAGATTGGAGATTGGGTGAACTCTAATCTCCAATCTCTAATCTCCTAATCTCATTCTTAAACGCCAAAAATATCCCCAAACGCTTCTTTCAGATGATCCAAAATCCCCTTTTCCGTTTTGGGGATGACTTCTTTGCCCAGCGATTTGGACAACTCCTTGAACAATCGCTGCTGCTCTTTGTTCAACTTCTTGGGGATGGCCACCTGGATAATGACGTGCATATCACCGCGCCCCATAGCCCGGCTGCGACCGCTGCGATCCAGCCGAGGCACACCCTTGCCGCGCAGCTTGAACACCTTACCCGGCTGCGTGCCCGCCGGAATCTCCAGCGTATCTTCCCCGTCTAGCGTGGGTACCATGACTTCATCACCCAACGCTGCCTGGGCCACGTTGATGTGCAAATCCATAAACACATCATCCCCACGTCGCTGGAAATATTCATGCGGCTCTACATGGATAACCACATATAGATTACCCGGCGGCCCGCCAGCCACGCCCGGCCCGCCCTCATTGCTCAACCTGATTTGGGTGTCGTTGTCTACCCCGGCGGGAACCTTAACCTTGAGGGTGCGTGTTTGCACCACCTGCTTTTGGCCGCGACAAATGGTGCAGGGGGTAGGAATGAGTTCGCCTGTGCCCTGGCAGGTGGGGCAAGTGGTGACATTGACAAACTGCCCCAGGATAGATTGCTGCACCCGCCGCACTTCGCCGCTGCCGTTGCAGGTGGTACAGGCAATGGGACTGGTACCTGGTTCAGCGCCGCCGCCATGACACTGGGGGCAAATTTCCGGGCGGCGCACTTCAATATCCTTTTCCGCGCCAAACACCGCTTCCTCAAACGAGATGCGCAGGTCATAGCGCAAATCTGCGCCCCGGCCAGGCCCGCGCCGCCGCCGTCGCCCGCCGCCCACATTCGTGCCAAACAACTCCTCAAAAATGTCGGCAAACCCGCCAAAACCCTCAAAACCGGAGAAGCCCGGCCCGGCGCCGTTATCTACACCGGCATGGCCATAACGATCATAAGCCGCCCGCGTCTGCTCATCAGACAGCACTTCATAGGCCCGCTGTACTTCTTTGAACCGTTCTTCGGCGTCCGGCTCTTTATTGACATCGGGATGATATTGGCGGGCTTTGTTGCGGTACGCCTTTTTGATTTCGTCTTTATTGGCGGCGCGTTCTACGCCCAAAACGTCGTAAAAGTCTCGTTGAGTGGCCATGTGGTGCAGCAGTGCCAGGCAAGGGGCAGAACCATTTGGGCTGGCCAAAGCTGAACAGCCCCTTGCCTGGCACTTTATATCTTATGAATCGCTAAATTCGCCTTCAATCACATCTTCATCCCGCCCAGGGGCGCCGTCCGTGCCTGGTTCGGGGCCGCTGCTGGCGGGGCCACCCGCCTGCTGGTACATGGCGGCGCCAGCTTCATTCATAACGGCCATGAGTTGGTCGGCCGTTTCATTCATGGCGGCGGCGTCATTACCGGCCAGCGCCGAACGGACGGCATCAATGCGATCTTGAATGGCGGCTTTATTGGCTTCCGGTATTTTGTCGCCGTTTTCGCTCAGGAACTTTTCGGCGCTGTAGGCGGTGGAGTCGGCCTTGTTGTGCGCTTCCACTGTTTCTTTGCGGCGGGCATCCTCGGAGGCGTGTTGCTCGGCGTCTTTCACCATGCGTTCAATTTCGGTGTCATTCAGGCCGCTGGAGGGGATGATTTGCATGGCCTGTTTGCGCCCGGTGGCCTTGTCGGCGGCGCTGACATTCAGGATACCGTCGGCGTTGATGTCAAATGTGACCTCAATTTGGGGCACACCCCGCGGCGCGGGTGGCAGCCCATCCAGAATGAAACGGCCCAGGCTCTTGTTGTCGGCGGACATCGGCCGTTCGCCCTGGGTGACGTGAATTTCCACCTGTGTCTGCCCGTCGGCGGCGGTGGAGAAAATCTGGCTTTTTTTGGTGGGGATGGTGGTATTTCGCTCAATGAGGGGGGTGGCTACACCGCCTAAGGTCTCGATGCTCAGGGTGAGCGGCGTCACGTCCAGCAGCAGCACGTCCTTGACTTCGCCGCCCAGGACGCCGGCCTGAATGGCGGCGCCAATGCCCACCACTTCGTCCGGGTTGACCCCTTTGTGCGGTTCACGGCCGAAGTAATTTTTTACGGCTTCTTGAATGGCAGGCATACGGGTCATGCCTCCGACCAGCACGACCTGTGTGATTTCATTGAGAGAAAGCCCGGCATCTTTGAGGGCCTGGCGGCAGGGTTCAATGGAGCGTTTGATCAGGTCGTCGCTCAACTGCTCAAATTTGGCGCGGGTGAGGGTGAGGTTGAGGTGTTTGGGGCCGTTGGCGTCGGCGGTGATGTAGGGCAAGTTGAGTTCTGTCTGCATGGTGGTGGACAGTTCGATTTTGGCTTTTTCGGCCGCTTCGCGCAGCCGTTGTAAGGACTGCCGGTCGTTGCGCAGGTCTATGCCTTCTTCCATTTTGAACTGCTCGGCGGCCCAATCAATGATTTTCTGGTCGAAGTCGTCACCGCCGAGGAAGGTGTCACCGTTGGTAGATTTGACTTCAAAGACGCCATTGTCCATTTCCAAAATGGAGATGTCGAAGGTGCCGCCGCCCAGGTCATAGACGGCGATGATTTCTTCTTTGTCGCTGCCCAGGCCGTAGGCCAGGGAAGAGGCGGTGGGTTCGTTGACAATGCGCAGCACTTCCAGCCCGGCGATTTTACCGGCGTCTTTGGTGGCCTGGCGCTGGCTGTCGTTGAAGTAGGCGGGCACGGTGATGACGGCCTGGGTAATGGGTTGGCCCAGGTAGGCTTCGGCGTCGGTTTTGATCTTTTGCAGCACCATGGCAGAGACTTCCGGGGGGGAGTATTCCCGCTCGTTCATCACCACGCGGATGTCGCCGTTGGGCGCTTTGCGGACTTCGTAGGGCACATATTTGCGCGCTTTTTCTACGGCGGGGTCGTCATATTTGCGGCCCATGAAGCGTTTGACGGAGAAGATGGTGTTGTGGGGGTTGATGACGGCCTGGCGTTTAGCCACCTGGCCGACGAGCCGTTCGCCGGTTTTGGGGTTGATGGCGACGATGGAGGGAAAGAGCCGTCCGCCTTCGGCGCTGGGGATGACGGTGGCTTCGCCGCCTTCCATAACGGCGGCGACGGAGTTTGTGGTACCAAGATCAATTCCTATTATTTTGCCCATAATTTCCTCATTTATAGTTATTGAGGGCGACCCTTGTGATCGTCCCTACAGGTTTTATTCGGCAACGGCTACGAGCGACGGCCGTAACACCCGGTCGCTTATCTTGTAACCCTTTTGCAATTCACGGCAGATGTGGCCGCTTTCGTACTCGTCGGCGGCTTCCTGGGTGATGGCTTCGTGCAGGTTGGGGTCAAAGGGTTGGCCCACGGCCTCGATGGGGGTGACGTTGAAGTTTTCCAGGATGGTGAACAGTTTACGCTGCACCAGGTCTATACCTTCCAGCCAGGGGTTGTCGCCGATGCTGTCTGGCACGTTGTTCAGGGCGCGCTCAAAATCGTCCAGCACCGGCAGTAGTTTTTTGATCACGTCGCCCGCGGCCATACTGTACAGTTCGATGCGCTCTTTTTCCATGCGTTTGCGGGCATTGGCAAATTCGGCCTGGCTGCGCAGCCAGCGGTCTTTGTAATCGGCGGCTTCGGCCTGGGCGGCGGCGAGTTGGTCTTCAAGGGTGGGGGTGGCTACGGCCGTTGCCTCTTCTGTTGGCGCCTCCTGATTTTCCAAAACCGCCGTGCCGTTCAAGACGGCTTCGGGTGTTTCTTCGGCGGTGATCTCATTCCCTGCCTGCATAGAATTTGTTACCTCGTTTTCTGATATGTTTGGGAGATCGGAGATTGGAGATCAGAGATTCATTCCCCAATCCCCAATCTCCAATCTCTAATCTCTAATCTCTGCCAGATTCTCTACCGTTTCTGGCGTCAACTGTTCAGGGCTGTCTTCCACATAGTATTCGTAGACAAACCCGCTCATCAAATTGGCTACATAACGGACGGCGGCGACGTTACGGCCGTAGGGCATTCGTGTGGGGCCAATGACGGCCACTGTGCCGCTGAAAGCATCGGCGACGCCGTAGCGGGACAGGATGATGGAGCAATCTTTTAGCTCTTCCCAACGTCCCTCACCGCCAATGACCACCTGCACGCCCGGCTCTTCCGTTTGCGTTTCTGAGAGCATTGAAGCCAGCAAGGTGCGCTCTTCCAAAAAGCGCACCGCCTGCCGGGTGCGGGCATCTTCAACAATGTTGATCAGCCCATCGCGGTATATATCGCTAATGGGACGGCTGTCGGTGCGCTCCAGGATTTCCAAAATCAGGACAGTGATGTCGTGTTCCAGTGTATCCAGATGGTTCATCCGGCTGCGCACGTCTTCATAGGTGGCATTTGCCAGAAGCGTGTTCAGGCGGTCGGCCGTGGCGCTCAATTGTGCCTGCGTCAGCGGTTCGGCCAATGTCAACATTTGTTGTTTCACTTCGCCGCCATATAAAACCACAATCATCAGCACCAGCCGGCCCTGGGTGGAGATGAGTTGGAGATGTTTGAAGCGGTTGGTAGAGGGCCGTGGCGCGGTGACAAAACTGGCGCCCAACGATGTCCGGGCCAGAATGGCGGCTGCCAGCCGCATCCACTGGTCCAAATCTAGCCGTGCCTGATGAAACTGGTGGCGGATCATTTGTTGCTCATCCACCGGCAGGTGAAAATCGCCCAACAGCTTTTGCACAAAGTAACGGAACCCTTGCTCGGTGGGTACACGTCCGGCGGAAGTATGCCACTGCATCAGGTAGCCCAATTCTGTCAGGGCCGCAAAGTCATTGCGCACGGTGGCAGAACTGACGTTCAGGTCAAATTGCTCAACCAACGTTTTAGAACCGGTGGGTAGGCCGGTTTCGATGTAGTGGCGGACGACCAGTTCTAATAACTTTTCCTGTCGTTCTGTCAGGTCGTATAACATGGGTTTGCAGAAGTTCAACTTTTCTAAA
>JAHBVI010000178.1 GCA_019637635.1 Anaerolineae bacterium
GGCTCTCCGGTCAGAATTTCAGCAGAATGGCCTGGAGATTGAAACATTTAATAAGAAGTAGACATGGACGACACGCTACAGCAATTTGACGTGAATGGACAGACGATTTTTGCCAGAGAAGCCGGGAATCCCAAACGGCCGTTGGCCCTGCTCATTCACGGCTGGTCAAGTTCCTGGTACGCTATGTCGCCGTTGTTTGCGCCGCTGGAGCGGAAATATCGTATTCTGGCAGTGGATTTGCCGGGGTACGGCCGTGACCAACCGTTACATCACTGCCTTCCTCAGTACCCCGCTCAAACTGCTCACCGTTGACCTGTAACCTCATCTGGTAGATGTCACCTTGCCACCATGTCAGGTATAATCACGGCCGTGTCTAAACGAACCAACGATGAATGGTTAGCTGAACTCGAACCCGGCCACCCTAACCATCAAAACGCCCTGGCCGACCTCCACCACATCCTCGTCAACGGCTTGCGACGTGGTTTATTGGGGCAGGTACAAACCACCGCCCCCGAATTCGACACCCAGGCCGAAGATTTTGCCCAGGAAGCGATCATCAAAATTTTAGAGAAAAAAGAGACCTTCGCCGGTCTCAGCCAGTTCACCACCTGGGCGCACAAAATTGCCGTCTCCATTGCCCTCACCGAACTGCGCCGCAAACGGTGGCAGGACAACTCCCTGGACAGTCTGACGGAAAGTGACAGCGGTGACTTCACACCCGGCTTTCTGGCCGACCAGACCCCCACCCCGGAAAGCGCCACCGAACGCACCGAACTGCTCAACAGGGTCGAGCGATTGATCATGCAAGACCTGACGGAAAAACAGCGCACCGCCCTGATCGCTTCTGTCATCAAAGGCCAATCTACCGAAGAAGTCGCCCGGCAGATGGATATGAAACCCAATGCTCTCTACAAATTGCTGCATGACGCCCGTGTGCGGCTGAAAAAGGCGCTGGACAAAGAAGGGCTAACGCCCGCGGACATTTTGGAGGCTTTTGAATAGAAATTGCGAGATTAAATCTCCCAATCCCCAGTCCAAAGTAAGATGCAACCTGACAAAATCATCCAAGCAGACAGAAATGACAAACTGGCAAGCTAACCTCAAACGCATTTTGGCGAATCATAAAAGGGACAAACGCAATCTCCCCACGCATCAGGGGACGACTGCTCCTGACGCGCACCAGAGCAGCCCGGCAGCCGTGCTGCACCTGGATGACACCGATCTGGTTAAGCTCATGCACTGCCTGAACATGACGCCGGAAAACGCCTGCACCTGCGCCGAAGCGTATGCCATGCTGGATCAATATACGGAATTGGTGGCTTCAGATGAGCAGGCCAAACAGTTGATGCCGTTGGTAAAAAATCACATGGATATGTGCCCTGACTGCCGCGAAGAGTTTGAAATTTTGCTCAAAATTGTCCATGCCGAAAATGCAGACAGCGTGGAGAGGTAATCCACAATTGGCGGCTATTCAATCACCCACTACAAACGTCAGAAGGAGTTAAATTGATGGCTCGAGCTGTATGGAATAACGTTGTCCTGGCAGAAAGCACACAGACTGTTATGGTGGAAGGAAATCATTATTTCCCATCAGACAGTGTCAACTGGGAATATTTCCGGGAAAGTCGGGATCACACGGTTTGCCCCTGGAAGGGTATCGCCAGCTACTATGATATTGTGGTAGACGGCCAGATCAATAAGGGAGGCGCCTGGTATTATGCGGAACCCAAAGCGGCGGCAGCCAACATTAAAGGCCGCATTGCGTTTTGGCGCGGGGTTCGGGTAGAATCCTAGACCTGATGTTGACAACAAGTGCCAGGCTAGGGGCAAAACTACCAAAACTACTTCGGATAGCCAGGGTAGAACAGCCCCTTGCCTGGCACTACCCTAATAGAGGTTGTGTATGCTTTTAGCTGGTGACATTGGCGGTACTAAAACAATCCTGGCATTATTCCCATTGGCTGAACCAGGCGTGCACCTGGCACAACCAGGCCACAGCCGTACTTATCCGAGTGACGGATATAACTCGTTGGAAGCGGTGGTGGTTGATTTCATTGCCCGGACAGGGGTACAGCCGGTGGCAGCCAGCTTTGGGGTAGCGGGGCCGGTGATTAACGGCCGTGCCCAAGTCACCAATCTACCCTGGGTCATTGACACGGCCGTGTTGCAACAAACGCTCAACACTCCCAACATTTACCTGCTCAATGACCTGGAATCCATCGCCAATGCCGTCCCCTACCTGGCCGCCGACGAACTGATCACCATCAACGAAGGCCAGCGCCACCCCACCGGCCCCGTTGCCGTCATCGCCCCCGGTACCGGGCTGGGTGAAGCCTTTCTCATCCACGATGGGCATCGCTACCGGGCCTGCCCTTCTGAGGGGGGCCATGCTACCTTCTCGCCGGTAAACGCCGTGCAGCGGGAGCTATTGGCTTACCTGGAGCCACGTTTTGATCATGTAAGTTTTGAGCGGGTTTGCTCCGGCAGCGGCATTCCCAATTTATATGCCTTTTTGCGAGACAGCGGCCGTTTTACCGAGCCGCCCCACCTGAAAGAGCAACTGGCAGCAACTGAAAATTGGACGCCCGTGATCGTCAATGCGGCCCAGGCCGGCGAGCCGGAAATTTGTGTCGCCACGCTCGATCTGTTCATTGACATCCTGGCAAATGAGACCAGCAATAACGCCATCCGGCTGCTGGCAACCGGCGGCATTTACCTGGGCGGCGGCATCCCACCGCGCATTGTGCCGCAGCTAACAGACGGTGATTTTATGCGCCGTTATTCGCTCAAAGGGCGCTTTTCAGAAATGGTCAGCCGGATGCCGGTTCACATCATCAAAGACCCATTAGCCGGGCTGCATGGGGCGGCGTATTTTGGGTTGGAGATGATGCGTGAGATAAGAGAGTAGACGGTATCTATTCTCTTATCTCGCTTCCGAGGTTCATCATCTCACAGCTTCTTGTTTTTCCCCACATAGACGAGTTATATCAAACAGCCGCCGGATTGTTTGTGCAGGCCGCCAACGAAGCAATGATGCGTCACGGCCGTTTCACCATCGCCCTCTCCGGTGGGGGCACACCCCAACCGCTTTATCGTCTACTGAGCCAACCGCCTTTCCGCGACCAGATACCCTGGGACAAAACCCACGTCTTTTGGGGCGACGAACGGTTGGTGCCGCCAGACCACGCAGAAAGCAGCTATGGCCTGACGGCCCGTCTGCTGCTTGACCATGTGCCCATCCCCCCGATCCAGGTACATCGGGCATTGGGTGAGGTGGATGCGGTCACGGCCGTTGCCGATTACACCACCCAATTGGCCCAACTCGGCTCACCCTGGCCCCGTTTTGATCTCATTTTGCTGGGCATGGGGCACGACGGGCACACGGCCTCCCTCTTTCCCGGCCCCATTCCACCCCAAGAAGTAACCGATCCGGTCATGGCCGTGACGGCAAATTATGACGGCCGTCCGGCCCGGCGCATCACCTTCACCCCGCGCCTCATCAACCAGGCCCACCAGATTGTGTTTCTGGCCACAGGCGCCAACAAGGCGCAGGCCCTCCACGCCGTACTCTCCGGCGCGCCCAACCCCGAAAAATGGCCGGCGCAGCGTATTGCGCCGCGCGACGGCCGTGTTACCTGGCTGGTGGATGCGGCCGCAGCGCAACTGCTGCCCCACCGCTAAAGAGAACGGCCACACGCCTCCTGATTTCCCCACGAAATTTAAACCGCAACGCCAACCGCAACGCTGACAAACGCTGCCCGCCACGGACGGGCAACGGCCGTTTCCTACACTGGTCTCAGATCAAAAAAAGGAGACGGCAAGATGTTCGGAAATACAGCTCTTATTCAACAGAATCTACAACACGCTGGCAACGGCCGTACCCCCTCGCAGCAGCGTTACCGGGCGGCGCAGACATTCTGGCAGCTTTATTTCCAGGCCAGCCTGCACGCGCTGTGGGCCAGAGTCAGCGGACGGAACACAAACCTGGAAAGCCTGCACGAACAAAACAACGAACACAGCAACGGCCGTCGCCTGCCCGGTGTACACATCATCCCCATCAACCAGATTCGCGGCAGCGAAGGACGCAGTCAGGACTTTGACTTCACCTTCCGCCCCCGGCAGACCCACAACCTGGATCGCTGGGTAAACATCGCCATCGCCCGCGACCGGGGAATCCCACTGCCGCCGGTTGACCTGATCCGGGTGGGGCAGACCTACTACGTGCGCGATGGGCATCATCGCATCTCCGTCGCCCGCGCCCAGGGGCAGGCTGATATTGAAGCCCACGTGACGATTTGGTAATTGGGTAATTGCCCCATTACTCAATTACTCAATTACCCTCCTTTGACATCCTTTCAAATTCAGATACCATCCCGTTAGACGTTGCTCTAACTCTGATGGGAGAATTATCTGTGGAAAAGAAACTACAAGAACTGAAAACGCGGTTACTGGAAATTGATGATCTGACGTCAGCCGCCAGCGTACTATCCTGGGATCAGACAACCTATATGCCCCCGGCCGGCGCGCCATCCAGAGGTCGCCAGATGGCGACATTGGGCCGGATTGCCCATGAAAAACGCATTGACCCGGAAATCGGACGGCTGTTGGATGCGCTGGAACCGTGGGCGGAAACGCTGCCATATGACAGCGACGAAGCCTCCCTGATTCGCGTGGTGCGCCACGATTACGAACAGTTCATCAAAGTGCCACCCCGGCTCCTGGCCGAACTCAACGAACACGCGGCAGGAGCATACCAGTTGTGGACACAGGCACGCCCGGCCAATGATTTTACGGCCGTGCAAGACAGTTTAGCCAAAACGCTTGATTATTCCCGCCAGATTGCCAACTGTTTCCCCGGTTATGACCACATCGCCGACCCGTTGATTGATTTTGCCGACCGGGGCATGAAGGCGGAATCGGTGCGTGCCCTCTTTGCGGAACTGCGCCAGCAGCTTGTACCCATTGCCAAAGCCATTGCTACCCAGGAACCGGCCGACGATAGCTGCTTAAAGCAAAATTTCCCCGAAGAGAAGCAGCTGGCTTTTGGCCTGATGGCGGCCCAGAAATATGGGTATGATTTGAATCGTGGCCGCCAGGACAAAACCCACCACCCCTTTATGACCAGTTTTTCCGTTGATGACGTGCGTATTACCACCCGCGTCAAGGAAAATGATTTGAGCGAGGCGTTGTTCAGCACCCTGCACGAGACGGGTCACGCCCTGTATGAATTGGGCGTCAGCCATGACCTGGATGGCTCACCACTGGCAGGGGGCACCTCGGCCGGTGTGCATGAAAGCCAGTCACGTCTGTGGGAAAACCTGGTGGGGCGCAGCCGCCCCTTCTGGAATCATTATTACGCCCAGCTTCAGGCCACCTTCCCAGAACAGCTTAAAAATGTATCACAAGACACGTTTTACCGGGCTATCAACAAGGTACAGCCGTCACTCATTCGCACCGATGCCGATGAGGTGACTTACAATTTGCACGTCATGATCCGGTTTGATCTGGAACTGGCGCTGCTGGAAGGGACACTAACGGTGCAGGATTTGCCGGAAGCGTGGCACGCCCGCTATGAGGCTGACCTGGGTGTGCGCGCCCCCAGTGATGTGGACGGCGTTTTACAAGATGTGCATTGGTACGCCGGTACGGTGGGGGGATCATTCCAGGGTTATACACTGGGCAATGTGATGTCGGCGCTCTTTTTTGAGCAGGCGCTGCGGGCGCATCCGGGCATCCCGGCAGAAATAGAGCAGGGTGAGTTTGGCACGCTGCATGGCTGGCTGCGGGAGAATATCTACCGGCACGGCCGTAAATTTACCGCCAATGAACTGATTGAACGGGTGACTGGTGGCCCGCTGACCATTGAGCCGTATATTCGCTATTTGCGGACGAAGTATGGGGAGTTGTATCAGGCAGTAGCGTAAAACGTAAAACGTAAAACGTAAAAGATTACGTTTCACGTTTTACACTTCAATTTGCCGAGAATGTGCCCATATCATGGCGGGGGATGAGCCGCAGTTCTCGTTTGTAGACGCCGGTCAGGTATTTCAGCAGGTTGGAGGCTTTGCGCGCCCCCAGCATGGATTGTTTGGTTTCCAACGACACCTGCAAAATGGCAGCCGCCAGGTAGCTTAACTCTTCCGGGTCTGAGGGAATCTGGCTGGCGTCAATTTCGGCATCGTCGTCCACCTGAGCCAGCGCCGAGAAATAATCAATCACCAGGGGGCGCAGGTCGGCAACGGCCGTTTTCAACACCTTCCTGTCTTCTTCCTCAAAATCCAGCATCTCCACCTCACCCACCAGATACGGTTTGTCTCGTTTCAGCCGGTGAATACGAAAACGCTCCTGGCCGACAGTCATAATGTAGAGACGGCCGTCTTCCGTTCGTTCCAGTTGGGTAATGGCTACCGTGCAGCCCACCTGATGGGGCGCTACGGCCGTGTCAAACTCCGCCTCCCCTTCCTCGATGAGAACAATGCCAAACGGCTGCTGTTCCTCCACACAATAGCGCACCATCTCTTTATAGCGCGGCTCAAAAATGTGCAGCGGCATGGGCCAACCGGGGAAAATGACGGTATTCAATGGAAATAAAGGTAAATCCATCATCATGCTCATCCTTTCCGCACTCAGTGCGGCGTGCGTAAAACCATTATACACATTCTACGCCCGGATTCTTACCCCGTCTGTATCAACTTATCGGCTATTCAGCGACGGCCGTCATACGCACAACATGACCTGCCCATGACTTCCGGCACATCCAAGAGCCGTCCCGCCAATCTATACTGTGTTCAAGTTTGAACGTTAATCAATTGACAGGAGATTAGAGATTGGAGATTAGAGATTAAATAAGTCTCCAATCTCCGATCTTTAATCTCCAATCTAACAAAAATAACCAGGCACTCCCTGGAAAACCGACAATGGAGGTCGAAATGAAAAACAGAAAGAAAGAAACAATCGGTGGTATTTTCTTAATCGGTATTGGCATTCTGGTGCTGGTGGCCCAATTTGGGCAAATGACCAATCTGGCTATGTTGTTCCTGCCGGCGCTGGGCGCGCTCTTCCTGGTGTGGGGCATCCTCACCCGTGAAGGTGGCCTGATGATCCCCGGTGGCATTCTCAGCGGCATTGGTTGGGGCGCCTACGCCATCAGCGGGCCTTACGCAGATGTAGGCGGCAGCGCCGAAGGCGGCATCTTCCTGGTTATCTTCGGCCTGGGTTTTGCCCTGATTACCCTGCTGACGGCGCTGTTTACCGAAGAAACACACTGGTGGGCGCTGATTCCCGGCGGCATTCTGGCCACGATTGGCGTCGCCATTATGACCAACGGCGTGCTGCTGGATGTGGTGCAACTGGTCGGCAAATACTGGCCGCTCACCCTCATTGCCCTGGGCCTGTACGTCATCTACAAAGCCATGAAGGGGCGAGAGCCAGAAGAAAAATACGTCGAAGAGAAACAAGCGTAAATGCAAAACTCCCGGAGGGTTAAGCCCTCCGGGAGTTTTTTTATTGGGGCGGGCCGTGCTGTATCCGTTCAAAAACCACATCCAGGCTGGGAGCCGTCCACATAGATTCAATCCACCAGGTAACACCGGCGGCGGCATACGGCCGTACTATTTCCCCCCACTCCTCTTTATTGTCCAGCGGCGTCTCCCCTTCCTTGATGATGTCAAATGTTGAGGTCAACGCCCGGTTGGTTTCCACATACGCTTTCATTTCGCGGATTTGGTCGGGGGTGGGGTGGGTGTAACGGCCGTCCGCCTCCTTGATGATCGGCAGCAGCCCATCACATTTCAGCACCCGCGCCATAGATTTAGGCTGCGGCCAGGCGCCGACTACCCAGATGGGGATGCGCGGCTGCTGCACCGGCGGTTCCGGCGGCATGAAGGTCGTTTCTGTCACCTGGTAATGTTTGCCGTCGTAATTGAACGGCTGCCCCTGCCACAACCCGGTGATGATGTCTATGCTCTCGTCCAGCAGTTCGGCGCGCGTTTTGCGGTCGGTCACTTCGCCAAAGTCGGCAAAGCCGGTTTCCGGCGCGCCCAGACCCACAGAGAGGATGACACGGCCGTTGGACAACTGATCCAATGTCGCCGTTTCACCCGCCACTTTCCACGGCCGTCGCCGGGAGAGCGGCGTCAGCAAAGTGCCCAGGCGTATCCGCTCCGTGCGCATGGCAATGGCCGCCAGCGTCACCCAGGGGTCATTGCCCCACACCGGTTCCCAGACAAAAAAACCATCCCACCCCGCCGCTTCCGCCGCTTCCGCAAAACGCAGCGCATCATGCACATTCCCACTCGGCATCACAAACCCATACTTCATGATTCACCATCTCCTTTTTATGATTAGTCAGCAGTGAGCAGTAGGCAGTGAGCAGTATACGTCAAACTGCTCACTGCCCACTGCTTACTGTTTACTGGTCTAACCTGACACCCTCTGTCAACTTTGCGGGTGTATATGTTTCTCTTACGGCCGTCCAACACCATTCTAACGTTCAGCCATAGAATATGGAACGTATGGCAGTGCCAGGCACAGGGCTTAACAAATTGGTATGCCCAGGCGGTTTTGCCCTGTGCCTGGCACTTGAGACGAAGCAATAATCAAAAATAGAACCGAAGAGGTGAAAAACATGAGCAAAATTATTGGTATAGATTTAGGGACAACCAACTCTGTGGTGACCGTTATGGAAGGCGGCGACGCCGTTGTCATCCCCTCCGCCGAAGGGGGCAATACCACACCCTCCATCGTCGCTTTTAGCAAAAAGGGTGAGCGACTGGTGGGCATGACCGCCAAACGCCAGGCCGTTGTCAACCCGGAAAACACCATCTACTCCATCAAACGGCTGATGGGGCGGCGCGTGGATGACGCCGAAACCATCAAAACGAAAGGCATGGTGCCGTATGAAATTGTGGCCGGACCACAGCAAGACGCCCGCGTCAATGTGCCCGTCACCGGGCAAACCTATTCGCCGCAGGAAATTTCGGCCTTCATCCTGCAAAAATTGAAGCGCGACGCCGAGTCGTACCTGGGCGAGACCGTGACCAAAGCAGTCATCACCGTGCCCGCCTACTTCAATGACAGCCAGCGCCAGGCGACCAAAGACGCCGGCAAGATCGCCGGGCTGGAAGTGCTGCGCATCATCAATGAACCCACCGCCGCTGCGCTCGCTTACGGTCTGGATAAGAAGTCAGACGAGAAAATCCTGGTCTTTGACCTGGGTGGTGGTACGTTTGACGTGTCGGTGCTGGAAGTGGGCGAAGGGGTGGTGGAAGTGATGTCCACGCACGGCGACACCCATTTGGGCGGCGATGACTGGGACGAGCGGGTTGTGCAGTGGATGATTGAAGAGTTCAAGAAAGACCAGGGCATTGACCTGAGCAAAGACCGGCAGGCGTTACAACGTCTGCGCGAGGCGGCCGAAAAAGCGAAAATTGAACTGTCGGCCACGATGCAGACGGAACTCAATCTGCCCTTTGTCACCGCCGACGCCAGCGGGCCGAAACATCTGCAAATGACGCTGACGCGGGCGAAGTTTGAGCAGTTGACGGAAGATCTGGTGGCGCGGCTGCGCCAGCCGTTTGAACTGGCCCTGAAAGACGCCGGTCTGACGGCGCAAACCATTGACGAGGTGGTTCTGGTGGGCGGCAGCACCCGGATGCCGATGGTGCAAAATCTGGTGGAAAGCCTGACCAACAAAGCGCCGAACAAGAGCGTGAACCCGGATGAGGTGGTGGCGATTGGCGCGGGCTTGCAAGGTGGCGTACTGACGGGCGACGTGAAGGATTTGCTGCTGCTGGATGTGACGCCGTTGAGCCTGGGTCTGGAGACGTTGGGCGGCGTGATGACCACGCTGATCCCCCGTAACACGACCATCCCCACACGCAAGACGGAGGTATTCAGCACGGCCGAGGATAACCAGACGGCCGTAGACATCCACGTGCTGCAAGGCGAACGGCCCATGGCTGGCGACAACAAAACGCTGGGCATGTTCCGGCTGGACGGGCTGCCACCCGCGCCGCGCGGCCTGCCGCAAATTGAAGTGACCTTCGACATTGACGCCAACGGCATTTTACACGTGACGGCCAAGGACAAAGCCACCGGGCGCGAGCAAAAGATTCAGATTACCGCTTCGACTAACTTGAGCGATGCCGAAATTAACAACATGGTGAACACGGCCAAACAACACGAAGCCGACGACCGGCGCAAGCGGGAATTGATTGAAGCCCGCAACCAGGCTGACCAGATGATTTACAGCATTGAAAAGAGCCTGAGCGAGATGAACGGCCGTGTGCCTGAAAGCGACAAATCGCAAATCCACGCCATCATCGGCCAGTTGAAAGAGGCGGTGAAGGGCGAGGATACAGCCCACATTCGCTCGCTGACGGAGCAGTTGCAGCAAGCCAGCTACGCCCTGAGCCAGCAGATGTACCAGAGTGGGCCACAAGGTGGCGCACAAGGCAGCCCGCAAAGCGGCCCGCAGCCAGGTTACACCGCTGACGAAGGTGTGGTAGAAGGTGAGTTTCAGGAGATGTAATGTGTAAGTCGTGCCAGGCACACCCTTCGCTGCCTGGCACGGCCAACATCTATCCGGGTGTGCCTGGCACGCCTGTGCAACAAAGGGCGGGCAAATGTCCGCCCTTTGTTTTTGGGAGACGATTTGATGTATCGAGACTTTGACGAATGGGGACGGCCGTCGCCCGGCCATACCATCAACATCCCACGCCGACCCGGTGGGCACGGCGCGCCGCCCATTGACCTGCGCGAGGCGTACCGGCTGGCGCGGCAGGAGTACCAAAAGGCGCAGGCCGAGGCCGTCGCCTGGCGGGAAGAGGCGTACAAATGGCAGACAGCCGGGCAGCAGCGTGACGCCGACAACCAGAAATTACAGGCGGAACTGGCGGCGGCGCGACAAACCATTGCCACGCTGGAAGCGAAACCGGCGGACGCCGATTCCTGGCAAGAGAAGTATATGCGCCTGGCAGCGGAGATGGAAAACAATAAGAAGCGGCTGGCGCAGCGGTACGCGCAGGAGGCCGACCAGACGGTGGAAAAGGTATTGCGCGACATGTTGTCGGTGGCGGATAATCTGGAACGGGCGCTGGCCCATGCGGCGGGCACACCAGCGGAGGCGGGCATTGCCCTGACGTTGCAGGCATTCACGGCCGTGATGCGGCAGCATGGCGTCCGGCAGATGGAGGCAGTAGGACGGCCGTTTGACCCCGCCTGGCATGAAGCAGTGGGCACAGTGGCGACGATGGATTATGATCCGGGGGTGGTCACGGCCGTTGTTGAAAATGGCTACCTGGTGGGCGACAAATTATTGCGCCCGGCGCGGGTAATGGTCGCCACAACCTGAAAGAAAGACGTTCAACTTTTCTAAAAAGAGGAGTGCGCATCCTCAGATGCGCATCTGAGGATGCGCACTCCTCCACAAGATATTGAGAAGATACAAGTTGAACGTCTAAAAATAGAATCAGGGGGCATTTGGTTATGGAATACAAAGATTATTACAAGACGTTGGGCGTAGGCAAGACGGCCGACGAAAAAGAACTCAAAAAGGCGTACCGCAAACTGGCGCGGCAGTATCATCCTGACGTGAATCCGGGCGACGCCAGCGCCGAAAGCCGCTTCAAGGAGATCAACGAAGCGTATGAGGTGCTGTCTGACCCCGAAAAGCGCAAGATGTATGACCAGTTTGGCTCGCAGTGGCAGCAGTACCAGCGAGCGGGCGGCAATGTCAACGATTTCTGGCAGCAGTGGCAGGCGCAGCAGGGTGGGCCACGCACCCAAACCCGCAGTTTCAGCCAGGAAGACCTTAATCAGATGTTTGGCAGCAGCGGCGGCTTTTCCGACTTCTTTGAATCGCTGTTTGGCGGGATGGGGCGGCGGCAAACGGGTGGTTTTGACTTTGGTAACTTTTCATCCGGCCAACGGCAGCCGCGCATCCGAAGGGGGCAGGACGTGGAACACACGGTGCAGGTGACATTGGAGGAGGCGTTTCAGGGGACGACGCGGCAGTTGCAATGGGAAAACGGCCGTACCCTTAGCGCCAAGATTCCGCGTGGGGTCAAGACCGGCTCCCGCATCCGGCTCAGTGGACAGGGTGGCGCGGGTACGGGCGGCAGCCAATCAGGCGACCTGTACCTGATCGTGGAAGTGCTGCCCCATGCTACCTTTGAGCGGGACGAGGATGATTTGCGGGTGAAGGTGGCGGTGGATTTGTATACGGCCGTGCTCGGCGGCAGTGTGCAGGTTGCCAGCCTGGATCGCACCGTTACCCTGACCATTCCCGAAGGTACCGCCAACGGCAAGACGTTCCGCCTGCGCGGATTGGGCATGCCCAAACTGAAAAACCTCGACGAACGTGGCGACCTCTACGCCACGCTGGAAGTCCACCTGCCGAAGCAGTTGACCGACAAAGAAAAAGAGCTATTCAAGCAGTTACGGGCGTTACGCCAGGAAGGGTGAGATTTGCCGGTGTACTGTGATGAACCGGTTTTCGAGCCGTTTGCCGCCGGACGCAATCCGGCGTCTGAGATACACAAACGCACTGAAAGTGCGTTGCCAGGGCTTCTCTTCAGTGCGCTTTAGCGTACTTCTTGTATCAGCCTGGGAATTGCTTCCCAGGAGGGGTCACGGCCGTATACGTACTTCTTACACCTGTTTTATCCCTTTCTGACACAACTTTCGCAAACTGGGGCATGGTTCATAAGACGAGATTTGCCCTTTACAAATTACCTGCAATTGTCATTCCGAGCGTAGTCTTCGGAGCGAGGAATCCCTACAGCTCTGGTCATTTCAGGGGAAGGGATGCTTCGGAAGACCTCAGCATGACAAGTTTGGACTATTGAACCAATCTTGTTAGTGTCATTCGTTTTTCACCATGACTACAGCGGATAAAGAAATGAACGGATTCCTCTCTGGAAATTTATCCGCTTAATTCTCCATCCGTTGTAGTCTTAAGGGAGTGGCGAAAGCTTCGTGACACTAAC
>JAHBVI010000179.1 GCA_019637635.1 Anaerolineae bacterium
ATCTGGTAGAGTGCCTGTAACCGCTGCACCTGCGCACCATTTACTTGAGTCATTCCTACAATGACGGCCGTGCTTAAGTGTGTGGGGGTGAGGTACGGCCGTTACCTGCTCAACGCTACCCGCCCTGCTTCGGCATAAACCGGCTCCTGGGCGGCCAGGTCTAGCATCTGGCGGGCCTGTTCCTTCTGCTGGCTTTCCAGATACAACAGCCCAATAGTAAAGTAGGCGGCGGGCAGCCGTAACCCGCCATCAATCGCTTTTTTGTAGGAATTAATCGCGTCGGCGATCTGACCACGCGCTTCAAAATCCATGCCCTGCCCCAGCGCCGCATCCCGTTCCAGTTTGCTCAAGCCATTCTCGGCGGAAGTGTCGCTGTCGTCCTCGTCACGGAAGATTTCTTCGGCCAATTGTTCTTGCGCCGTCCGCCGCGCCAGGCTAATGGGATCGGCCACTTTGATTTCCGGCTGGCCTTGTTTACTGCGTTCCGCTTCAAAAATAGCGGCCATCTGGCGCACCGTTTCCGTCAGACTGTCCGCTTCCGCCTGCGCTTCCTCAGAAATTGGCGTTTCCGCCGCTGCCGCCGCTTCCTCTTCTTCCTCGCGGAAAGCAGCTTCCCCGTGTTGGATCAGTTCCAACGCTTTCAACACATCGTCATTACCGGGGTCTAGCCGCAGGGCAGCCTGGGCCATTTGCATTGCTTTTTTCGATTCCCCCTGCATCTGCAAAATGCGGGCGATGGCCAGATATTCGCGTACGGCGTCACGCACCTTGTTTTGCCGCTGGAAAACCATCGCCAGGCGACGATGCGCCCCCAGCAGATTGGGGTCCAGACGAATGGCGCGCTGCCAGTTGCCGATGGCTTCATCAAGTTTTCGCTGCTTGAGCAAAATTTCGCCGATAGCCATGTAGGTGCGGCCGGCTTCGCTGAGCTGCCCCTGCCGTTCTTGAATATCGGCCACTTTTTTCAGATAGGTAATATCACCCTGGGAATAACGGGCGGCTAATTTGAAACATTCCAGCGCCCGATCTAACTGTTTCAGCCCCAGACAGGCTTCGCCCAGTCCGGCGTATGGGGCCGCTTCTTGTGGGAACTCGGCAATGGCTACCCGGAAGGCGCCGAATGCCTCCTGCCAACGCTGGGCGCTGTTATAGGCCAAACCGGTTCTCATTGCTTTTTGGTATTTGGTGCGATCTTTTGCCATAACTACTAAGCCATTTATGAATAATGGGCACTGAATGCCAGATTGTATCAACGACATAGTGGAAGTTGGGGTAGATTCATTCCACTTCCTTCACACTGGCTGCCCCCTGAGCGCAAACATAACCATATACGATGGCTGCCCGCTTCGCAAGCGGAATTGTACTAATTCCTTAGGGATGAATGCAAACAACGGCCGTTGCCATACCGTCAATCATCCAATAACGGGGGGTATACGGCCGTTAGTAGTCATAATGTACTATGCTCTTGCTCTGAACTTTCACAGCTTCTTGATTGATAAGCCTGATCTTAATGATATTATGTAACCATCCAGAACAAAGTTATTTGGTATGTTCTGTCTTTGATCCAAAATGGCAGGCGCAACATTGAGGTAATAAGGAAAAGAGCAATCATGACATCATTTTACCAGTGGCTAACAAACCAAAAAGAACGAGATGACATTGTGGGGGATTTCGCCTTTACCGTAGGGCAACTTGAGGAGCCACAAGCCAATCGTAAGAAAATAAGCGGCCATATGTTGTGGGCCACCTGGTTGATTGACCACCGGGCCACCGATGACGTGATTGAAGCATTCAACAGAGCGTGGCGGGAATATCAGGAACATGTGGGTTTAATGGCCTAAACCTCAACCACCGCTAAACCAACGAGGAAACAGCGCGGCTAAAAAGCCGCGCTGTTTTTTATTCTGTACTGCGGGGGCGGTATTGTAAAGCTTCGGCCAGGTGCGCCGGTTCAATGGCGGGCACGCCACCCAGGTCGGCAACGGTGCGGGCCACTTTCAGCACCCGGTGGTACGCGCGGGCGCTCAGGCTCATCTGAGACATGGCGCTCTTCATCAAGCGTTTGCCCGTTTCATCAATCTGGCAAATTTCGCGCACTTCGCCTGGCCCCATCTCCGCATTGCAATGCAGGCCATGACCTTGTAATCGCTCTGCTTGAATTTGCCGGGCGTTTTCCACCCGCTCCCGGATTACGGCTGAAGATTCACCGCGATGGAGACTAGTGAGCTTTTCAAAAGGGACGCGGGGCACATCCACATGCAGGTCAATGCGATCCATGAGGGGACCGGAGATGCGCTTCTGGTAGCGAGTGATCATGGCGTTAGAGCAGGTGCAGGCATGGGTGGGGTCGCCATAGTACCCACAGGGGCAGGGGTTTTGGGCGGCAATGAGCATGAAGTTGGCGGGGTAGGTGACGGTGCCGGAAGCGCGGGAGATGGACACTTCACGCGGCAGCCCTTCGAGCGGCTGGCGCAGCACCTCAATCAGCCGCTCGCCAAATTCGGGTAGTTCGTCCAGAAAAAGGACGCCACGGTGGGCCAGGGAAATCTCGCCGGGGCGGGGCCAGGCGCCGCCGCCCACCAGCCCGGCATAGCTGATGGTGTGGTGGGGGGCGCGAAACGGCCGTTCCCGGATCAACGGCGTATCGGCCGGCAGCAAACCGGCTACACTGTAAATCTTGGTCACTTCCAGCGCCTCGTCCACCGACATGCGCGGCAAAATGCCGGGCAATGATTTGGAAATGAGCGTCTTGCCTGCACCCGGCGGCCCACTCATCAGACAATTGTGCCCGCCCGCTGCCGCAATTTCCATGGCCCGCTTCACATGCTCCTGGCCCATGATGTCGGCAAAGTCGGCCGCATACAGAGGATCGCCGCCAAAGACTTCTTTCAGGTCTACGGAAAAGGGTTGAATGGAGCGCAGCCCGGTAAGATGCCCCACCAGTTCTTGCAAATTTTGCACGGGGATAACCTCTACGTCATCCAGCAGAGCGGCTTCTTCGGCATCGGCGGCGGGCACATAGACACGGCCGTAGCCCTCCTTACGCGCCAGCGCCGTCATAGGCAAAATACCTTTGGTGTGCCGCGTGGAACCATCTAGCGAGAGTTCGCCCAGGAACAGTGCGCCGTTGAGTTTATCGGGCCAGATTTGTTGGGAAGCGGCCAAAATGCCAATGGCAATGGGCAGATCATAGGCCGGGCCTTCTTTGCGCAGGTCGGCAGGGGCCAGATTAACGGTGATACGTTTGTTCCCGGGAAATTCCAGGCCGCTGTTTTTGATGGCGCTGTGAACCCGGTCACGGCTTTCGCGCACAGCCGCATCGGGCAGTCCCACCAGGTTAAAAATGGGGCCGCCGCGCAGCAGGTCTACTTCTACCTCCACCAGTTCAGCTTCTAACCCGACAATGGCACAACTTATGACTTTAGCCAGCATAGTTTACTTCCTCGAAGCCAGATAACCGCTGCCCGAAGCTCGCTGTCCGATGCCGGACGTCGGCTCACGGACTTCGGCTCACGGATTACCGCCCACCGGCAACTCCAAAACAAAGGTACTGCCATCATTCTGGCTCTCCACCCAAATTTTGCCCCCATGCGCTTCAGCAATTGAATAAACTAACGCCAGCCCCAAACCGGAGCCTTCATCCCCCCCCACATCTTTGCCCCGATAAAACGTCTCAAAAATATACGGTTTGTCACTTTCGGCGATCCCTTCCCCTCTATCGCAAACTTTTATCAGCACGTGGTGATTGTCCCCAAAAAGGATAACTTCCACCATATCATTTTCTGGGGAAAATTTGATGGCGTTATCTACCAGATTGCTAACCGCCCGGCGTAGTTGGGTGGGGTTGCCCTGCACCGCGTGCATTTCACCTTCGGCCGTCAGCACCAACGTCACCCGGCGCGATAAGGCCTGAATCTGATAATCTTCGACTACTTCGGTCACAATTCCCAGCAGATCGCAGGGTTGTGATTGCTGTTCAAGCCCTGTATTAACTTTTGCCAGTTCCAGCAGGCCATCCACCAACCCCATCATTTTCTTGGCCGCCTGTAAAATTTGGGCTGTAATCCGGCCTTGTGTGTCGTTCAAGTCGCCGGCGCTCTCTAAACTGCGCGCCAACTCCCGAATTTGTGTCAGGGGGGCGCGCATGTCGTGGGACACAGTAGCCACAAAGTGGTCTTTAGCTTTATCCAGGTCACGCAGGTGGGTGATCTCTTGCAGGATGAGGATACGGCCGTGACCGGGAATGGGCGCTACTCGTGGCAGCCACACCGAACCATCCGGCAGCGCCAGTTCAACGGCCGTTTCCACCAACGGCTCCGTCAGCAGCGCCACCACCTCCGGCGGGTGAATGACCTGCGCCACCGGTCGGCCAATCGCCCCCGACGCCAGATGCAGCCGTTTACGCGCTTCCTGATTGAGCAAAAGGACCCGCCCCCGCGCATCGGTAATCAAAATGGGGCTGCTGTTATGTTCCAGCGTCGCTTCCAAATGCTGCTTGCGTGTTTCCGCCTCCCGAAAAAGCAGGGCATTAGAAACGGCAATGGCTACGGCCGAAGCAATGGACAGCGCCCGTTCCACATCCTGATCATCAAAATCGCCATCCAGCTTGTTCAGCAGTTCCATTACCCCTACCACCTGCCGCCGAAAAACCAGGGGCACACACAGCAGGGAACGGGTGGCAAAACCCGTCAACTCATCCGCCTTCCGAAAATGCAGCGGATGGGTAGCCACATCATTCGAGTAAATCCACTTGCCCGTCCGCGCCACCGCCCCGGCAATCCCCTCATCCACCGGCAGCCGCACATCGCTCAATATCTCCGATGGTGTGCCCACATTGGCCAGCACTTTCAGCGATTGCCCCGATTCATCCAGCCACCACAAAGAAGAGGCTTCAATGCGCCAGCTATCATGCACCTGGTTAATGGTCAGGCGCACCACTTCTTCCAATTCCAGAGTGGAAGTGATGGTGCGGGTTATTTCACCCAACACATTGAGTTCCACCAGACGGCCGGCCAATGCCTGGTCGGCGGCTTGAAATACCCGTGCATTTTCCAGCGCAATGGCGGCATAATCGGCCAGAAACGAAAGTAAAAATTCATCTTGTTTGCTAAACGAACGGAAAGCAACCAGGTTGTTGACCCCCAACACCCCCAGGGGAACGCCACGCAGTTTCAAGGGCACAAACAACACGGCGCGGGCATAATAGTCTTCCCCCAATTTGAGTCCCTGGCCTGAGGAGCGGGATTGTCGCCACGGCCGTCCTGTTTGCAACACCTGCCCAATTTGGGAATCCGCCACCAACAACCGCTCTTGTTCTGTGTGCCCTGCCACCCCATTTTTTCTGCCGTAAGCCAGCAGATAGTCGCCACTTTCATCTAGCTTCCAGATAATGCTTTCTTCCGCATCGGTTAGCTGCGTGGCCGCCTCCAGCACCCGTTCCAATACCTGGTCTACACTCAGCAAAGAGGCAATCGCTTTGCCAATGTTAAACAGCGTTTCCATCTCATGCGCCTGGCGGCTCAGTTCCACCTTGGCCCGGCGCAGTTGCTCCGCCAAATCCTCTTTGTCATGCAAAAGACGGGGTTCCACCAAAGCCCGGTCTATCGTTTCTGTAATTTCATCTACCGTAAAGGGCTTGATAATGTAATCTTTGGCGCCCAAACGAAAGGCATCAATGGCGCTTTGTTCTGAGCCATAACCGGTCATCAACACAACCGGTGTACTCAATGCCTCTTTAGCCATTTGTTGCAGCACATCCGTCCCCGTCATTTCCGGCAAATGCAAATCCAAAAGCACCAGGTCTGGCTTCTTCTCCCGAATAAGCTGCAAACCCGTCTGTCCATCGTAGGCAAACAGGGTTTGATAGCCAAACGTAGGCAGCATGTATTCCGTCAGATGTTTTACAATTTCCCTGCTATCATCAATAATCAGAATGGTCTCGCCGCTCATAAATCTTTCACTTGGAGATGGCACAGACAACAGTTCCCACCCCCTCTCCTCACACTCCATCTATCGTGGTATTGGTAGAATCGGCAAAATTTGGTGCTTGTGAATCATTTAGCTGATCTGACCCTCTTTGCCAGCAAATTATAACATAAGCAGTTGATTAGAGGCACAGTCTTTGAAGACCGGGCGATGAATTCTATAATTCTAGGCAGTCAGACTATCGTTTCATCTTAAAACAACGTTGTAACGCGATTTGGCAAATCGCGCTACATGGCAAGGAGTAAGGAAAATGAACCGTATTGTGCGCGCCCCTGTTGGGACTAAACTGCATTGTAAAGGCTGGCTGCAAGAAGCCGCCTACCGTATGTTGCAAAACAATCTGGACCCCGATGTAGCCGGTGATCCGCAAAACCTGATTGTGTACGGCGGACGCGGGCGCGCCGCCCGCAATTGGGCCGCCTTCGACGCCATCCTGGCTTCCCTGCAAACTCTGGAAAACGATGAAACGCTGCTGGTGCAAAGTGGTAAACCGGTGGCTGTGTTCCGCACCCATGCAGACGCGCCGCGTGTCCTCATTGCCAATTCCAATATGGTGCCCCATTGGGCCACCCAGGAGAATTTTGACAAATGGGAAGCGGAAGGTCTGATTATGTATGGGCAGATGACGGCCGGTAGCTGGATTTATATTGGCACGCAAGGTATTTTGCAGGGAACGTATGAAACTTTTGCGGAAGCGGCACGGCAGGCCGGCTGGCCTTCGCTGCAAGGTAAATGGGTACTCACGGCCGGGCTGGGTGAGATGGGCGGCGCGCAGCCATTAGCCATTACCATGAACGGCGGCGTGGGGCTGCTGGTGGAGGTGGATGAATGGCGGGCGAACCGCCGCCTGGAACACCGGTATATTGATGAAGTCGCTGAGGATTATAACGATGCGCTGGCACGGGTGGAACATTATGTCAAATCTGGTCAGCCCCGTTCGATTGGGCTGATTGGCAATGCCGCCGAAGTTTTTCCCCGTTTGCTGGCCGAGGGGCGCATCCCGGATATGGTCACAGACCAGACCTCGGCGCACGATTTTCTGGCCTATTTTCCGCATACGCTGTCGTTTGACGAAGGGCGAAAGCTGCGCGACGCCAATCCCACTGAATTTGCCCGCCTGTCGGCGCAATCTATGGCGGCGCAGTGCGCGGCCATGGTGGCGTTCAAAAAACAAGGGGCAATTGTCTTTGACTATGGCAACAATTTGCGGCAGCGGGCTTTTGACGAAGGGGTGACTGAGGCGTTTAGTTATCCGGGGTTTGTACCGGCGTATATACGGCCGTTATTCTGCGAAGGTAAAGGGCCATTCCGGTGGGTC
Organism: Anaerolineae bacterium; assembly: GCA_019637635.1. GTDB lineage: Bacteria > Chloroflexota > Anaerolineae > Promineifilales > Promineifilaceae > CAADGU01. Next base: position 7,304 of record JAHBVI010000179.1, read on the forward strand.
GCTCTCAGTGGCGACCCCGAAGACATTTACGTGACCGACCGGGCCATCCTGGAACTGTTCCCCGAAAATGAAGCCCTGCGCCGCTGGATCACCATGGCCCAGGAGAAAGTCCACTTTCAAGGGTTGCCGGCCCGCATTTGCTGGCTGGGGTACGGTGAACGGGATAAAGCCGGGCTGCTGTTTAATGACCTGGTGGCTCGCGGCGCGGTGAAAGCGCCCATCGTCATTGGCCGCGATCATCTGGACGCCGGTTCAGTAGCCAGCCCCAATCGGGAAACGGAAGGGATGCGCGATGGCTCTGACGCCATTGGCGACTGGCCCATCCTCAACGCCCTCATCAACACCGCCGCCGGGGCTACCTGGGTCAGCTTTCATCATGGCGGCGGCGTGGGCATTGGTTACAGCCTGCACGCGGGGCAGGTGATCGTGGCCGACGGCACGCCGGAAGCAGCCGCGCGGTTAAAGCGGGTATTAACCGTTGACCCCGGCATGGGTGTGGTGCGGCACGTGGACGCCGGTTACCCGGAAGCCATCCAGACGGCCAAAGAGCGCGGCGTGCAAATTCCGATGATGCCATCTGCCTGAACAACTTTACGTAACGAGAAAAACGTGTTATATTATGTTCACCTGTTATGTAAATGAATAAGTCGGCCTGGATATGAAATAGGGTCACGGCCGTCAAAAATCAGCGGAGGTCAATTATGGTGTCTCGTCGAAATCTTTTCTGTATCCTCGTTTTACTGCTCTCCATCATGCTCGTGTTGTCAGCCTGTGAGATGCCCATCCCCGGCAGCGGTGAACCCACCGCCACACCAGACCCTAATATCGGCGGCGGCACCGACGGCCCGCCACAGACGGAACCGGGCGGCGAACAGACCCAACCGGTTGAAGGCGGCGAGCAAACGGGTGGCGAGCAAACGGGCGGCGAACAAACCCAACCGAGCGAAGGCGGCGAACCGACCCAACCCGTTGAAGGTGGCGAGCAAACCCAACCGGCCGAAGGCGGCGAACCGACCCAACCCGTTGAAGGCGGTGAACAAACACAACCGGCCGAAGGCGGCGAACAGACCCAACCTGCTGAAGGTGGCGAGCAGACGACGGCCCCACCGCCGGCGACAGGCGGCGAACCAACCTCCGGGGGTGGTACGGTAGGCACGCCGCCCGCCCAGGAAGTCATTCATATTGTCCAGCCAGGCGAGAATCTGTTCCGCATTGGGCTGCAATATGGGTATTCGTGGACGGTTTTGGCGCGCTATAACGGCATCCCCAATCCCAATTACATTGTGGTGGGTCAGGCCATTCGCATTCCGGCGGCGGGCAGCACCGGGGGCAGTGGTGGGCAGCCGACGGATGGCAATTACACCTACTACGTGGTGCAGCCGGGTGATAATTTATTCCGCATTGGGCTGAAGTTTGGCATGAGTTGGGTTTATATTGCCGAAGCAAACGGCATCGTCAACCCCCATTACATTGTGACCGGTCAGGTGCTTAAAATTCCTGTTTCTTCATAAAAAAGATTGGAGATTGGAGATCGGTTGATCCCCAATCTCCAATCTCTCTATTTTCTACGGCCGTAAGACCAACGTATCTACCGCATGAGCCTCCACTGCTTCCCGGCTCCACCACAGCGGGTGGTACTCCCCGTTTAACCACAACTCAATTTCGCTGTCATACAGTGGATGACCCGGATGCCCACTCTGACCGGTGGGAATAACGGCGCGACTGGCGTCAAAGTCACTCAAATCCAAAATCATGCGCATAGAGGGATGGCCGGTGATGACCGCCGGATCACCCGGCGACCAGCCAGTAGCGTTCACGATACTACGCCCGCCATCGGCCGCAAACGGCCCCCGATTCACCAACGCCTCCACATCGGCAATACCGCTGCTGCCCAACGGCAGGCTGACAAACGTGGCCGTATGCAGTTCGCCCCAGGCTACCTCGCCCCCCTTATTTTCATCCAGCCAGGCCAGCGCCTCCGTCAACGCTTGCAGCAGAATATCTTCGCGGCTTTCTTTTTCCGGCGTGTTCACGTTATCCCACCAGGGAGACAGTACATCAGGAGCGATGGCGTGCAGGAAGATGTTGTTACGAATCTCGCCAACGTTCTCCTCGCCAATTTCATCGGCCAGAATAGCCGGGTACAGGTGGACGTAAAACAGTTCAAAAATGGTAGCGGCGGCACTGTCCCGCACTTCTTGCCCATCCCAACTGCGCAGGGTGTTGATGGCCGCCTGCACCTGCGGATCGGCCGGTTGCAAATTCGCCAGATAGGGCATATACGTTTTGGCTAAAAGGGAGAAATTGTCGTTTTGGATGACGGCGATGTCATCCATTGAGATTTTGCCACCGTTGGCAATGATGGCGTCAATCATCTCCACAATGCGCTGGCCCCGGTCGCCATCGGCCCAATCGCGGGTGATGTAGTGGGGGTAAGCCTGGTCTACAATGGCATGGTTGGCCGTTGAGATGTAACCCTGGTCGGGGTTGAAGAGAGCGGGTAGTTCTTCAAAAGGAATCCAGCCATCCCATTCGTATTCATCCGTCCAGCCAGGGGCGGGCACCATGCCCAGGCCATTGCGGCGAATGGGCGTGTGCCCCGGCATCTGATAGCCGATGTTGCCTTCACGGTCGGCGTAGATGACGTTTTGGGAGGGGATGTCCCAATAGCGCAAGGCATCGCGGAACTCTTGATAATTGCTGGCCTGGTTGAGCAGCAGCACCGCCTGTAGAACGCGGGATGGTTCCTGCGCCGCCCAACGCACGGCCAATGCATCGGCCACATCGTCCAGCACATCGCTGATGATCGGGCCGTGACGGGTGATGCGCACCGGCAGGATCACATCGTCGCCGCCGTTGACCTTGATGACCTCTTCGATGATTTCCAGATCGTGCATGGTACCCATGTATTCGTACTGGCTGCCGGAAATGCGCTCGATATAAAGGTCTTGCACGTCGGCGCCGGTATTGGTAACGCCCCAGGCGATGTCGTTATTGTGGCCGATGATGACACCGGGCACCCCGGCAAAAGAGAAGCCGACCGCATCGTAGCCGGGGGCGTGCAGCCCCACCTGGTACCAGATGGCGGGCATCTGGATGCTGAGGTGGGGGTCATTGGCCAACAAAGGCTGCCCGGTGTCGGTGTGTTGGCCGCTGATGACCCAGTTGTTGGAACCGGCAAAAAATTCGCCGCCCAGGGTTTGCGGGGCCGCGCCGATGAGGGTGGTGTGGACGTTTTGCCAGTTCACGGCCGTGCGCCACCCCATAGGCACACGCTGACCGTCAAGCTCACTCACCAACTGGTCGCTGGGGGCAATCACGGGGCGATTGTGGTAGGGATAGGGCGGCACCAGTTCGGCCACCACTTCCTCGCCAAACTGATCAATCATGCGGGCGTAGGCCAGTTCCCGGTCAATGTCATTGGCCAGGTCAAACGACATCACCACCCCCCAGCCTACCGTGTCCACCGGTTCCCAGGGTTCAATTTCCCAGGCTTCGTTGACCGCCTGGAGGACGGTATAGTTGAGCGATAACTCGCCGGGGGATTTATCGCCGATGTAGGCGTTGACGCCGGCGGCGTAAGCCTCCAACAGGGCGTAATAGGCCGGTTCGTTTTCGCGGTAATACGCGACTGTGGCTTCGGCCATGCGGTTCCAGCCCATGGTGCGGATAAATTTATCATTATCCAGGGTGGATTCCCCGGCGATTTCGGAAATGCGCCCCTGCCCGATGTGCCGCCACCATTCCATTTGCCAGAAACGGTCCTGGGCATGGACGTAACCCTGGGCAAACAACAGGTCTTCCAGGCTGCTGGCATAGATGTGGGGGATGCCGAATTCATCGCGGTAAACGGTGACTTCGGCTTTGAGGCCGGGCACGGTTTGGGCGCCGCTGGTGTCGGGGTACGGCCGTCGCTGCACCACCAGCAGCGCCGCCACCACCACCAATAACAAAGCAAATACGCCCACTAAAATGTAGGCCAAAATGTGAAGTACGCGGTTCATTTTCTTCTCCTTCCGTTGCGATAATCAGTAAACGGTAATCGGTTATCGGTCAACTGATTACCGTTTACCGATAACCGATTACCGCTAATGATACCCGCTTTTGGGATGGGCAAAAAATGTGGCGTATAATTCGCCTATGACGATTTCGCTGTTGAATTTTATCTGGCTTTTGGTGGGTTTGCTGGCGGGGGTGGCTGTGAATTGGCTGGCCGATTATTTGCCGGCGGGGGCACGGCCGTCGTGGAATACCTGGGGCTGGCGGCAGCGCAAACGGCCGTATCTGGTGTTGGTGGGTACGGCCGTGTTGTTCTTCTGCCTGCCCTTGTGGATGACGGAAACGGTGAATCTGGTGGTGAACAGCCTGTACATCGCCATCCTCATCCTGATCATCGTCACTGACCTGGAACACCGGCTCATCTTCAACGCCGTCGTGTACCCGGCCATGCTGTTGGCGTTGGCGGGCAGCTTTTTGGTGACGGCCGACGAGAACAACATCCGGCTGGCCTTAGCCGGGGGTGTGGTGGGGCTGGTGGTGTTTGGCGCCTTGTATGGGCTGGCGAATTTGATGTACGGCCGTGAGCGCATCCCGTTGGGCATGGGCGACGTGAAACTGGCGGTCTTGTTGGGCCTGATGCTGGGCTGGCACCGCATCTGGTTTTGCCTCTTTTGGGCGGTCATGTTAGGCGGGGCGATCACGCTGCTGCTGCTGCTGACGCGCCGTGTGGGGCGCGGCACGGCCCTGCCCTACGGCCAATACCTGGCCCTCTCCGGCATCGCCTTCCTCATCTGGGGCGCTGATTACGCGCAGCGGTTCATCAACTAAGCCGCTCTCCATGAGACATCCGATTTCTTGAAGAAATCGGATGTCTGATTATGCCGACCCTATCTGAAATGCGAAAAGTCGGAGGAGAGCCTTCAGGCGAACCGCGCATCGGCTAAAGCCTCTCCTCCCTTCACAACTCATTTAGGAGTGCCATAACTCAATTACCGCCCGAATTCAGCAGGGGGCAATTGGCAACAGGCCGACTTTCCGCCTTCACGTCATCTATAAACATGCGGGCTGGGAAATCTCGCCGGCCTTGAACAAAACTGTTATCCCCTACCTCAAAAAACATCACCGCTCTATTTGCTCCGGGCCACGCGCAGGTAAAGGGAGTTGCAAATAATGTCCAATCAGTATGTCCATAAGGTTCTACGATGCCAATTAACATCTGTCCCAACAGTTGGTCGTTGTTATACCAATAGACATATCCTCCTACCCTGATACCCGTCGCCGTGTCAGATGCTTTGCCATAGAAAGAAAATCTGTATTCAACTCCTACTGGTTGGACAGGTATCGAAGAACTAATCAAATAAGGCACCTCTGGAGCATATGAATTTACTTCGGCCATGGCACTGTACCAACCACTGTGATACTCGCTTGTAGTGGGCAGCCAGTTCTCATCCTGTGGGTGTGGGGCTTCCACTGTCCAGTGGGCAAACATCTGTTCAAAGCTGCAATTCAGGGGCAGATTGTCACACTGAATGTAGCCACCCAGATAGAAGTCATCAATGCTCATGTTCGGAATA
>JAHBVI010000018.1 GCA_019637635.1 Anaerolineae bacterium
ATTTCCAGTCGGCGAAGGCCGACTTTGCTTTCTGTTGCCGCGATTTTACTCGCCGGGTTCTGTCATATTTCGAATTGCTGTGAAAATGACGGGGTGGCTCCAGTTTATACGTTTCTTCACAGGGTGATCAACACCAGGGCAGCCAGGGCGAGCAAGACGCCCAACCATTGCCATCGCGTGAGCCTCTCCTGCAATATCAACCGTGCCAGCAAGACGGTTGATCCCGGATAAAGCGAGGCCAACACCGCGGCAATGTCCAGCCGCCCCAGGCGAGCTGCCAGGGCAAAAAAGGCATTACCCAGGGCATCCAGTATCCCGGCCAGGGCAATGAGGGGCAGGTGATGGGGCAACGGCCGTACCCATTCCCCCCGGCTTACCACCCACAGGCTCAACAGCGTCACCGATACGGTGCGCGCCGCCGCCAGCGGCCAAAAGAGCGAACCCGGTTCCACGCGGTCAATGAAGATAAAAAAAAGGGCAAAACCCGTCCCGGCGACCAGAGCATACCCCAATTCCTGGCGAGGCACGGCCGTGCGCCAGCCCATGCCCGATAACAACCAGACAGCCAGCAGCGCCAACCCAAACCCCATCAATTGGGTCATTTGCGGCAGCCCCTCGATAAACAGGCTAACGAGAACGGGGAGCGCCGCCGAAATGACGGCGGCTAAGGGAGCGACCACCCCCATACGGCCGTTGGCCAGCCCACTGTACAGCGCCAACAGACCAACGACCCCGGCCATGCCTGCCAGCATCCCCATCAACAGCGAGGCCGGCGTGGGCAGCGCCTCCCGAAACAGCAGCGCCAACAAAACCAGAAAAATGCCGCCCACAAGCTGCGAAACGACAACGACACTGGTCACGGCCGTGCGTTTAGCTGCCACCCCACCGCTAAAATCACCCGCGCCCCAGGTCACGGCCGAAGCCAGCCCCCAAAACACCACCATCACTTCGGGATTCACCATGTCCACTCCTCTGAGAATTATGAATTATGAAGGATGAATGATGAATTTTCATCCATCGTGGCGGGCTGCTGCCCGTGAAGTCTTTTATGAGACTGATCAAAGATTTTGCAGTTGACGCCGATTATTCATTTGGGCAATTGGCGCCGTATGCGTTTAATCAGGGAGATGGATGATACGCAGAAATGGCGAGGGGGCAACTGGCTGAGGGGGTACGGCCGTTATCCTTTATGCTACAATTCGCCACCTTTATTCCGCGGAGGATTCATGGAATCGTTTGTCTCGCTCGTCACTCCCCCGGCCGAACCACCGGCAACGGCCTGTTGGTTTATTTTGGCCGGTTTTCAATTGTTGGTAATGCCAGACGGCCGTCAGGCCACCTGGCCCTGGCTATCGTCACCGGCTGACCTGGGCCTCACACCGCTACGCCAGCAATACCTGGGATATTTGCCCGGAGAGTCGCCCCTGCATTGTTATGCTGCCGAGGTAGCTGCCGAGACGCCCCCACCGCCGGGCATGAGCTTTGAGGGGTTGCGGGCTTTGTACGGCCGTATGCCCGACGAGCAGCTCTGGCTGGGTGGGCGGGCGCTGCAAATCCTGGATTGGGACCGTACCAGTCTTTACTGTGGCCGTTGCGGGGTGTTCAATGAGGTACAACCGCACGAACGAGCAAAGAAGTGCCCGGCTTGTGGTCTGGTGACGTACCCGCGTATCTCCCCGGCGGTGATTATGCGCGTTACCCGCCAGGGGGCAAACGGCCGCGAAATTTTGCTGGCGCGGGGGGCGCGCCATCCCGCCGGTTTTTACAGCGTGTTAGCCGGTTTTGTGGAGCCGGGAGAGACGTTGGAGACGGCCGTACACCGCGAAATCCGCGAAGAAGTGGGGCTGGAAGTGCAAAACGTCACCTACTTTGGCAGCCAGCCCTGGCCCTTCCCCAATTCGTTGATGATTGCTTACACCGCCGAATACGCCAGCGGCGACATTACTCCCGAAGCGAGCGAAATTGAGGATGCCCGCTGGTTTACAGCCGATAACCTGCCCGGCATCCCCCCATCCATGAGCATCTCGCGGCGGTTGATTGATGATTTCGTGAAAGGAGATTAGAGATTGGAGATTAAGCAATCTCTAATCTCCAATCTCTAATCTCCTATGGCATCACGGCCGTCAGCACCACCTTGCTGCCCGTATTCCCCAGGATAATCTCAAACAGGCCGTCTTCACCGGCGGGCAGGGCGGCGGCGTCTACCAGGAATGTGCCGTCGGTGACGCCAATGCCCAGGGTCAGCCAGCTTTGGCCGCCGTCCGGCGAGTAACGGACAATGGCGGGGGTGTTTACCAGCCCCCAGGTGAGGGTGATACTGTTGCCTTCGCGCACGGCCGTTGCCGTTTGTGGCCCAAAGGCGGCGGCGTTGTTCAGGCTGCGGCTGGCGACGATTTCATCGCCGTACACGATGCGTAAGGTGGTGGCTGTGCTGGGCAGGGGCAGCACGGCCGTTAGCGCCCGCGCCGATATTTCTTCTTCCTCTGCTTCTCGTAGCTGCATGGGGCGGCTGGCCAGCACCTCATCGTTTTCGTCCAGCAGTTCTACCCGGTAATCGCTGGCGTCGCCCGCCGAGGGGTAGCTGGCGAAGGCGTAACTGGGGGCCAGTGTCACCATGCCATCGGCGCTGAGACCGGCAGAAACGACCAGGCTGTCTACGGCCGTGTCGTTCATCGCTGCAAAACCATTAGCCCGTTGATCGTTGTAAATGCCGATGTAGGTATAGTCAGAAATCCAGGCGGGATTGCAGTAGCTCATAAAGTCTACGGCCGTAGCCGGCGACCAGAACACCCCTTCAGAAATATCCAGCCCATATTCGCCAATGGAAGCGCCGGCATAGGGATAGTCGAGATCGGTCGGCCCCGAAACGCCGCAGGGGGCGTGGCGGCGGCCCATATTATGCCCGATCTCATGCGCCGCCAGCTTGCCTGTTTCATCCGCCGGCCAAAACCCCATCAAATTTAGCCCTACCGATTCCCGTCCGCCAATCCAACCAATCCCGGCAATGCCCGAAAAGAACCACCGGGTTGACCCGTTACTGATGGGCACAAAGGCATAATAGACGACCGGTGTATCCAGGGAATAGCCATCAAACACCTTCAGTTCACGCATTTTATTCAACAAGCCGGTTTGGGAATTATTAGCCCAGGAATTGATGTCTTGCAGATTGCCGGTGAAGTTGTAGGGGCTGCGCATGGTGATCTGGACGTTGCCTATAGGGTAGGAGCGCATAAGCCAATCGCTGATGTAATCCACGCTTTGCGCCGGATAAAAACCGGGGGCGGTGGGGCCGGTGTGGGTATAGTTGATGGGCACAATGCGTACTTGCAGGTCAGGTACCGTGTTGAAGTTCATGGTCCGGTTGATGGTGTTATTGTTTTCATCGGCTTCGGGAATGGTATTATCCGGGTCTATGGTGGCCGTCAGATTGACGTTGCCGGAGAGCCAGCCGGCGGGCAGTTGAAAATTGACGGTGCTGTTGAAACTATCACGGGTGGCGTCTACGGGGATGGTGGTCGGCGCGGAGTTCATCTGGCCGATGGTGCTGCCATTGCGCACGGCCATGAGCCGCACCACCACGTTATTGATTGGCCCGCCCACGGGCGCTTCGGCAAAAACGCGCACAACGGTATGACGATTGGCGACCAGGGGCACACTGTTATCTGCCCGCTGGATGGCCTGGGTGATTTCCAGGCCGGTAATGGTCAGGTCTTTGTTTTCCGGTTTGGTAACAAGGGGCAAATAAATAAGGTGATCACTGCCGGCAAACAGCCGGTGGTTGCGCCCCATCTGGCTGATAAACAGTGAGACCATCAGAAGTACGGCCGTTAAACCCACAAAAATTCTCATTCGGACATTCATGTCATTTTCCCTCATCGGTGAACGGTAATCGGTAATCGGTGAATGGTAAGCAGATTGGTTTACAGGCGAAGGTAACTACCGGCCGCCAGCCACCAGCATTACTTCACCACCCCTTTCTCTCGCAATGTCTGCGCCACCAGCTTCTCCCAGGGCAGGCTGGTGATGACAGGGATGTAGTGCAGGTGACGATGGGCGCAGTGGGCGGCAATTTCCGTTTGCCAGGCGTGCAGCCGCTCCTGATACAGCGCCAGGGTGGGGGCATCCAGCGTAATTTCGGCGTCTTGTCCGGTTTCCACGTCTACCAGCTTCAGGTCACCGCTGAGTGGTGGCTCTATTTCGTCCGGGCTGAGCAGGTGAATGAGGCCAATTTCGTAGTCGCGTGATTGAATGGCGTTTAGCCCCTCTTTGTAGCCGTTGGGGGAGAGCAGGTCACTGAGAAGGAAGAGCAGGCCGGGCCGACGGCCGTACAACGCATAATTCCGCAATGACAAATTAACATCGGTGACGCCGCCAGCCGAACAACTCTCTAAAAATTGAAATAAGCGCAGCGAATTGCCCTGCCCCCGAAACGGCCCCCAGGCGCGGTCGCCCTGGCTGCTCAACAGCGTCACGGTCAGCAAATCGCCGGTTGCCAGGGCGATGTGTCCCAACGCCCCCGCCAGTTTGAGGGCGTAACGTAGTTTGTTTTCATCCGCATCCGTATCCGGCCAATTCATGCTGGCGCTGGTATCTACCAGCAGGTGGACGGCCAGGTCTTCTTCTTCTTCGAGTAGTTTGATAAACGGCCGTTCCAGCCGCGCATACACATTCCAATCCAGCCGCCGCAGGTCATCCCCCTTGGTGTAGTTGCGATAATCGGCAAACTCTATGGACGTGCCCCGCTTTTTGCTGCGCCGGTCGCCCTTCATCACCCCCACACGCACATGGTCGGCGATGAGGGTTAGCTGTTCCAGTTTGCGCAGGGTGGTTTCGTCAAAGAGGGGCATGGTGGAGATTGGAGATTGGAGATTAGGAGATTGGTCAATTTCTCAATCTCTTAGTCTCTCAATCTCCTTCTTCAACAATTCGGCGGCCCACACGGCCGTTTCGCCTTCCAACGGAATCTCCGGCGGCTGGCGGTAATCTACCGACAGGTCAAAGCCTAACTCATCGTACATCGTGGTCAACGCCAGTTGGAGATCAAGTGATACGTCCGGATCGTCAGACAGTAAGGGGACGGGCACAGTGGGCAGCGGTTCGTTCAGTTGCACAGGCCAGACGTCGAGATACGGCCGTTTCTCCGCCCGGCTCAGAAAGATAAAATAAGGTGCGTCTGGCAGTAGGTCGCGCATGGGCACACGCCGCCCCATACGCAGCAAATCTATCTCCAACAAATGGGTTTCACTGGCTAATATCAGATCTCTTTTTGCCAGATATTGCCGGTAGCCCTCGCCACGTTTAGTTGTAGGTGAGATGACTTCAACGGCCGTCACCAATGCGCCATCCAGCACGTGTTTAATTTCAATGGTGACGTGCGGTACTTTGGTGGGCATGAAGGTAGCCAGGCGTAACGGCCGTTGCTTTTCACCCCCTGCACGATACGCCGTTTTTGTCTCCGCAATGCCCACATCCGGGTAAATGTTGCCGCGTGAAGGCGCCAAATCGTCAAACACCTCCACCACAAAACGTTCCACCGGGCGCACAATGTATTTAGGACGCACTTTGGGGGCCAGTTGCCGGGCAATTTGCGCACTCAAACTATGATGGACACTTGTCCATTCATAACTTTCCAAATAGGGGTCCATTCCCGGAAATGGCGACGGCATCTTCTTCAATCTCCCCGGCTACGAACAGATTTCACTCACCTGCACCTTGAAATCGAGTAGCACTTCTGAAAATGCCTGCTCATCGCCAGAAAATTGACCCAACGGTGCATAGGCCCGACCCCGCAGGACATTAACTTGAATCGTGCAATTTTCGGCGTCTACAATCCAATACTCTTTAACGCCAGCGTCAGCATAGGCCTTGAATTTGGTTTCTAAATCATGGGCGATATTTCCGGGGGATAGCACTTCAACTACCAGATCGGGTGAACCCTCAATTCTGGTTTCAGCGATGATATTCAGCCTGTCCCGGCTGATAAACAACATATCAGGCTGAACGGGTGTGGCGAATGGCAACATTACAACATCAATGGGCGAAATATAAACGCGGCCAAGCTGATTCCTTTTCACATGTTCCTGGAAAGTGGCAAATAGCTCACCTAATACAAACTGATGATTAGGGCGTGGCGCTGGCGACATGTATAAATTCCCTCCAATAATCTCATAACGCATATTGTCGTCTGGCAGATACAGATAATCAGCGTATGTCCACTTGCCTTGTGGCGGTGGGTACCAGCGTTTATCCTGTGTGGCTTTTCTTGGTGGTTTTGCCAATTCTGGTGAGACAACCATATGTAGCCTCCTCTTCCTTAATCTCTGGGTACGCTTTGCATCAGATTCGCAATAATGTCATCAGGTTTCACCCCTTCGGCCTGGCCCTCAAAGTTGAGCAGTAAGCGGTGGCGCAGGGCGGCGGGGGCCACGGCCGTGACATCATCAAAACTCACATTATACCGCCCCGCCAACAGCGCCGTGATCTTCGCCCCCAGCACCAAGGCCTGCGCCCCGCGGGGGCTGGAGCCATAGCGCACGTACTGGTTCACCAGCGACGCGGGGCTGCCGCCCGGATGCGAGGCCACAATAAGGTGGCTAATGGTCTGGCTGACGTGGCTGGGAATAGGCACTTGCCGCGCCAACTGCTGCATGGCGATCAGGCGGGGGCCGTCGGCGGTGGTTTGGGCCACGGCCGTGTCCTTTCCCGTCGTCCGCGCCAAAATCTCCGTCAATTCGTCGGCGGAGGGGAAGGGTACATTGATTTTGAAGAGAAAACGGTCGAGCTGCGCTTCCGGCAGCGGGTAGGTACCTTCCTGTTCAATCGGGTTTTGCGTCGCCAGCACGAAGAACGGTTCGGGCAGGGTATAGGTGTGGTTAGCCACCGTCACCGTATGCTCTTGCATCGCTTCCAGCAGGGCAGATTGAGTCTTAGGTGTTGCCCGGTTAATTTCATCGGCCAGGATGAGGTTGGCAAAGACGGGGCCATGTTGGAAGCGGAATTCCCGACGGCCGTCGCCCATCTCCTCCATAATCTCCGTGCCCGTAATATCGGCCGGCATCAGGTCAGGCGTGAACTGGATGCGGCTGAAGTGCAGGTGCAGCGCCTGCCCCAACGTGCGAATGAGCATCGTTTTACCTAAGCCCGGCACCCCTTCCAACAGCACGTGCCCGGCGCTAAGAATACCAATCAGCACATGCCGCACCACATCCGCCTGCCCCACAATCACTTTGCCGACTTCGGCTTCGATGGCTGCGGCCGTTTCCCTAAATTCGGATACAGAAAGTTCGTTTGTATTTTGCATATCAATTCTTTAATCGGTTACAGGTGTGTATAGACGTATATGGGGGATAAAGCGGAAATCTTTTAGGTTGAGCGTATACAATTCGACGCCATGGACGACGGCCGTTGCCGCAATAAGTGCATCAGGAATTGCCAGCTTATGGCTGAGACTGAACAGTTCCATAAATTGGACAAATTGACTGGATATTGTTGGATCAAGAGGAAATATGTGGATGAGGGAAAGATGTTTTTTAATTTGATTGAGTTCAGCTTTATTAAATGCGCCGTAATACAATTCTGCTTGTGTAATGACGCTGATAGCCAGTTGTGGCTGCCCAATTTGTCGCAATTCTTTCGTGATGCGTGTATTGTTCTTGTAGAACTCAATCAGGATGTTTGTATCAAGTAAAATCATTGTTGTCTGGGCCATGCTTGACGCCGAATGTCTTCCAGTTCAATTTGACGATCCTCCCAGATTCCGGCCAGTGCAAAAAAATCAGCCTTTTCTCCATTTTCTTCACTCGCTGGTAGTTGGCCTATCTGGTTAAATTTGACTTCTGTGACAAAATCCAAAGCCTGTAACAGCTCCGACAACATTCGGGCCTTTTCCTCATTTTTAACCATTATCGTTATTGATTCCATTTTCTCTCTCCGTAACCCTCAATTTCTTCGATTTTAGCATATAAGAACATTTTTTGAACTCTGTACTACATTCCCCCGTATTACAATCACATTGCCTACTCCCGCTTCAAAGTTTGTGGCCGTTTCTCTAACTTCTGTTTCCGAAGGAGCTACTTCTGACGTTGATACCGTACCTTGCCCTATCCTCTTTTATCAGTCAATAAAAAAATTAGGGTGCTCTTCAAAGTACCATTCCCCGTCCACCTTGACTAAGTTCCACCCAACTCCACCACTTGGATGAAAATCCTTCGAAACTCTCCGTTCTGGAACAAGCCATGCTTTTGCACCCGAAGGGTGGATGGCATAAATGTTAATTTCCTGTACCCAATCTGGTATTGTGAGATAGGTTATGTCAATAAGAAGCAGTATGTCCTTCTCAAATTCTGCTACTGTGTGTTCTTCACGATATTCAGGAGACATCAAGAGATAAGCCGCTTTCCAGTTCCCCAAATTTAGAGCATCCCTGAAAGATTGATAACGCTCCAAGATAGCCAACCTTTCCTGCCGTTGTACATTTAGAAGCGAGGAAAATATGGCAAAAGGCACTACTCCAATGATAATGAAAAGAGGAATCAGGAACTTAACTCTGACACCGATCCACAAAAAGAAAAAGAAAGCGAAAGCAAACGTAACGATAAAACTTACGATATAAACGAAATAACTATCATACCAGTAAATTCCGTTGCCACTATCTGCCATTAGCCAGGCAAAAGAGCCAGCACAAAACCAGGATACAAAGGCCACCAATCCTATCAATATCAGGCCAATAATCACCTTCCAATACGGTGACTGCAAAAAGTCATCAGAGTGTGCAGATACATCCATTGTTTATGGTTCTAACGAAGAAAAATAATCCCGGATATAACCTTTCAAGCCAAGCGGAATATAGTCGTCTTGCAAGGCTTCATTGGCGGCGTTGCGATAATCGCCGAAGACCTGGGTGTAGGGGACAATGCTGGTCTCGTTGCCAAATTCGGTGGCTCTTTCGTTGAGCAGCGCGCCGCAGTCGGCCGGGTTGACCCGACATTGCGCCGGTAGTTCGATGTCTACGCCTTCAAAGCCGCCCAGGTCACGCATTTCCGGCACATAGACGTTCTCCACATGGCCGCCGCCCGGCCCAGGACCGCCTAATCCGCCCAACTGCCCACCCGGTTGCCCGCCATTTTGCCCCTGTCCCTGGCCGCTGCCGTCACCTTCTCCCTGACCCTGCCCGTTACCCTGGCCGGGGCCGGGTTGGGGGGATTGGCCCAGGCCGTCATTTGGCCCGGCCCGGCCGTCATTCGGCGGCAGAAGGTTATCCGGGTTTGGCGGTTGCCCGCCTGCCTGGGCCACAGATTGCCGCCCTTCGCCTAACGCATTGGCCGCCTGATTGGCTTGATTGGCGGCGGCAGCTTCTTGCGCCCGCTGCTGCAAGGTCGCGCCCGCTTCGCGTAAGGCTTGCTGCGCGGCGGCGATGTCCCCATTTTGGAGCGCCTGGGCTGCCTGCGCCAGTTGTTGGGCCAGTTGATCATCCGTGCCCACCAGCGATTGGGCCGTGGCCATTAAATCTTCGGCCAGGGCCATTTGCTCCTCGCGGCTAAGTTCCGGCAGTTGGTCGGCCAGTTGCGTGGCGGCGGCCCCGGCCTGGGCCAGATTGCCGTTTTGCAGCGACTGGCCGAGGGATTGGCTGTTGGGGTTGTTGGCTAACGGCTCACCGGCCTGCTGCAGCTGCTGGCGCAACTGCTCGGCGCTGCTGTTGGCCGCCAGGCTGCGCAGTTCGGCTTCGGCTTCGGAGAGGGTGGCCACGGCCTGCTCCTGGCTGATGTCGCCTGCGCCTAACCCCTCAATCGCCTGCTCAATGGGTTGCAGGATTTCTTCTTTTTGCTCATCAGTTAGCAGTGGGTTTTGGCGAATTTCTTCGCTGAGGGCTTCTAGCTGGTTGATCTGTTCGGCGATGGCTTTGTCAATACCGCGCTGGCGCAGCAGTTCGGCTTCTTGCAGGTTGGGCAGCACCACGGCCGTCACCAACAACAGTACCGCCGCCACAATCACCAGCCAATCCTGCCGGTTCAGCCGGAAGGGGAGCAGGGCACGGGTGTCTACCTGGCGCACGGCCGTCAACGTATCATTCAACTGCTGTTCGGCAATGAGCGGGCTAGTCGTTATCAGGCCGTTGTGGATTTCAACGGCCGTACTCGCCCGCTCCTGCAACAAAAACTGCCGGTCGGCAAAACGGGCCTGCTCCGGCAGCGGATGGCGCTGCCACAGCAGCCAGGCCGCCGCCGCCAGCAAACCCACACCCGCCAGCGCCAGCGCCACGTAGGCCACTTCCTGGTTCGTCAGCAACGGCCGTAAACGGGCCACCGCCGCCACCACCACCGCCGCCAATAAACCCACCAACAGCCCACGCGGCAGCCATATCAACGCCTCCCGCAAACGGCGACGGCCGTTCCAGGCGTGAAGTTGTCGGGTTAATATGCCAAAATCTTGTTCCTGGTTCATTCCTGAGATTGGAGATTGGAGATTGGAGATTGGGCTATATGCCCAATCTCCAATCTCTAATCTCTAACGATTCGCTATCTTACGCACATTGCGCACGCTTAACCAGTATAAAACCCAGGTCAGCAGTAAGTAAAGCAGGATAAAAATGGGCCAGGGCGTGGGCAGCCAAAACCTCGATGTGCCGGCCGAACCCATGAAGTAAAAGATCGCGTCCTCTTGCAACAAAAAGACCTCACTGACGATTAGCGTCGCCGGTAAATTGGTAGCAGCCAGGAAGATGAGGATGTATTGCAGGACGATCTCCATTGTGCGGGTAAATGATGTGCCCAATGTGGCGATAAAAGGGGCCAGGATGGCCGCAAACAGCCCCACCAACATCGGCGTGCCAATGGTGACAAACAGCGCCCCGGCAAAGGTCATTACGCTGGCCCCCAACGTGGAGCGCATGGCGCTGGAACAAAACAACCCCCACAAGGCAAAGGTCAGCGCGGCCGTAAAGATGACCAATTGCGAGATAATCAGCTCTTCCAACACCACGCCGCCCAGCAGGAAGGCGATGCTTTGCAGGGGAATGGCCGCCAGCACCAGCAGCAGCACATAGCTCAACGCCGACAGCAGCTTGCCGGTGACAAAGGATTCGGCCGAAAGCAGCGTGGTGCGCAGCAGATCATACGTTTGCCGCTCTTTTTCGCCGGTGATCGTGCCTGAGGTAAAGGCTGGCCCCACAAAGATGACCAGAAAGACCTGTACGCCGACCACGCAGCCAAAGACCACCTTGCCCACTTCACGTGGGTTCGGCCCAAACGGGCCGCTGCTGGCGCTGGCATAAGCGGCATACACCAGGGTGATGAAAGCGCCCATCACCAGCAGATAAATGGTCAGCACCACAAAGGCGCGTCGCCCGCGCATCCGGCTGCGCAGTTCTTTCACCGTCACCGGGTTTTCGCGCAGGTTGCGGAAGCGTTTTTTCTTGAGTGGTTGCTCGGTTGTCAGTTCAGTCATACTTTTACTGAGATTGGAGATTAGAGATTGGAGATTACCCCAATCTCTAATCTCCAATCATTTTCTTTGCCTGATAAAAAATACCCACCCACAGCCCCACAATCGCCAGGGTATATACGGCCGTAGGCCCCACGGCTCCCATGGCCAATACCGCCAACCCACCCTCGAACTGGCGGCTGAACAACCCCATCCATACCAGGCTGCTGTTGAACAGTTTGACGATGACCACCAGGGCATACGTCCCGGCCACAGCCATTGTCGCGGAGCGCACGGCCGTAGACAAAAACAGCCCCATAAACGCCGCAAATAATATCTCTACCCAGGGCCGGGTCACGGTGGCGATGCTCAATAGCCAATCCCATCCCACCATCTGCCCGTCCATCAAACTCAACGAACAGAACATGATCAATCCCTGAAACAGGCTCAGCACAAACAGCAGCGGCCAGATGCGCAGCCGGGACAAGGCCCCCAATAGCTTGGCCATCAAAATGGACATCATCGGCTGCGGCGTCACCAACAAAATATCCCACGTGCCCTTGTCCCGCTCCAGGCTGATCATCGGCGCCGTTAACGCCGGCGCCAGCAGCGAGCCAAAAATCGTCACCATCGAAAGCAACATGCCCGGCAAACATAACAAACACCAGACCGCAAACAAATCGTCATTATTCCCAAAAAAAGCCGGGTTGCTAAAACCGGTGCAAAACCCCAGACTGATACCACCCAAAATCACAAAAGGCGAAAAACGGATCAGGTTATCATAAAAGGGGTTGGGTTTGCCCCACTGCCCCTTCTCCCGCAAGTAAACGGGATTGTCTGACAGATTCCGATACCAGCGCCACCAACCAATCACAATATGCTAAAGAGATTGGAGATTAGAGATTACCCCAATCTCCAATCTCCAATCGCTAATCTCCCAATCTCTTAATTCACAATCCCCTGCGTCACCTGCAAAAACACGTCTTCCAGGTCGCCCGTTTCCTCGTGGAAGGAGACCACGCGAATGCCCTGGCCGATCAGATGTGCCAGCAGGTTGCTCAGGGCTTCGTCGTTGCCGCCAAAGTCAAACTGCACCACATCATGGGGCAAATCTGCTTCGCCGGGCGGAGTGATGCCTTGCACGGCCGTATGTTGCAGCAGAAGCTCTTGCACCGGCCCCAGGTCGCCCAACACTTTCACTTGAATCAGGCGGTGGGCGCGCAACTGCTTTTTCATCTCCTCCATGTCGCCATGGGCGATCAGGTTGCCCGCTTCCAGAATGGCAATTTCAGTGCAGATGTCGGCCACTTCGGACAGGATGTGCGAGGAGAAAAAGATGGTTTTGCCCATATTTTTCAGTTCACGCAGCAGTTCGCGGATTTCAATGCGGGCGCGGGGGTCCAGGCCGCTGGCCGGCTCGTCCAGAATCAGCACTTGCGGGTCATGGGCCAGGGTGCGCGCCAGGCAGAGCCGCTGTTTCATGCCCCGGCTGAGCGTTTCCACGTAGGCTTCTTTTTTGTGGTTCAGGTCTACCAGGGTGAGCAGGTCATCAATCATGCCGATGCGGGCGCTTTTGGGCACGTCGTAACAGGCGGCGAAGAAGTCCAGATATTCCCACACCTTCATATCATCATACACGCCGAAAAAGTCGGGCATGTAGCCGATGGCGCGGCGCACGCCACGCGGGTCGTCGGCCACCGAATGGCCCGCCACCCAGGCTTTGCCGCCGGTGGGCCGCAGCAGGGTGGTGAGGATGCGCATGGTGGTGGTTTTGCCCGCGCCGTTAGGCCCAATAAAACCAAACACCGCCCCTTCTTCAATGGTCAGCGTCAGGTCATTGAGGGCGGTCAGGCCGCCGTATTTTTTGGTGAGACCTTGTATTTCAATGATGGTAGACATAGGCGTAACAGAAGATTGGAGATTGAGTCTCTAATCTCTAATCTCCAATCTCCAATCTCTAATCTCCATTCACAGTAAGCAACGGGTACACGCTTGTCAAACGCTGATACCCTGAATCGTTACTGACCAGCTGTATGCGGACGGCGTTGGCCGGGCCAATGTAGGCGGCGGGGTTGGCGACGGCCGTGCGCCCCCAATTCACCCCCTTTTGCAAATCCCATGTTTCCGTTTGCCAGTTCCACAACTGCACATCCGGCAGGGTGGCGCTGGAATAGTTTTCTTTTTCCAACAAAAGGGTTAGCCCGGTGACGGGCATCTGCTGGAATTCCAGCGGGGGCGTGTATTCAAAAGCGGCCTGCGCGCCCATCATGCCCAGATCTAGAGAAGCAGGGGTGACGCTGCTGCCGGTGGTGGTGCTGTCCGGCAGCGATTTCCAATTGAGCAGAAAGGCCGGCAGCGTCAGTTCTTCGTTGGCAGCGCCGCCGGTCAGGTTTTGGCTGAGGGGGATTTCGATGAAGTGTAGGGTCACGGCCGTTTGTTTAGGCGTTCCCTGGCTCAAGCCAATGTCAATGGCCGCCGTTTCCGTCCAGCCTACCAGCACGGCGCTGTTGCGGGGCAGCGTCAATAAGGGGCTGCTGCCAAAACTTTCGCCCTCTAATGACTGCATAAAATCGTAACGCGGATACAGTTTGGCGCTGCTGTAATAATCATAGCCTAACAGTGTATTGGCATGTCTGGTGAGCGCCCCGCCGTAACCCAGGCTGGAAGAGGCGCTGCTGCTGACAATTTCATTGACGCTTTCCGTTTCACCCGGCGACAGATCGCCCATCGGCACGGCCGTGTCATTAAACAACAATACCGCGCTTTCCAGGGTTTGGCTGCTGTTGTTTTGCACGGCCGCCTGCAAACGCACGGTTGCCGTGCCTTGCCGGGTCAGCGTACCTTCCCCGGCAATTGCCAGTGCCGGCCGGTTGGTTTGGGCTTGCAACGTCTGTACTTCGCTCACGTCCACCCGCACGCCATCTACCGAATGTTCATTGCTAAAGGTGATCGCTTCGGCATTGGTGTTGGGGTTAAAGCTAAATCCTGCAAACGGCCGTGCCAGCGTGTCGGCCGGGAAAATAACGTCATACGTGCTGCGGCGAGGTGAATATAGCCCCACCAGGCTGTAAACCTGCGCCTGCGGGCTGCCGGCCCGGCTGTAGGCCACCGTCATCTGGTTGACGATGGCTTCGCGGCCGCGCAGTTGAAAACCGGTGAAGTAGGTAACGGCCGTGAAAACCAGAATAAGCGTGGGCAGCGTCACCCAGGCCAGTTCCAGCCGGTTGTATCGCTTCAAAACTAGATAATTCACCGGGCCAACCGCGGCAATATAAATCAATAAAAACAAGGCTAACTGCCAGACGGAGGGCAAATTCAAATCGGGCAAACGAGTAATGGCGTTTTGCGCCGCGTACCCTTCAAAAGGGGCCGCGCCCCACAGAGAAAGCGGTGGCACGCGCCCGGCGACGGCCGTGAACATGGTTTGCGCGCCGGTCCAATCGAGCAGGGGGGCAAAACGGGGGTCTAATGCCAGAAAATAAACCGCGCCACGGCCGTAAGGGGTCATGGCTAAGAGCGGCAGCCCATCCTCATGGAATAGCAATTCGCCGCGTGTCAGGCTGCTGGTGGTCACAACATACGGGCCGGGGTCGCGGAACGGGACGCCCGTTTGTTCGGCCAGACCGGGCAAGTCGGCCACCGTCTCGCTGCTAGACAGGGAAACGGGCAGCCAATCGGCCAGTGGCGCGGCCGTTTTCTGCCAGCTTGCCCCGCCCGTTACCACCAACTGCCCGCCCGTACTGACCCAGGATTCCAGCGCCTGCAATTGATCGGCCGTGAACTGGGTGGTGTCGGTATCATTCAACACCAGCACATCCAGCGCGTTCCAGGCCACCGGCGCGTCGGGCAAGTCGGCCAGGGTTAGATAGGCGACGGCCGTGTCGCTGCGGCTGCCGGTTACCCGGCTCAAAAAATCAAATGTACCGGCGTCCGGGCTGACCACGCCATAGAGCAGCCCATCGGCGCGCACCCGCGCCAACTGCCGGGTGCGCGTCTGGGCAATGATCTGCCCATCGGCATCCGCCAACTGCACCAGCGCCACAGACGCCGCGCCGGTCATGCGGATGTACAGCGTGACCCGTTTGTCCGATTGCGTAGGCAGGCTAATGGGGGCGCGATACCGTAATTCGCTGTTGGTATTGGCGCCGGTGTAAACGCGCACTTCGCCTTCAATGGCCGGGCCGCTGTTGGCCACGTTGACCACCACCGGCAGCCAATACTCCCCCTTATACAGGCCATCAAAACCGGCTCTGGCCGCCAACGTCAAACCGGCCGGCGGCGGTTCATCCTGAGCCTGGACGGGATGTACAAATAAAAGGGGAAGCAGGAACAAGAGCCAGAGAGATTTAGGAGATTGGAGATTGGAGATTGCCCAATCTCCAATCTCCAATCTCCAATCTCCAATTTGCCCAATCAACCACGCCTTAATCATGGCTGGTATACGCAGCCTCGCGCCGGTTTGTTCCATGTTAGAGCATCTCAATTTCATAATCACCAATGGGGATGTCGGGGCGGGCCTGTTCAATCCAGGCGACGGCTTTTTCCAACAACCCATGTAAATAGGCGGCGTCGGTGCCAATGGTGGCCAGGCCGATCACGGCCGTTTGCCATACATCTTGCGCCTCCACCTCGGCCACGGCCACATTAAAATGATGCGGCAGCCGCGCCAGGATAGACTTGACGATCTGGCGCTTTTCCTTCAACGATAAAACACCGTCCAACTCTAATTTCACAACACAGGTGGCAACTAACATGGGGGTATTATATGTGTCAGGTGTTTATGTGTTCAAGTGTTCAAGTGTTCACGTAAGCACTTGAACACTTGAACACTATAATGCCACATCGTCTATGATGCCGACGATGACGGCGCGGACGGGGGCGACGGCGCGTTGTAAAATCTGGCGGGCGCCGTTACCTTCGTCCATCACCAGCACCCGGTCGCCGACGCCGGCCTGAACCACATCTACGCAAATGTCATAGGCGCCGGTTGGCTCCCCGTCGGGGTTTAGCTGATCCACAATGAGCAGTTTACGGCCGTGAAACGCCTCATGTTTGATGGTGGCAACAACGGTTCCGCTTACCTGTCCAATATACATAACATGCGATCAAGAGATTGAGTGATAGCTCAATCTCCTGCATTGACATCATCCACAATGCCCACAATAGCATGGTCAACCGGGACAAAGGTATTGGGCAGGGCCTGGGCCGCTTCGCGGCTGCCGACGATAAAAACCAGGGTGTCGGGGCCGGCATGGGCGGTGGCGTCGGCGGCAACGACCGGCTCGCCTTTGGGCTGCTGTTGTTTGCTGAGCGGTTGCACAATCAGGAACTTGATCCCTTCCAGCCCTTCATATTTTTGGGTGGCCACCACCGTGCCAATCACTTTTGCCAGTTGCATGATGAATAAATCGTTTGTAGTAGGCGATTTATCGCCGTCCGTCGGCGATAAATCGCCTACTACAAACCACTACGCTGGTTCCCAGGTAAAATGGCCGCCAAAACGGCCGTGCCGGTTCACATTGTCCCACATTTCCGCGTGCAGTTGAGGGATGACGGCCTGGCGTAATAGCTGTGAGGGAGCGACGGCCGTGCCCAGGGCCACGGCCGTTTCCACATCAGCCACCAATCCGGTGAACAAAACCAGCCCTTTGCCGCCCAATCCGTCCGCCAGCCGCAGTTGCAGCAGTGTGACCTCGGCCCCTTTCACCCCGGCATCGGCGGCGTGAATGGCGGCGGCTACCGTTTGCGTTTCCACCACGCCGAGGGCATCGGCCTCTTGCGCCTGCCGTTCGCCGGTCAGCGCCCGCACGACCTCAGGATGCACATTGGGCAAAAAGACCAGGTCGCGCAAAGCGGCCTGCCCGGTTTCTTTACCCGCCTGCACCGCCTCTTGCACCGGGGCCACGTCTCCCACCACCAGCACCAGATAATGCCCCGGCTGCACCGTGCCCGCCTGAATCCGGCTAACCGGGGCGCGTTTTACCATGGCGTCCCCGGCCATAATGCCGGTAGCAATGCTGTTAAATTCGAGTAAGGCCAGGGCGGGGAAATCCATAGGCGTGCCAGGTGTCAGGTGTCAGGTGTCAGGTGTCAGGTTCACTTGACACTTGACACCTGACACTTAAACACCTCATCCCCCCTGCGTTGCCACCCGCTGCCAGATGGCTTCGGCCATGCGTTTGATGACGGTGGGCAGGGGGCTTTTAGCGGAGGTCAGGGTCAGGGGGACGCCTTGTGACATGGCGCGGGATTGGTTGGTGTCGTAGCCGATTAAAAATGAGACCTTCGTGTTCAGTCCGCGTTCCACGGCGGCCTGCGGTAGTTGGGCTTCGGGGGAGGGCTGGTTCAATATGTGCGATTTACGCTTAACCGTGATACCTGCTTTGGTAATGAGGCGGTTGAGCTGCACGGCCGTTTGCACCGACACCACTTCTGGCGTTACCACGTGCAGGGTCATATCGGCGGCGGACACGGCCGTGATAAATGCCGGTGAAAACACATTTGGCGCGTCAATCACCGTGAACGCCACATGATGCCGCAAGATGTCTAATATCGCGCGGGTGTTTTCTTCCGAGGGCATCATGGGGGAAACCGGTTTAGCCGGCGCCGCCAGCACGCGCAGGCCAGAGGGATGAATAACCAGCCGCTCTTTTAACGCCGTCCAGTCCAGGTTGTCCGGTAATTCCGTCCATGAAGAACGGGCTTGTAGCCGCATATGCATCACCGTCTGGCTGCCGGTGGGCGAAAAATCTACCAGGCACACTTCTTGCTGGCTTATCCGGCGCAGCGCCGCGGCCAGATTCACGGCCAGCGTGGTGCGGCCTGTGCCGCCACGAAAGCCAAATAACGTCACCACCACCCCTTCTTCTTGTTTTTTGTGGCCTCCCTTTTTTGCCAGCAACCCATCCACCCGTTCAATCAACTCCTGGGAAGTAACGGGTTTGCTCAGATAATCGTCTGCTCCACTTTTCAGGGCGGTGGTACGGTCAATTTCTTGGGAGCGGGCGGTGAGAACCAGGATGGGTAAATCTTCCAGATGTTTGTTGCCCCGAATTTCCCGCGAAATATCATGCCCACTTAAGTTGGGCATCATCACATCCAGCACCAGTAAATCAGGTTTGTCTGTGCGCACCTGCTCCAAACCATCAACCGGGTTACTGATAAGCGTCACCGTATGCCCGCCTCGTTCCAGCATGAGGCCAACCATGCGCAGTAATTGTTCATCATCGTCAATCACGTAGATTCGGGCCACTCAATCCTCTCCTCGGTTTATGGAGTTTGACTCAAGTCCAGACAGAAGATACCAATGCGCTCTTTTTGCACCAGGATGAGATCGCCGCTGTAGGAAATCTCCGGCGCACTTGAGGCGGATGCTTTGGCATCGAATATCAATTGAAACCGTCCCATGGATTGTACCAGAATTTCACGAGCTGATGGTTTTCCTTCGTGGATGACTTCGCCTTGAATCTCAAAGGAGGGCACGGTGAGAAAGGCAGGAATGTGCCGACCGCGCGTGAAGACGCTACGGCCGTGCTGTGTACCCACCGGTATACCATCGCGCCGGTCATTCAAAACGATGAAGTTGATATTGTCTTTGCGGAACGAGGCCAGTTTGTAATTGGCAATAATGATGCCCGGTTCATGGATGCGCGAAATGTAGGCGTCTTGCAATTCCAAAAATTTGGAATTGGGATTGCCCAACTCGGCATGAATGCCGCCCGTGCCCACCAACGCCCGGCCCGTGACCCGGTAAGCATCTGTAAACAGGTCAAGATTGATCAGATTGCGCGCGCCAATACTCATTTGTATTTATTTCTCCTTGATCTGATGCAATCTCCCGTTACTGCGTAGGAGAAAACGGGGATAGTGGGCTATTGTTCAATAGCCCATTATCCCATCAAACAATCCGAAAAGAATCCACCAGGGTGCAGCGCCGCAGGCGGCTGAAACTGCGTGGGCCGGTCAGCCCTTCGCCGGTGGGGCTGGCAATGGTAAACGAGCAGAAACCTTCGCCGCCATAGCCCAACCCGGCCAGGCAAGGCCCATTTTTCACAAAAATACTACAATCCATCTCACGGGCCATACGGCTGAGGTTGTCCAGGTTTTTGGAGTGCATCACGGCCGTGTGCCGGAAACCATGTTCGGCCGCCACTGCCAGGTCTATGCCCTCGTCGGCGTCGGCCACGCGCACCACCGGCATAATGGGCATCATCTGTTCAGACCAGACGGCTGGGTGATTTTGATCCACTTCCACGACAATTTGCCTTACTTCCGGCCCGGCAGAAATGCCGATTTCGGCCAGCAGGATGCTGGCATTTTTGCCGATGAAATTTTTATTCATATCGGCCGGTTTCCGGGGGCCGCGATCTTGCACCGTGACGGCCTGCCACAGCCGGTTAAACTGCCAGCTATTGATTTTAACGGCGCCATAGCGGGTCATGGCGGCGATCAGGTCATCACAAATCGCCGCTACGGCAAACGTTTCTTTTTCAGTGGTACAGACGATATTATTGTCAAATGAACCGCCAATGACAATATCTCGCCCGGCCTGCTCAATATCGGCCGTTTCGTCCACGACCACCGGCGGGTTGCCCGGCCCGGCGCAGACGGCGCGTTTGCCACTCTGCATGGCGGCGCGGACAACCGGCGTGCCCCCGGTGACGGTGAGCAGGCGGATGTCTTTGTGGTGCATGAGGGCGGTGGCGGTCTCCAGGGTGGGTTGGGCTACGGCCGTGAGCAAATTCCCCGGCCCCCCGGCCTTCCGTATC
The DNA here is from genome assembly GCA_019637635.1 of Anaerolineae bacterium. Taxonomy (GTDB): domain Bacteria; phylum Chloroflexota; class Anaerolineae; order Promineifilales; family Promineifilaceae; genus CAADGU01. The sequence continues at coordinate 20,187 of JAHBVI010000018.1, forward strand.
GCCTGGTTGAGTTTCTGCACCGTGCGATTGGAGCAATTTTGGGTGCTAGGGTGGGCGTTGAACACCACCGCGTTGCCGGCGGCGACCATGGCAATGGCGTTGCAAATAACGGTGCTCGTGGGGTTGGTGCTGGGGGTTAGCGCCCCAATCAGTCCATAAGGCGCCCATTCCGTCAGCGTCAGACCCCCATCGCCGCTCCAGGCCATCGGTTCGAGCGCCTCCGTGCCCTGTGTCTTGCTGGCGTTGAGGATGTTTTTGAGGACTTTATCTTCCACCCGCCCCATGCCGGATTCGCTGTGGGCCAGTTCGGCCAAGACCTGGGCATGTTCGCGCCCGGCCTGGCGCATATGTGCCACCATGTGTTTGCGAATTTCCAGAGGGAGTTGGTTGAGTTGTTGAAAGGCGATTTTGGCGGCGGCCACGGCTTCATCCAGGGTGGGAAAGATGCCATCTTGACCGGGGGGTGGTGGCTGGTGGCTGGGGGCCGGGGGGGACGACGGCCGTGCCGCCACCGCTACAGGCGGCGCTGCGCCCACTTCGCCCATCACCCGATCAATGATTGCCTGGATTTCCTCGTCTTTCATGGGGTGCAGAATTGGAGATTAGAGATTGGAGATTGGAGATTCAACAATCTCCCAATCTCTAGTCTCCAATCTCCAATCTCCCTTTACTCTTTGTGGTATTTCTCCACGCCATCCACTTCCCAGGTGTCTACAATAGCCATAATGACGGCGTCACACGGCCGTTTGTCGGTCATCACCGTTTGCCGGGCGGAACTGCCGGTGGCCACCATGACCACCTCGCCAATGCCCGCGCCCACGGCGTCAGCCGCGACCACGTAGCCGCTTTCTTCTTCATTTTCCACGCTCAGACGGCGCACCACCAGGAACTTTAGCCCATCCAGCGAGCTTTCCTTGCGCGTAGCCACCAGCGTACCAATAACTTTGCCGAGATACATGGTTCTGTGAAGTAAGCAGTTAGCAATGAGCAGCGAGCAGTACCTTTCACTGCTTACTGCTCACTGTTTACTGCTCACTGGCATCCTGGCGTCCCAACGGCAAAGTCTGATCCACATTCGGGTGTGGCCGCGGGATGACGTGAATGGCCACCACTTCGCCCACTTTTTCAGCGCCGCGCGCGCCGGCTTCAACGGCCGCTTTCACAGCAGCCACATCTCCACGCACAACGGCCGTCACGTACCCGCCGCCGGTCTTTTCGTAACCCACCAGTTCCACGCGGGCCGCCTTCACCATCGCGTCAGACGCTTCCACCATAGCCGCAAAACTGCGACACTCAATCATGCCTAATGCTTCTGTCATAAAAATCTCCTCAGGGAATAATGGCTGTACCAGTCATTATTCCCGTTTGCTTTCTTCCTGTGCCCGGCCAGAGACGCTTTCAACGGCCGTAATTGCTGCCTGATACCCGGCCATAATATCTCGTTCCTCGCCGCCCAGGTAAACCCGGCCAAAGCTGCCAAACGCCTGCACCTCTAAAATGTTCAGGTTGGCGCGTTTCTCCGCTTCATTGGCCGCCAGCGCCGCATAAGCCGCCGGCGTTACTTCCATCACGTAGAGCGTTTGCCCGGCCAAAATCATGTGCCCGTGCCGCATCCGGTTAATCAACTGCACCTGGTGAGCATCAATGTGGCGGATAATCTGGCTGGAGACCACCTTAGGCTTCAGGCGGTCTTCTTCTTTCAGCCCCAATGCGTCCAGAATAGCCGCCCCGGCGGCGCGTACATCGGCCTGGCTGGATGAATGCACCTCTAGCAAACCATACAACCGCTCCACAATTTGCATACCCGGCCGTACCCCCACCGCTTTCAGCGCAATGTCGGTAATGCGGTTGATTTCAATACCCGGCGAAATCTCAATCCACAGGGAAGCGTCACCCGGCAAAGGCAAAAAGCCACGCGCTACCGTGCCCAGGAACGCTGCATGTTGCGGCTGCAAACTATCTAAAAATACGTAACTGCGTAAATCTACAGACATGGTTAACTCATCCTGTCACTGGGCTGCCAGTGGCCCAACTGCTCATTCAGCGCCAGCCATTCGGCCGTTGCTGGCGGGTATTCCGCTTCGGTTAATTTATCAAGCAGGTATTGCAACTGTTCCAGGAAACCTTTGTTAAACAACACGTCGCCGCACATATCACAGCGATAAGCAGATACATCGGGCACTATCATTATCTGGTCGTCCAGAAAGGTAATGTACGGCATTTTGGTGCTGTGCAGATGCCCGATGCGGCAGTGATTACATTTCATGCTTTTTCTTGTCCTTAAAACCTGACAGGTCTACAAAGACCTGTCAGGTTTGGTTCAATAGTTCGTTTTGGCGGCGCTTACAGCTTCACCGGCTGCTTCGCGCACAATGCGCACGCCGGCGCTGGCGCCAATGCGCGTCGCCCCGGCGGCAATCATGGCCTGGGCATCCTGGTATGAGCCGACGCCGCCCGCCGCTTTGACGCCCATCGCGGCCCCCACTACGCGGCGCATCAGGGCTACATCGGGCACGGTGGCCCCACCAGGGCCAAAGCCGGTGGAGGTCTTGACAAAATCGGCCCCGGCCGTTTTGGCCAACTGGCAGGCAATCACCTTCTCTTCGTCGGTGAGCAGGGCGGCTTCGATGATCACTTTGACCAGGGCGTTGCCGGCATGAGCAGCGCGAACAACTGCGCCGATGTCTTCCAGCACCAGGCGGTAATCTTGTGACTTGAGTGCGCCCACATTGATGACCATATCAATTTCCGTCGCACCATCGCGGATGGCCTGTTGGGTTTCATATGCTTTGACGGTACTGGGGGTGGCCCCCAGCGGAAAGCCAACCACTGTGCAAACCTTGACGCTGCTGTCCTTTAGCAGTTGGGCAGATAGTTTCACATTTGTGGGATTCACGCAAACGGAGGCGAACTGGTATTTGCGGGCTTCGTAACAAAGCTGGGCGATTTGCTCCTGGGAGGCGTCAGCTTTAAGCAGGGTGTGGTCAATGGTGCGGCTGATGGCCTGGTCGGTGGGGTGGGTGCCCAGGCTGGCGGTGAGGCGGGTGGCCCCGGCCTGCATCACCTGGTGAACTTTGTCGGTGCAGTGTTGGGCGCAGGAGCCATCCTGGCAGTTGCAGCCGGTGGCGGGCACGGCCGTACCACCGCCCTCCATCTGGCTTAAGCGCAGCCACACTTCATGGGTGACCTCTTCGATGAGCCGTTCTAAAGTCGCCTGGTTTACCATTGAGAGATTAGAGATTGGAGATTAAAGATTGGTTGAATCGCCAATCTCTAATCTCCAATCGCTACTTCATAAACCGTTTGCCAATCGCGTCAATCTTATCTACGCGGCGGGCATGACGGCCGCCGCCGAATTCGGTGTTGAGCCAGGTGGTGACAATCTGGTTTGCCAGGGCGGGGCCGATGAGGCCGGCGCCCAGCGTCAGCACGTTGGCGTTGTTGTGTTCGCGGCTGTTCACGGCCGTAGCCTGATCATAACACATCGCCGCCCGCACCCCCGGCACTTTGTTGGCGGCCATGCAGCTACCAATGCCCGCGCCGTCAATCATAATGCCGCGCCAGGCACGGCCGTTGGCCACCAACTGCGCCACGGCATAGGCATAATCCGGGTAATCTACCGCGTCACTGCTATGCGCGCCACAATCAATCACCTGGTAACCGGCCTTTTCCAGCATCCCTTTGAGTTGTTCTTTTAACTGGTAGCCGCCGTGATCTGCGCCCAGGGCGATGGTGTGTTTGTCGGTAATCGGTGATCGGTAATCGGTAATCGGGCTTCTGGCCTCGATTTGAATCCCTCTCTCCAGGGCAGCTTCGCGGGCCAGGGGGGTAATCAGGCTGCCGGGGGGTGCGGCGTAGGTGGAGTGGGCAGGCAACTGGCGGATGGCGTCGGCGTCTATGATGGGGCGGGAAGGGGTGGGGGGGGTACGGCCGTCTATCCGCTCACTGGCTGATGTCAACGGCGATTGCCCCACTGTGCGGGCAACTACCTGCCGTACCATCTGTTCAATCTCCTCGCGCCGGTAGCCCATTATTTTGTTTGCGCTGTGTGCTGTCCCCCAGCACACAGCGCCACTCGCTATTCAATCGGATGTGTAAAATGCGGTACTCGTCCCCAATCGGCAAATGGGTAGTAGATGAATATCGCCTTGCCGATGATGTTCTCTTTGGGTAGATATTGCCAGCTATGGGAGTCGCTGGAACTGTTCCGGTTGTCGCCCAGGACAAAATACTCTCCTTCCGGCACCGTCCAATTACCGCTGTACGTCGGTTCTGCCTGAATATATGGCTCATCCAAAATAACGCCATTGACCTTTACGTGCTGGTCAGAAATTTCAATCTGGTCCCCCGGTAAACCAATCACCCGCTTGATCAGGTTTAGTTCACTGTTGGGGTGATGAAAAACGATGATGTCCCCGCGCTGCGGCTCGTTCAGATAATAAGACAGGTTGTTGATGAGCAGATATTCGCCATGTTGCAACGTGGGGTTCATGCTGCTGCCATCAATGCGGTAACGGCCAACCAGACTGTTCACCAGCCAGAAGATGAAAAAGGTGAGTAACAGCGTCTCGACGATTTCCCGCACGACTACCCCGGCTGGCTGCCGAATTTCATTGCTGGTGGAGATGTCTGGTATGGTGGGGGATAGTTGGGTATTAGACTCAGAAAGAGCCATGGGTCTGTTTCTCCTATAAGGTAGTTGAAATTATAGTCAAGCGAAAAATTCAGCGCAAACCGGTTGCGTTCTTTCTCCAGACCTGACAGGTTCTTGAAAACCTGTCAGGTTTGGACGGCATCCAACCAGTGCTGTCAGGAGTGAATGATACCCAACTAGCTTTCATTGAGACTGGATGCAGGCGGCTTCTTTGCCTTTATTAACGTAATTGGGTAATTGAGTCATTGGCCCAATGACTCAATTATCCAATTACCTCTTGCCTCAATTCGGCAATCATCGCCTGCACCTGGGAGACGACGTCTGCCAGGGGGATGATGGTGCGTTCGGCGGCGCGGCGGAGTTTACATTCCACGCCGCCGTTTTGCAGGGAACGGCCGCTCACCGTCAGGCGAATGGGCAGGCCAATCAGGTCGGCGTCGTTGAATTTGACGCCGGGTGATTCGTCGCGGTCGTCAAACAGCACTTCCACGCCGGCCTGTTGCAACTGGTGGTAGAGAGCCACGGCCGTATCCTCTCCCCCTCTTAACACCACCAGATGTACCTGGTAGGGGGCGACGGTGATGGGCCAGATCAATCCTTGCTCGTCGTGGTGGTGTTCGGCCAGGCAGGCCAGTACGCGCGTCACGCCCACACCATAGCTGCCCATGATGATGGGCCGGGCGACGCCCTGTTCGTCCAGATAGGTGGCGCCCATTGTTTCCGTGTAGCGGGTGCCCAGCTTGAAAATGTTGCCCACTTCCACGCCGCGCACGGCCGTCAGCCGTTCACCACAGTGCGGGCAGGCGTCGCCATCGGCGGCGGCGGCAATGTCGGTGATGATGTCGGCGGTGTAGTCACGGCCGTGATTGACGTTTTTCAGGTGGTAGCCGGCTTCATTGGCCCCGGCTACCAGGTTGGGTGCGTTGGCCGCGGCCTCATCCACCACCACCATGATTCCGTTCAGCCCGATGGGGGAAGCATACCCCGGCACCGCGCCCACTGCCCGGATTTCCTCTTCGGTAGACGGCCGTAACGCCTGCGCCCTGACCGCATTCGCCAGCTTGGTCTCGTTCAGTTCCATGTCGCCGCGCACGACGGCAAAGATCAGCTTTTCACTTTTGGCCTGCCCTTCTTTGACGGTGGCGGTCATAAACACCGCTTTGGCCGTTTTGGATTTGGGCACACCCAGGAATTGGGCCAGGGCTTCAATCGTTTTGGCTTCCGGCGTGGCTACTTTTTCTACCGGCAGTATCGGTTCATCGGGCACGGCCGTTTTGCGGAAGGTGGCGATCTGGCGGTTGGCTTTGTAATCGCAGGCGCGGCACAGCAGCAGCGTATCTTCGCCAATGGGGGCCAGGTACATATATTCATGGGCCAGCGTGCCGCCCATCATGCCCACGTCCGATTCCACAGCGATAACGGGCAGGGCGCAACGGCCGTAAATGCGGAAATACGCTTCGTAATGCGCCCAATACTGTTTATCCAGCCCGGCGTCGTCCGCGTCCAGGGTGTAGCTGTCCAACATGGTAAATTCGCGGGCGCGGATGAGGCCAGCGCGCGGGCGGGGGTCATCGCGCCATTTCAACTGGATGTGGTAGACCAGGCGCGGCAGTTGCCGGTAGCTCTGGATTTCGCGGCGGGCCAGGTCGGTGACAATCTCTTCGTGGCTGAGGGCAAGGACCATGTCACGGCCGTTTTTGTCTTGGAAGCGCCCCATTTCGTCATCAATCTCATACCACCGCTTGCTCTCCTGCCAGACGGCAGCCGGGTGTACCAACGGCATCAACATTTCCTGCCCGCCCAGGCCATCAATCTCCTGGCGCATAATGGCTTCCAGTTTTTGCAGGGTGCGGTAGCCCAGGTGCAGGTAGCTGAAAATACCGGCGGCCTGCTGCCGCACAAACCCGGCGCGCAGCAGCAGCCGGTGGCCTTCCACTTCCGCCCCGGCCGGCGCTTCCCGTAAGGTCTGGTTCATCAATTGACTCATTCGCATCTCTAACAATCTCCTCGGTGTAAGGGCGAGGCAGGCGGGGAATCGTTTGTCTGTTCCCCATCCTGTATTGTCCGCCTGCCTCACCCCTGCCAGATACAAAAACGCCCCGTGTGGAAATCCAACACGGGGCGTGATTAGTCGTTTAGAGACATCCGATTTTTCTCAAAAATCGGATGCCTGGGTTGCACATATCATCACACGCCAACGCCCCGTTGTTTTGACAACGGGGCCACTAGGGACGGGAGCAAAAAAGGATAAATTTTTCATCGTGGCGTAAAGATACATAACCCACCCCGCTTTGTCAACAAAAAGCTGTGAGCCGGCACTACTTACCCTCCAGGGCTTCTTTCAGGTGAGCGGCGAAAACGGCCGTACCCGCTGGCGTCAGGTGTACCGGGCTGTCGGTAAATTCGGTGGCCGGAACAGCGTCCCACAAGTCCAGGTACGGCCGTTCGGCCGCCAGCATCGTTTGCGCCAGCAGCGCCCGGTATTGGTCGTAGGCCCAGCGCGGATACCACAGGTTATAACGCAGGTGGCTGTTTTCCCCTTCGCTGATAAAAATTGGCTCGTTGATAATCAGCACCGGCACATCCCCGGCGCGCTGTATGCCTGCCGCTAACACATCAAAAGCCAGGTCATCGGTTGTCAGCGTTGTTTCCGTGGTCAGGGTTTGCCAGCTAACATCGGCCGCAAAATCGGACTGGCGCAGTGGGATTTCGGCGGGGATGGCCTGGTCAATGCCGGTGGCGGCCCAGGCCACGCCCACCTGCTGCAAGCGCAGCCAATCCGCCAGGGCGCGCCGCTGGCCGATGAGGCTGCTTTGCCAGAAATCTGGCTCTACAAAACGGGGGTCATGGGCATCCAGGCGCAAATTATAGGTGGCAATGAGCCGGCGCAGCCGCGCCGGGTTGTGCTGTAAGATGGGGTGATCAAGCTGTTTTTGGGGCGCAAACGATTCCAGCGTCACCGGCCAGAGGATCAGGTCAGGGTCATATTGCATGGCTTCGTCCAGCAGCAGCAAATCCTTGCTCAAGGACATGATGGGGTAGCCCAGATTGTGAACGGTGAGGCGACGGCCGTCGGCCATCTCCATCCCCATCGCGTTCAACTGCCCCGCCAACGTCTGATCATTCGGCAAAAACCAGCCCCAAATGCCGGAATCACCGAGCAAAATGACACGAAACTCATCGGCCGCTTTTGGTTGGTGCAATTGGTGGCTGGCAAACAGCGCGGGCAGGCTGTTCAGGCTGAGGTTGTAGCTTTCTGCCGGATTTTCGCCATAGGGCAGCCGTTCCCGGCCAGGGAAGAGGTGGTTATACAGGGAAAGGGAACTGAGAAATGGGGGCAGCGAACCGACGGCCGTTTCCCACCAGACCACAGCAAACAACAGATTCACCACGACCAACAAAAGAGCCGCTTTCAACACAATGCGGCCCATTACGCGCCAGTTTTGCATGGTAGTTGACTTGAAGATGGTGACCGACAACGGTCGCCATCTTCAACTGGTGGCCTCATCAAGAACAAAATAGGGGTACACATTGATGACGGTTGTGTCCAGATAGCGGGTGATGCGCGGGGTGTCTTGCCGGTAGATGTGAATGTGCCCGTGCAGCAGGTATTTGGGCCGGAACCACTGCATGAAGTTGAGGAAAATCTTGAAGCCGGTGTGGGGAATATCCGGTTTGTCGTGAATGCCAAAGGGGGGGGAATGGGTGATGAGGATGTCCAGGTAACGGCCGTACTTCACTTTGTTCCGCAGCAGCCTGGGCAGCATCCCGGCAACCACCACCCGCATTTCCGTTTCTGTGTACATGTACGGGGCGTGCGGCCGGTAGCGCATGGAACCCTCCAGCCCGGCAATGAGCAGTCCATCCCGTTCCACGCAGCGGGCGTGAATGTCAGAGCCGCCTTCCACGTGTTCCAGGCGACGGCCGTCTACCGTATACTGCGGCCCCTTGTCATGGTTCCCGCGCACATACACCAGCCGCCGGTCCAGCGCCGAAATGAGAAATTCCAGGTAATAAAACGGCAAATCCCCACAACCCACAATCAAATCAATGTCCGGATACTTCTGGCGTACATCAGCGCAGTACAACTGATCCATCACCCGGTCACTGACCGCCAAAATTTTCATGGAACCGGCCAATCCCGCGTCTGATTATGTGCCAGTTTGTCCAGGATTGCCTGTTGCAGATCAATGCCCGTGACGCTGGCCAGTTGCAGCAAATAAAGGGCCACATCGGCCAGTTCCCCGGCCAACGCTTCCGGGTGGCTGGCTTCTTCCCGCCATTGGAAATGCTCCAGCACCTCCGCCGCTTCGATGGCCAGCGAAGCGGCTAAATTACGGGCTGTTTGCGGTTTGGGCGAATCGGGTTCATACCAACCCTTGCTGCCCACAAATTGGTGCATCAGGGTTTCCAGGTCACGTAGTTCCATGAAGCGATTGGAGATTGGCGATTGGAAATGCAATCTCTAATCTCCAATCGCCAATCTCAGTAACAAACAGGGCCGTTTACGCCACTGTGGCCATATGGCCGATCAAATCCAGGCACTTGCAGGAGTAGCCCCATTCATTGTCATACCAGGCTACCACCTTGACAAAAGTATCGGTGAGGGCAATGCCCGCGCCGGCGTCAAAAACCGAGGTGCAGACTTCGCCGAGGAAGTCGGTAGACACAACGGCATCTTCGGTGTAGCCCAAAATGCCCTTGAGCTCACCTTCGGAAGCGGCTTTCATGGCCGCCTTGATCTGGTCATAGGTAGCCGGGGTAGCCAGGTTTACCGTCAGATCAACCACCGAAACGTTGGGGGTGGGGACGCGGAAAGACATGCCGGTGAGACGGCCGTTCAATTCGGGAATCACCTTACCCACTGCTTTGGCCGCGCCGGTGGAGGAGGGGATGATGTTCTGCCCTGCACCGCGCCCGCCGCGCCAATCCTTGGATGAAGGCGCATCTACCGTTTTCTGGGTAGCGGTGACGGCGTGTACCGTCGTCATCAACCCTTCTCTGATGCCAAAATTGTCATTCAGCACTTTAGCCAGAGGGGCCAGACAGTTGGTGGTGCAGGAAGCGTTAGACACAATGTCTTGCCCGGCATAGGTGTTGTGGTTGACGCCCATCACAAACATGGGCGTGCTGTCTTTAGAGGGGGCAGACAAAACGACCCGCTTGGCCCCGGCTTCAATATGGGCGCGGGCCTTCTCATCCGTCAGGAAGAGGCCGGTGGATTCCAGCACATATTCCGCGCCCACTTCATCCCACTTCAAATTTTTGGGGTCTTTTTCGGCCGTTACGCGAATGGCCTTGCCGTTGACGACCAGCTTGCCATCTTCTACGGCGACCGTGCCATTAAATTTGCCGTGCGTGGAATCATATTGCAGCATGTAGGCGATGTAGTTCACGTCAATCAAATCATTGATGCCCACTACCTCGAAGCCTTCAATCTCCTGTGCGCGGCGAAAAACCAGGCGGCCAATGCGGCCGAAACCGTTAATACCTATCTTAATTGTCATCGAAACTCTCCTTTCTTAACTGTGTAGGGCAATTTGGCAAATTGCCCTACAACACTAAATCTCAACTCATAATTATCACCCACAATTGGCTATTGCCAATGCCGGATGTCATGGTCAGTTCAGACAATTCATCACTGCTTGGGCTAATTTGGCGCTGTCGTGTCGCCATGGCCGCTGCTCGTCTACCAGGTCGGCCAGGATCATAGGGATGTGGGCTGGTGGATCAGGCTGCACGAAGATGGTATGCCCTCCCCCGGTTTCCGGGGGAACAGCGAGATTGTTGTTGGCTAACACCACATTCAAACAGCCGGTGGGAACGTGTTCTAAAATGGTGGCTACATGATCGGCCACGCTGTAATTATCCGTCTCTCCGGGCTGAATGGCAAGGTTACACACATACACTTTGCGGGCGCGGCTGTGCTGCAAGGCGGCAGCCAGGTCTGGTACCAGCAAATTGGGCAAGATGCTAGTATACAGGCTGCCCGGCCCCATGACGATCAGATCGGCTTGCAGGATGGCTTGCAGGGCGGGGGGGTATGCCTGCACGTTGGCCGGTTCCAGGTAGACGCGCTGGATACGGCCGTGCGCCTCTGGAATGGCCGACTCCCCCGATACGCGCTCTACTGTGCCTGCTGCCACCAGTACATCGGCCGTCAAGGTCACATTCGCCAGGGTAGAGGGCAGCACCCGCCCGCGAATGGCCAACACCTGCTGCGCCGCCAGCAGTGCCTCGTCAAAACTGCCGGTGATGCCCGTCAGCGCCGCCAGCAGTAGATTACCGAAGGCGTGCCCTTGCAGATGGCTACGGCCGTTGCCTGCTGCCCCATTCTCTTCGGCCGTCTTGCCAAAGCGGTATTGCAACACCTGGGTCATCAACGCCTCGTCCCGCGCCAGGGCGGCGATGTTGTTGCGGAAGTCGCCCGGCGGCAGCAGGCCCAATTCGCGCCGCAGCCGCCCGCTGCTGCCGCCATCATCGGCCACGGTGACGATAGCGGTGATGTTGGCCGTGTGTTCTTTCAGGCCGCGCAGCAGGCTGGGCATGCCGGTGCCCCCGCCGATAGCCACAATGTGCGGCCCCCGTTGGCGGCGGCTGTAGTGATAAACAGTCTCGGCCACGTCTATGTGCGCCGGGGAAAAGGGGGCCACCAGATTGCGCCCAATTTTGAGTACGCTGATGATGATGAGCAGCCCGCCAATGACAAAGGTGAGAAAAATGCGCAGCGGCAGGGGGAGGAATTGCAGGGTGAGGGCATGATATACGGCCGTTGGCAACCACTGATGCTCTTGTGCCGTAGCCAGCAGCACACCTAAACCCATGCCGATCACGGCCGTGCCCAGCCCCAATACCAGCAGCCACCGCTTAATGCCAATGCCTGGTATCAGCCACCGGCTGCTGGAAACAAAAATAAAACGCCGGAAGGGATTACGAATCATTGGCGGGATGATAACAAATGAAGACGGTAATCGGTAATCGGTAATCGGTTACCCGTTATCCGTCATCCGTGAGCCGTGGCCGGTGGCGGGGCATAGGGGGCTGTGTTATGATCTCCCGCATTTCCCCGGAAACTCAAAGTTTCCGGGGAAATGCGGGAGAAAAAATGCGTACTGTTTTCTGGGATTCCGATCACCACGTTTTGAAAATGATAGACCAGCGGCGGCTGCCGTTTGAGCTGGTAGTGGTTGATTATGCCGATTACCGCGCGGTGGCCGAGGCGATTACGGCCATGGTGGTACGCGGCGCGCCGGCCATCGGTGCGGCGGCGGCGTTTGGCATGGCGCTGGCGGCGCAGCAGAGCAAAGCAACCAACGTCGCTGCCTGGCAGGCTGACCTGGCGGCGGCGGGGCAGGTGTTGAATGCGGCCCGGCCAACGGCCGTGAACCTGGCCTGGGCGGTGCAGCGAATTTTGCGCATAGCCAATAGCGGTGAGGTGACTACGGTGGGTGAGGGGTGTACGGCTGTACTCGCCGAAGCGCAGCGCATTGCCGATGAAGACGTGGCCCTCAACCGGCGCATGGGTTTCCACGGCGCGGAATTGATTCGGGACGGCGACACCATTTTGCACCACTGCAACACCGGTGCGCTGGCCACGGTGGATTGGGGCACGGCGTTGGGCGTCATTTTTGCTGCCCACGAGCAGGGGAAGAAGATTCACGTGCTGGTGGACGAAACCCGCCCACGCCTGCAAGGGGCATTGCTGACCGCCTGGGAATTGCAGCAGCGGGGCATTTCCTTTGACCTGATTGCCGACAATGCCGCCGGTCATTTCATGCGTACCGGGCAGGTACACATCGTTCTGGTGGGGTCAGACCGCACCGCCGCCAATGGCGACGTGGCCAACAAAATCGGCACCTACAAGCTGGCGGTCATCGCCAGAGAAAATGGCGTACCCTTTTACCCGGTGGTGCCCACCAGCACCATTGACCTGGCGCTGGCGCACGGCGATTTAATCCCCATTGAAGAGCGGGACATGGACGAGGTGCTGACGGTGTTGGGCCAGCCCATCGCCCCGGCGGGCATTACGGCGCGCAATCCCGCCTTCGACGTGACGCCCCATCGTTACGTGACCGGCATCGTCACCGAGGCAGGCATTGTGTACCCGCCGTTTGATTTAAATTTGCGCAAGGCGGTGGAGGCGGCCCGTAATCCGTAGGCCGTAAGCCGTAATCCGTAAGCCGACGGTTTACGGGTCACGCATCACGGATAACGGGTCACGAATAACGAAATGACAGACATTCCGGTGGTCATCATGTGCGGCGGGCAGGGCACGCGCATGGGCAATACGCTGACGAAGAAGGAGCTGGTGGATATTGGCGGACGGCCGTTGCTGTGGCATGTCATGCGCATCTTTTCGGCGTATGGGCACAACCGTTTTATTCTGGCGCTGGGGCACCAGGGCGACCAGGTGCGCCGTTACTTTTTGGAATATGAGGCCATGAGCCGGGATGTGACCATTCATCTGGCCAATGGCGATAACGATAACGACAACGGCCGTCCCCATCTCACGTTCCAAGGCGCATACGAACATCCTCCCTGGGAAGTAACGCTGGTGGATACCGGTCTGGAGACGGGGCGGGGGGCGCGGCTGGTGAAATTAGCTGATTATCTGGCAGACGGGCCGGCGGTCGGCGGCTCAGAAGCCGGGGGCCGCTTTTTTGTGGCCTATGGGGAAGCGGTGGCCGACATTGATCTGGCGGCGCTGCTGGCTTTCCATGAAGCACACGGGGCGCTGGCGACGGTGACGGGCGTGCAGCGCCATTCGCAGTATGGGCTAATTGAGGCGGATGCGGACGGCCGTGTCACCCTTTTTGAGGAAAAGCCACTGCTGCCCCAGTGGGTGAATGGCGGGTTTATGCTGTTTGAGACGGCCGTGTTGGACATCCTGCGCCAGCATTACCGTGAGGATCTGTTTGAAACGGACATCATGCCCCTGCTGATGACCCAGGGTCAATTGCGCCTCTACCAGCATCATGGTTACTGGCAGTCCATGAAAACCTTACAAGATTACATCACCCTCAAAGAAGCGTGGCAGGCAAACCAACCCTGGCGGGTGTGGTAGACTATATGTTCTTTTTCCTCTCCAAAACCCTCCCCCTTTTCATCTATCCCATTGGCCTGGTGTGCATCCTGTTGGTGTTGGCGATTTTTTTGTGGCGGCGACGGGGGTGGCAAACGGCCGTGCTGCTCACGGCCATCATCCTCCTTTACCTGGCGGCCAATCCGCTGGTTTCATTGTGGCTGGCGCGTTCACTGGAATGGCGCTACCTGCCGCCAGAACCGCTGCCGCAAGTGGACGCCATTGTGGTTTTAGGCGGCGCCACCACCATTGCCGGGTATCCACAGACCACCGTGGGCTTGAACGAAGCCGCCGACCGGTTGTGGTATGCTGCCTGGCTGTATCACCAGGGGGCTGCCGACCGGCTGCTGCTGACCGGCGGCAAATTGCCCGGCAATGCCATCTCGGAGGCGGAGCAGATGGCCAAGGCCTTGCGGCTGATGGGCATTCCAGATGAGGCTATGCTGCTGGAAGCAGAATCCATGAATACCTATGAGAATGCGGTGTTGAGCAAACCGCTATTGCAGGCGCATGGCCTGGAGACGGTTTTGCTGGTGACGTCGGCGCGGCACATGCCGCGCTCCGCCGCCATTTTTACCCGGCAAGGTGTTGACATAATCCCGGCGCCTACCGATTATGAGTTTGTGCAGCCAGATTGGGATGAGGGGGAGACCGCCGGCTGGTTTTATTGGGGATTGAGCCTGCTGCCAGACGCCAAATCGCTGGAACTGACGACCAGTGTGATGAAGGAGTATGTGGGGATGATGATTTACAGGTTACGGGGGTGGATGTAGGGCAATTTGGTCAAATTGCCCACCATGCCGGGCATACAAGGCAGCTAACTGCACGGCCGTCACCCGTATCTGTTCTCGTAATTCCGGCGGGGAGAGGATTTCCACGGCCGTGCCCAACCCCATTAACGCTTCACACGCCGCCTGCGCGGAGTCAAACGGCAGCGAGAGGGTGGCGTACCCCTGCTCGTCGGTGATCCCCGGCTGTTCCAGCAAAGCATACAAACTTTCGCCAAAAAAGCGCAGCATGTGGGAAATGGCTTCTGGGGCTACACGCGCGGTAACGGTATAGCGTTCCCGGCGGGCTTCAAATTGGGCGCACCACTGCTGCCAGTAGTCGGCAAGCTGAAACTGGGGCGGGCGACGGCCGTGACCCTCGGACATTTCCGCTTCCTGAATACGGGACACGCGGTAGGTTTGTGGATGGGGAAAGTTCGTGATGCCCACCAGATACCAGATGCCGGCTTTGGCCACCAACCCCAGGGGATCAACCAGTCGTTTCACCCATTGGCCGTCGGCGCGGCGATATTGGATGCGCAGGCGGCGGTCGGTGAACACGGCCGTTTGCACCAGCGGCAGGAATGGCGTTGGCTCCTCCTGCTGGAACCAGGCTGCCGGGTCCAGGTAGAGCCGTTCCTGGACGCGCTGCGCGTCTTGTTGGAACGGGGCGGGCAGCGAAGCCGTCAGCTTGAGCAGGGCGCTTTCGCCCGCTTTGTCTGCGCCCAGGTCGGCCAGCAGACCGGGCACGGTAAACATGAACAGGGCGCGCACCTCGTCCTCCTTGAGGCCGGTCAGGTTGGTGCGGTAACTTTCCATGAGCATACAGCCGCCCTGTGGCCCCCGTTCGGCATACACCGGCACACCAGAGGCGCTCAGGGCGTCCAGGTCGCGGTAAATGGTGCGGGGAGAACATTCCAACCGTTCGGCCAATTCTTCGGCCGTGAGACGGCCGTGTGTTTGCAGCAGCATCAACAGGGAAATCAGTCGGTCAGCGCGCATGGGGGAAGTTTACCGGCGGCAGGTGGGGGTGGCAAGGTGAGGGGGTGAGGAGGTGAAGAGGTGAGCAGGTGAGGGGGTGACAAGACGCCTAATCACACGACACGGATAACCGATAACGGTTTACGGCTCACGTTTTACGCCTTACGATTTACGGTTTACGGTCTACGCCCCGCCGGCGCTGGCCATTGGGGGTCCAGGAAGGTCTGAATTTCAATCAAGTAGCCGTTAGGGTCGCGGGCGAAGAGTTGGTAGATGTTGAAGCGGGGGTTGTGGGTAGGGGGCTTTTCGATGGGAACATGATGGGCCAGCAGATAGGTATACCAGGTGTCTACGTCCGGGGAGACCAGTGTGAGGATGATGCCCTGGGTGGAGAAGGTGTTACCCGCCTCGGCGCTGAGCGCCTGGCAAAAGCCAATATAGGCGTCACCGCCGGTGGCATAAATGCGGCAGACGCCCTGATCCAGAACGAGGGGAAGCTGGAGAATGGTTTCATAGAACACGGCCGTAGCCGCCAGATCGGCCGTATACAAGAAAGTCACTTGCTGCTCAATCGCTGGTCGTTGCATGGCACTCATTATCTTCAAAAGTTACAAGGGGCCAATTTTGTTACGGCTATTCATTTGCCAGTATTCTGCGAGAGCGGATTTCACTTTGTACCAGGTGCGATTTTGGCAAGCATCCACGCTTCGGCGCTGCGGAGGTCGCGGAAAACCTGGGTGTCAATGGCCTCATCATCCGCAAATGCCTGCCACATGCGTGACAGGCCATAAATCAGGTCATCTGGCGCGACACAGGCGATCACCAGTTGAGAAAGTGATTGTACCGCCTGTTTATCCTGCCCGGCCATGGCCGGAATCCTATCTATGTTCACCGATATTATCGTCGCCTCTGAAAAATCCCAAAGCTGGAACCGCGCCAGATCGCTATCCGGGAATTCTGTGTAAAGCCAGCGGTTGGCTGCTAAAATTTCCGGTCCAGTGATGGCGCCTGTGGCCCTAAAAGCGATGTACTGACCATGGGCAATTCGGTGTTCGATTGGCATGGTATCATTTCCTGACGGTTGTTATCATCCGCATTATAGGAGTTCTGCCGGGAAGTACAAGGTGTACGCATGACTGTTTTTGTCATCATGGGCGTTTCTGGCTGTGGCAAATCCACCATCGGCCAGGCATTGGCCGACCGGTTGGGCTGCGCCTTTTTCGACGGCGATCATTTTCATCCGCCGCAAAATGTGGCTAAAATGGCGGGTGGACACCCACTGACGGATGAAGACCGTATTCCCTGGCTGGCGCGGCTGCACGAGATGATGGCGGCACATGAAACAAAAGGCGAAACGGCCGTGTTCGCCTGTTCCGCCCTTAAAAAGAAATACCGGGATCAACTGCGGGGTGGGTTAACGGCCGTGCAGTTCATCCACCTGCAAGGCAGCTTCGACCTGATCTGGGCACGAATGCAGGCGCGGCAAGGACACTACATGAAAGCCCCTATGCTGCAAAGCCAATTCGACGCCCTCCAACCCCCCGGCCCCGACGAAGCACTCACCATCCCGGCCGACGAGGAAATAGAAACAATTCTGGATATGATTTGTACAAAATGAGATTAGAGATTAGAGATTGGAGATTGGAGATTGGAGATTCAATCGCTAATCTCCAATCTCTAATCGCCAATCTCCAAAAGGAAACCATGCACCCACAAGCAGACATCGGACTCATTGGATTGGCCGTCATGGGCCAAAATCTGGTACTGAACATGGACGATCACGGCTTCACCGTCGCCGTCTACAACCGTACTGTGGAAAAAGTAGACCAATTCCTGGCCAACGAGGCCAAAGGCACAAAGGTCATCGGCGCACACTCGTTAGAAGAACTGGTAAGCCATCTGAAACGGCCGCGCCGCGTCATGTTGATGGTTAAAGCGGGCGCGCCGGTAGACGCCACCATCGCCCAATTGGCGCCCCTGCTGGAACCGGGCGACATCATCATAGATGGCGGCAACTCCCATTACCCGGACAGCACCCGCCGCGCCCAGGAATTGGCCGCGCAAGGTCTGTTGTTCATCGGTACGGGCGTCTCCGGCGGCGAGGAGGGGGCGCGGTTTGGCCCCTCCATCATGCCCGGCGGCCACCCCGACGCCTGGCCGCACGTCAAACCGATCTTCCAGGGCATCGCCGCCAAAGTGGCCGACGGTTCCCCCTGCTGCGATTGGGTCGGCGAAGAAGGGGCCGGGCACTTTGTCAAAATGGTGCATAACGGCATTGAATATGGCGATATGCAACTCATCGGCGAGGCGTATGACCTGATGCGGACGGCGTTGGGGCTGAGTAATGATGAGATGAGTGCCGTCTTTACCGATTGGAACAAGGGGGAGTTGGATTCCTACCTGATCGAGATCACGGCCGACATCCTGGCCTACAAAGACGAACACGGCCGTGCCCTGGTAGACCTCATTCTGGACGCGGCCGGGCAAAAGGGGACGGGTAAGTGGACGGCCGTGACTGCTCTGGATACCGGCGTACCGCTCACCCTGATCGCCGAAGCCGTTTTTGCCCGCGCCCTCTCTGCGCTGAAGGAAGAGCGGGTCGCAGCGGCAAAGGTATTGGGGTCGCCCATTCCCCCCTTCACCGGCGACAAAGCCGCCTTCATTGAAGATTTACGCCAGGCGTTGTTCGCCGCCAAGATCATCTCCTACACGCAGGGGTACATGCTCATGCGGGCGGCGACGATTGAGTTTGGTTGGCAGTTGGCCTATGGCAACATTGCCTTGATGTGGCGCGGTGGCTGCATTATCCGCGCCGCCTTCCTGGATGACATCAAAGCGGCCTTTGACGCCAATCCCGACCTGATCAACCTGTTGCTGGCCCCGTTTTTCCAGGCCAAAGTACAGGCAGCGGAAAAGGCGTGGCGACGGGTGGTGAGTACGGCCGTGAGCCTGGGCATTCCTGTTCCCGCCCTCTCCAGCGCCCTGGCCTTCTACGATGGCTACCGCCGCGAACGACTGCCCGCCAACCTGCTGCAAGCCCAGCGTGACTACTTCGGCGCCCACACCTATGAACGCACCGACCAACCACGCGGCCAATTCTTCCATACCAATTGGACCGGCCAGGGCGGCGACGTGACGGCCTCATCGTACAATGCATAACCCCTATTGTCATTCCAAGGAGTCTTCGACAGCCTGCCCTGAGTTTGTCGAAGGGAGGAATCTTTGCCGACTGACTGTAGCGCAAAGATTCCTCGCTCCGCAGACTCCGCTCGGAATGACATGGGGAAGGGAAGAGATGTATGGAAGGTGTTTTGGCGCAAATTGGCGAGATGGGTTTGGTGCCGGTGGTGGTGATGGATGATGCCGATGACGCACCGGCATTGGGGCAGGCGCTGCTGGCGGGAGGACTGCCGTGTGCGGAGATTACTTTTCGCACGGCCGTTGCCGCCGACGCGATTCGATTATTGACGGCCGAATGTCCAGAGATATTGGTAGGGGCAGGTACGGTGTTGACGGTGGCGCAGGCGGAAACGGCCGTGGCCGCCGGGGCGCGTTTCATTGTCACCCCTGGGTTTGATGCGGCGGTGGTGGATTGGTGTCTGGCGCAGAATGTACCGGTGACGCCGGGCGTGATGACGCCCACCGAAATCAACATGGCGCGCAACAAGGGCTTGAGCCTGCTCAAATTTTTCCCGGCCGAAGCGGCAGGGGGTGTGAAAGCGTTGCAGGCCATTGGCGGGCCGTATCGGGGGGTGAAGTTTATGCCGACGGGGGGGATCACGGCCGTGAACCTGCCCGATTATCTCCGTTTGCCGATGGTTCACGCCTGTGGCGGTAGCTGGATGGTCGCGCCCGCGCTGATCAAGGGCGGCGAGTTTGGCCAGATCACCCGCCTCACAGCCGAAGCCATGACCATCGTCCGCCAAATAAGGAGCGGCTAAAAACACAGTTTGTCTCCCCATTCCTGAGGCTACAATTCTGGCTTCGACGAAAAAATGATAGGTGGAGGAGAGGCTTTAGCCGATGCGTGGTTCGCCTAAAGGCTCTCCTCCGGTTGTCCACATGAAAGCAAGAGTTGGGAATGGCTATGGCAAATTGGTTCCAATCAAAAAAGATCAGGCGCGTGTTGTGGGGGTTGTTGCTGTTTTGGTTCCTGGTTGTCTCTTTTCCTTTTTTGTGGCGGGGGTATGTGCAGTGGCAGTACGGCCGTCTGGTTTACGAAGCTGACCATGTGCCCTCCCAACCCGTAGCCATTGTTTTTGGCGCCGGTTTGCGTCGTGATGGGTTTTTAAGTGCTGTATTGGTTGACCGTATGGATGTAGCCATTGCCCTTTATGAAGCTGGAATTGTGCAGAAGCTGTTGGTCAGTGGTGACAATCGGTTTGAGAATTACAATGAGCCGGGGGCGATGATGGCTTATGCCATCAGCCGGGGTGTTGATCCCGCCGATGTGCAGCCCGATTATGGCGGCCGTCGCACCTACGACAGCTGCTACCGGGCCAGGCACATCTTCCAGGTAGACGAGGCCATTCTGGTCACACAGGAGTTCCATTTGCCCAGAGCATTATTCACCTGCGAGCAGTTAGGAGTCGATGTGGTTGGGGTGTCGGCAAGTTCACGGCCGTACCTCCGCCAGCGCTGGTTTACCATCCGGGAAATGGGAGCCACGTTGCAGGCGTTGGCGGACGTGCTCCGCCGTGAACCTGCGCCGGTTTTGGGTGAGCCGATTCCATTGACGAATTGAAACATGGCTTGTGAGGGCAGATAAATCTGCACCCACAAAAAGCAAAGTCGGCCTTCGCCGACTGGGACTTAGCCCACGAAGGTGGGCTTTGCCTCCTGTAGCCGCGATTTTAATCGCCGGGAATTTATTGGTTGCCAGCAATCCTCCTGCTGCCCACCCAACTCATCATCTGTTTACTGCTCACTGCTCACCACCCGATCCCGTAACTGACCGCAGCCTGCCTGGATGTCAATGCCCCGGCGGACGCGCACGGTGCTGCTGACGCCGTAGCGGGCCAATTCGGCCTGGAACGCGGCCACCCGTTCGCGGGAGGAGGGCTGCCCACCATAGCCGGCGGTGGGGTTGAGGGGGATGAGGTTGACGTGGCACAGCAGGCCGTGCAGTAGTTTGCCCAGCGCCTGTGCCTGCTCTCTTGTGTCGTTTTCGTGGGCGATGAGCGCCCATTCAAAGGTGAGGCGGCGGCCCGTTTTCTCCACGTAGTAGCGACAGGCGTCCAGCACCTCGGCGATGGGCCAGCGGCGATTGACGGGAATGAGTTTGTCGCGCTCCTCGTCAGTGGCGGCGTGTAATGAAACAGCCAACGGGGTCTGGCGCTGTTCGTCGGCGTAGCGGCGGATGGCGGGTACCAGGCCCACGGTGCTGATGGTGATTTTGCGTGCGCCCAGGTTGAAGCCGGTGGGGTCGGTAAGGCGGTCTACGGCCGTCATCGTATTCGTATAGTTGTGCAGCGGCTCGCCCATGCCCATCATCACAATGTTGGTGACATGTTCACCCGTTGGCGCCAGTTCGCGGGCAAAGTGCAGCACCTGGGCCACAATCTCGCCCACGCTGAGGTGGCGGAAAAAACCCATCTGCCCGGTGGCGCAAAAGACGCAGCCCATGGCGCAGCCCGCCTGGGTGCTGATGCACAGCGTCCGCCGTTTGTCGTATCGCATCAACACCGTTTCAATAAATTGGCCGTCCGGCAGTTGGAACAGCACTTTTTTGGTGAATCCATCGCTGGAAATTTGTTCGCTGGCGATGGGGAGGGGGGCCAGGGGGGAGGCCGTAGTCAACTTCTCCCGCAACCCCTTCGGCACATTCGCCATCGCCGCCACATCCGGCACATATTTCTGGTACAACCACTCCCACACCTGCTGGGCGCGGAACTTCGGCTCGCCCATGTCGGCGAGAAGTTGAGAGAGTTCGTCAAAGGAAAGGTCGTAGAGAGATTGTTGTTGCATGAGATTGGGAGATTGGGAGACTGGGAGATTGGGAGATTGGCATGACCGAATCTCCTAATCTCCTAATCTCTCAATCTCGCTCCTAATTCCATAATATCCGTCAGCACATAATCCGGTTGTGGTGCATGAGCCTGCACCAACTCCTCGCGGGTGCTGATGCCGGAGAGGAGGAGGATGGTGGGCAACCCGGCGGTTTTGCCGCCGGCGATGTCTGTGCTGAGGCGGTCGCCGACCATGGCGGTGTCGGCCGGAGTGCTGCCGAGCCGTTTCAGCGCTTCCTGAAACATGATGATGCCCGGTTTGCCGATGACGGTGGGTTGGACGCCGGTCGCGGCCGTTAACAAGGCCAGGAATGACCCCGCGCCGGGCAGCGGGCCATACTCACTGGGCAGACTGACGTCCGGGTTGGAGCCGATGAAGCGCGCGCCGTGATTGATGCAAATGGCGGCGGCGGCAAAATCGGCATAGGTGGCTTCGCGCCAGAGACCAACGGCCGTGACCGCCGCCCTTTCTCCCACCTCCATTACATCCGCCACCGACAAAATGCGGAAGCCACGCTCCCGGATCGCCTGGTGCAGCCCGTCACCACCGAGAACGTACACGGCCGTACCTGCTGCATATTCTTCCTGTAAATAATCGGCCGTCGCAATGGCCGATGTCAAAATTTGCTCCGATGTTACCGAGACGCCAAAACCGGCCAATTTAGCCACATATTGGGTCGGGGTTTTGGAGGCATTATTGGTCGCCAACACAAAATTGATCCCCCGTTGGCGCAGGGTGTGGAAGAAGGGGGATAGGCCAGGCACGGCCGTGTCGCCATGCCATAATACGCCGTCCATATCCAGAATGAGGTTTTTGATGTGGTTCATATACGGCCGTGATCTTACACTAGAAGATCGTTTTCGTGAATTTGCTCACCTGGCTCTGGTTCGTAAACCTGTTCCCACTCTTCAATAAGTGCCCGGTCGGCATGGTGCTGCTTCTGATGGCGAACGTAAGCCAGCACTTGTGGTACATCGCTTTTGCGCAGGGTGAACGCGCCATATGCGCCCTGCCACTTAAAGAATTCGTCCGGTGTGATTTCATGCGTGACCAGATGAGATGATGCGCCTTTGACTTCCTTGCCCAAAGTGGCTACGGCCGTTGTGGTGTGTAACCGCGCCAGAAGATGAACGTGATCTTCTATGCCGCCGATTGCCAGGGGGACGCATTTCAGTTCCCGGCATTTTTGGGTGATGCAGGCATAAATACGGGGTTCGATAGCCGGTGTAATGAGTGGCAGACGATCCCAGGTAGCCCAGACCAGATGTACATACAGTTGCGTATACGGGGTTCTCATGTGGATAATTTACCCTCCTGACAAGTGATGATTGATGGCAATAGTATAGCAGGACAGGCGCGGCAGCAGCAGTTGAAACTGCACCTACAGAAGGCAAAGTCGGCCTGCGCCGACTGGAAGAGCGCCGTCAGCCCACGCAGGTGGGCTTCGCCTTTTGTTGCCGCGAATTTATTCGCCGCCACAGGGCAGTTGAAACTACACCTACAAAAGGCAAAGTCGGCCTGCGCCGACTGGAAGAGTGCCGTCAGCCCACGCAGGTGGGCTTCGCCTTCTGTTGCCGCGAATTCATTCGCCGCCATGCATCTCCTCAAATTCCTCTCTGGTCAGGCCGTAGATCAGGTCATCATAGTAACGGCCGTCCGTCAAAGCCGCCCGCCGTATTCTCCCTTCCAGCATAAACCCCATCCCCTCATGCAGCCGTTGGGACGGTTCATTGTAGCCGTATACTTTCACCGTCACCTACTGGTAGCGCAGTTCGCGGAAGAAATAGCGCAGCAGCATGATAATGGCCTCTCGCGCATAGCCCTGGCGTTGATACGGCCGTCGAATAGCAATCCCATACGTAAAATCCCCCACCCGCCGGTCACACTTATGCGGATCGATAGACCCCACAATCTCACCCGCCAACGTTTCAATCACAAAAAAGAAATTGTCTGATTCATCCGAGAACCGGGCAGTGGTCTTCTCAATCCAATCTGCCACCACCTTGCGGGAAGCGGGCAGCCGGATGCGGTCCACCATCAGCCCCATCTCTTCATCGCGGTTCCATTCATAAAAGACCGGCGCGTCCTCCGGTTCAATTGCCCGCAAACGAATCCGTTCACTTTCCCAATAACGCATTAGCTTCTCCCAATCTAAAACATCAGGCCGCCGTGTTGCCGCCATCAACGGGCAGCAAAACGCCGGTTATAAAGGACGAGTCATCACAAGCGAGGAACAAAACCGCTTTGGCAATTTCTTCAGCCTGCCCTACGCGCCCCAGGGGCAGTGCCGCGCCAGTTTCGGCCAGACCTTGCGCGATTGTCACCGGGTTGCTGTCTTCAAAATACCCCTTCTCCACCCAGCGATCTACAAAGGTGTCGCCGGGGCAAACGGCGTTGATGCGAATGTTTTCACGAGCATGATCCAGGGCCATGGCGCGGGTCATCTGCACCACCGCCCCTTTGCTGACGCAGTAAGCCAGTGCATCTTTGCCGCCCACCAGCCCCCAGTCGGAGGCGTTGTTGATGATGACGCCGCCACCCTGCGCCCGGAAATAGGGTAACACCAGGCGGCTCATTTGCCACACGGCCGTGACGTTCAAATCCAACGTTGCCTGCCAGGTGTGTAAACTTGTGGTCTCGGCCGTGCCTTTGGTGACAATGCCGGCGTTGTTGAAGAGGATATCTATACGGCCGTGCCGTGCCACCGTCTCCGCCACACACCGCTCACAATCTGCCAGTTGGGTGTGGTCGGCGTGAATGTAATGGGCATTTGACCCAATTTCTTGGGCCAATGCCTCCCCTTTTGCCCGGCGGCGACCGGTAAAGGCTACCTGCGCCCCCTCCTGTACAAACAACCGGGCAGTGGCTGCACCAATGCCCGACGTGCCCCCGGTAATCAGGGCTACTTTGTCTTGCAAACGGCCGTGTGCCATATGACCTCCTGTCAGAAAATAGGATCGCGGATGACGCGGGTAGGGCGGATGTTCACGGAGTTGGATCTGCCTTTCTGTGCCAATCCGCCTCATCCGTCAAATCCGTGGCCCCATTCCCCATGCAGTGTACCCCACCAACCCACCAACGCAACCCTCACCCCCTCACCTGCTCACCCTGCTATCTTTTTGCCGTTGACGGCCGTACCCACCCGTGATATAGTTGACACATCAACAGTTGATGTATCAACTAAATGTGCGTGCAACCAATTTGCTCAGCTTAATGGGCACGCTTTCCCACTTCCCAACATGAGATCCGTACTGTTTGTGGACTGCCATCGGTCAGGTTGGCAGCAAAATTCAACCTAAAATGTACAAGCCTGTTTGGACTTTACCCAAGTCTGAGCAGGCTTTTTTTGTTTTTATCGGTAACGCGATTTGCCTAATCGCGCTACGAAGTAGGAGAGAGAAATGAACCATCAAGTACGTTCAAGTGGCAGGCTGTTGTTAAGCGGCCTGCTATTTTTGTCATTGTTTGTTTTTACGTTGTGGGTGACGGCCGTAGTACCGGCCCGCGCCCAACAGCCCACCCTGGCTGCTTCCCTGGCTAAAGCAAAGCCGGCCGCCCTGGCGCCGCAGCAAACCAACTGGTGTGTGGCCGGCGGCTTCCAGGGCTGGAATAACAGCAGCGACCCCATGAACGACAGCGGCGTGAACGGCGACGTGATCGCCGCCGATGGCGTGGCCACGCTGGCTTACACCATTGCCGCCGCCGGTCGTTACGAATTCAAAGTGGTGGAATGTGGCAACTGGGGCAATGCCCACCCCTCGCAAAATTCCTGGTTTTACACCGGCGACCCCAACCAGGTTGTGACCTTTACCTTTGACGAAAACAACCACAGCGGGGATGCAGGCGCTACGGCCGTGCCCACCATTAACATCGTCAACGTCAGCGGCGATGATTTCCCGGCCAACTTCACGGCCGTTGGCGACTGGCAGGGCTGGAATAACAGCGACCCGACTACGACCATGACTGCTCTGGGACACGGCTATTACCGGCTGCTGTACACCATCGCCTCACCGGGAACTTACGCAGCCAAAATTGTGCAGACCAGTTCTTGGACCGAACAGTTTGTCAATGACGGCCGTGCCGTTGATGGCGGCGTTATTAACTTCACCACCAGCAGCGCCGACCAGGATGTGGTCTTTTTGTTGAATGCGGCTAACGGCCGTGTCACCATCACCCCCAATGGCAGCGGCAGCGGCAACTGGTGTGTGGCCGGCGACTTCAACGGTTGGAGCAATACCAGCGATCCGCTCAATGATGGTGGCACAAGTGGCGACCTCGTGGGTGGGGACGGTGTTTACTCTCTGGATTACACCATAACCAGCGCCGGGCGTAATGAGTGGAAAGCCGTTGAGTGTAATAATTGGGGCAACGCCTATCCTTCCACCAACGCCTTTGTACTCACCTCTGCGCCCAATCAGGTGGTGAAGTTCACCTTTGATACCAACGACCACAGCGGCGATGCCGGGCTGCCCCTCATCCCCACCCAACACATCGTCAATGCCTGGGATGACCTGCCCGCCAGTTTCACCGTTGTTGGCCCCTGGCAGGGCTGGAACAATAGCGATCCCATGACGGCGATGACCAATCTCGGCGGCAACAATCACTTGCTCAACTACACCTTCGCCGCTGCCGGGCAGTATGAGGCCAAAATCAGCCAGACGGGTGATTGGGGCAATCAATTTGGCAATGACGGCCGTGGCAACAATGCCCCCACCGCCTCATTTGACGTGTGGGGGGCCGGGGACACGGTTCAATTTTTCCTGAATGGCAATGACGGCCGTTGGGCCATCATCGCCCCGCCGCCAGGTGGCGCCGGGCACGACAACAACATTTTTTGGGACGATCTGGGCCACGACAGCCGGGATACCCTGTTCCGCTCGCCTGGTGGGCCGGTGTATGCAGGCACGGCCGTGACCCTGCGCCTGCGCGCCGCCAGCAATGACCTCACCGCTGCCCGCGTCCGCCTTTACAATGACCGTACCAACGTGCAATCCTTCCTGAATATGACGCTGGTGGCCGACGATGGCACGTATGAATGGTGGGAAGCCACCCTGCCCGTCAGCAATGATCCCACCATCTACTGGTATCGTTTCATCGCCATTGACGGCACGGCCATTGCCTACTACGAAGACGACGCAGCCCGTGACGGCGGCTGGGGGCAGCCTTTTGCCAACAGCCTGGACAATAGCTGGCAGCTCACCATGTATGACCCCGCCTTCAACACGCCTGATTGGGTGAAAGACGCGGTGATGTACCAGATTTTCCCCGACCGTTTCCGCGACGGCGATGCCAGCAATAACCCACCACCCGGCCGTTTCTTCTACAACGAACCCGGCGGTACTATTTTCCGCTCTGACCCCGCCGGGGGCACGAGCAATCCCTGGAACCAGGTGGTCTGCGACCCGCGTGATGCCGGCGACCCGTGTGCGGGCAGCTACAGCAAAAACTTCTACGGCGGCGATTTGCAGGGCGTGATTGACAAATTGGACTACCTGCAAAGTTTGGGCGTGACCACCATCTACTTCAACCCCATCTTTGAATCGCCGTCCAATCACAAATACGACACGGCCGATTACGGCTTTATTGCCGAAGATTTTGGCGACCTGGCCACCTTCATTACCTTGAGCCAGGAAGTCCACAACCGGGGCATGTATATCGTCCTGGATGGTGTC
Source organism: Anaerolineae bacterium (assembly GCA_019637635.1). GTDB lineage: Bacteria > Chloroflexota > Anaerolineae > Promineifilales > Promineifilaceae > CAADGU01. Next base: position 47,352 of record JAHBVI010000018.1, read on the forward strand.
TTTAACCACACGTCGTCGGACAGCATCTATTTTGACAGGTACGGCCGTTACGCCCAGGTGGGCGCGTGTGAAAGCCATACCAGCCCCTACCGAAGTTGGTACTACTTCACCGATGTCACACCCGGCACCGGCCCCTGTGTCAGTTCCACCGGCGTGCCAAATGGCGCGAATTACACCAGTTGGTTCGGTTTTGACAGTCTACCCAAACTCAACGCCGCCAACCCCGAAGTGCGCGACCTCATCTTTGCCGGTGGCCCCAATTCGGTGGCTATGCAATGGTTACAACACGCCGATGGCTGGCGTTTTGACGTGGGCGGCGACATTGATCCCGGCGTAACCAATGACCCCAACAACGACTTCTGGGAAGCGTTCCGCGCTACCACCCGCGCCCAATTCCCGGACAGCTATATGGTCATCGAAGAGTGGGGCAACGCCTCTGCCTGGCTGCTGGGCGACGAGATGGACGCCACCATGAATTACCAGTACAGCAGCGCCATGCTCAGCTTCTGGCGAGACACTACCTTCACCGACAATGACCACAACAGCGGCAGTTCTGCCGGGGAGTTGACGCCGTTGACGCCTTCGCAGCTAGACGGCCGTTTGCACAACTGGATTGAGCGTTATCCCCCCGAAGCCCTTTATGCCATGATGAACCTGCTCGGCAGCCACGACACCAATCGGCCGCTGTTCATGCTGGACCACAATGCGGCCAATGGCACCGACCACACGCCGCTGCTCGACCCGGACTATGATTGGAGCGACAGCATCGCCCGGCTGAAAGGGGTTGTTTTGCTGCAAATGACCCTGCCCGGCGCGCCCACCATCTACTATGGCGACGAGGTAGGGCTGGTTGGCCCCACCTACTACTACGGCGGCAAATGGGAAGATGACCCCTACAACCGCCAGCCGTTCCCCTGGCTGGACGAGGGCGGCCTGCCCTTTTATACCTTCCTGCAAAGCCAGGCCAATCAGGACGCCCTGTACGACTATTACGCTGCGCTGACGGCGGCCCGCCACGCCCATCCGGCGCTGCGCACCGGCTCGTTTGATACGCTGCTGGTAGATGACGGGGATGATCTGTATGGCTACGGCCGTAAAATGGCCGACCACACTGACGCCGCTATTGTCATCCTCAACCGCGCCGGCACCATCGCCGCGCCGCAAGACCAGACCGTGACCCTGGATGTGGCCGGGTATCTGCCCTACGGCACGAACTTTTTGGACGTTCTCAGTGGTGATACGGTCATGGTGGACGGCAGCGGCCAGCTAACGGTGGATGTGCCCGGCCAGAGCGGTGTTGTTCTGGTATTGAGCGGTACGATTGCCGCGCCGCCGGTGGCTGTGGTTGATCTGGCGGTTACGGCCGTGCGCAATCAGGAGGTAGACCTGGGCTGGAGCGCTGCCCAATACGCCACCAGTTACGACGTTTATCGCAGCCTGGTCAGCGGCGGCGGTTACGTCTGGATCGCCAACACCACCACCCTCACTTACACCGACAGCGGCCTGCAAAATGCCGTGCCCTACCACTACGTCGTCGTCAGCCGCGATGATGTCAGCGGGCTGGTCAGCAGCAATTCCAATGAAGCTGTTGGTATCCCCGCCCACGACCTCTCCTCCGCCTGGTATAACCTGCAATGGCCGGAAGAAATAACACATACCATCAGTGCCATTACCCCCACCGAAAATATCTATGCCCAGTTGTGGATTGATGGCTATACCGGCGGCAGTGGCCCGGCGCAGGGCATTCGTACTCAGATTGGTTACGCCATTGCGGGCACACCCCCTATCTCAACCAGCCAGTGGACATGGGTAGAGATGGCCTATGACAGCGCCCAGAGCAACAACGATCAATATGTGGGCAATTTGCTGCCGGATGTGGTGGGTGATTTTGATTACATCACCCGCTGGAGCAGTGATGGCGGCAATACCTGGTATCGTTCTGACCTGACTGGCCCTGGCGATAACGACAACCCTGGTTTGCTGCATGTGCTTCCCAGCGATGACACCACTGCGCCGACGGTCACAACGTTGTATCTGGATGGCACTACCGCTGCCAGCGTCAGCCTGAGTTGGGATGCGGTCAGTGACCCCGATGTGGCCGGTTATGAACTGTACCGGCAGAACGTCGCTGTGCCGGGTTATCAACGCATCGCCCAGATGTTTGGCAACGTGACCAGCTATGAAGATACAGATGTCGTTACCGGCGAAACCTACGACTACTACGTGCTGGCTTTTGACACCAGCTTCAACCGTGCCGATCCGTCTAATGTGGTGCAGGCAACGGCCGTACCACGCATGGTTGCCACGACCTTCCAGGTAGCCGTTCCCGCATACACGCCGGGCACAGTCTACCTGGTCGGCGACATTCCTGAACTTGGCCCCTGGAATCCTGGCCTGGCACCTATGAATCAGGTAGGGAATACCAATGTCTGGACGTATACGCTGAACATCCTGGACGGTACGCAGATGCAGTACAAATACACACGCGGCTCTTGGGATACGGTGGAGTCGTGGGGCAGCATTGTGGTCTTTGGCAACCGTCACGTGACCATTGATTATGGTACGGACGGTACGCAGTTGGTGGACAATACGGCTACTGATTGGGGCAACGGCCCGGATGATGAGAAGGCGGTGCAATACTGGCGTGACCCCATCGTGGTGGATTATGCACCTGTGGGTACCAACGTGCCGGTGAGCAGCACCATTATTGTTACCTGGAGCATCCCCATGCAGCCCAACACTACGTTTGAGGTGGACGGCCCGGCTGGCCCGGTCTCCGGCGTATTTGCCTATGACAGCAATGACTGGACGGTGACATTTACGCCGGACGCTAACCTGGCTACGGGCACGTTTTATACCGTCACCGTGGCCGGGGCGCAGTCGGTGGGTGTGCCCGGCGGCGACAGCGGCGTGCAGCAATTCCCGGTGACGTGGACATTCCTGACGACGCCGGAGAGCATTCAGGCCGGTTTTAGCAGCAATTCGCCGATTATGGTGGGTGACACGGCCGTGTTCACCAACACCACCACCGGCCAACAACCACTCAGTTACGAATGGGATTTTGGCGATGGCAATGGCAGCACGGACCCCAACCCCACGCACGTTTACGCTGAACCGGGGACTTACACCGTCACATTAACGGCGACCAATGAGTTTGAAACGGCCGTCGTCGCCGATACCTTTGTGGTCAATCCCGAAGCATTAACCGCCGGGTTTGTGAGTAATTCGCCGGTATTGGTGGGCGATACGGCCGTGTTCACCAACAGTACCACCGGCTCCGGCCCGATCACCTACACCTGGGACTTTGGCGATGATTCCGGCAGCAACGAAACCAACCCGACCCATGTGTATGCCGCGCCGGGCACGTATACGGTCACGTTGACGGCCGTGAATGAATGGGAAACGGCCGTGATCACCAGCAGCTTTGTGGTCAATCCACTGCCGTTGGTGGCCGCTTTCAGCAGCAATTCGCCGATTGTGGTGGGCGATACGGCCGTGTTCACCAACAGTACCACCGGCTCTGGCCCGATCACCTACACCTGGGACTTTGGCGATGATTCCGGCAGCAACGAAGCCAGCCCGACCCATGTGTATGCCGCGCCGGGCACGTATACGGTCACGTTGACGGCCGTGAATGAATCGGAAACGGCCGTTGCCACTGCCATCTTCATAGTAAATGAAGCCGAAGAGGGAGGAACCGTCATTTACCTGCCGGTAATCCTCAAACCATAGGTTGAACATCTAACGTCAAAAGACAAACAGCGCAAAGAAACATTTTCCTTGCGCTGTTTGCTCTTTTAAATGAAAAGGAGGGGAGGCTTTAGCCGATTCACTGTCGGCTAAAGCCTCCCCTCCTTGTGCATCGCGCTTTAGGGATTGTGACAAAATGTACAAATTATTTGCCCACTTTAAGGCAATAATTATAATCCCCTCGGAAATTTGTTACGCTATGAGGTAACCGTTCAGACCTGACAGGTTTTTTACCAGTTCAACTTGAAACTTTGCAGGCCGATAACCTTTCAGGTCTCCAGAGGGAGACAGTTGTCTGACCCCAAATCTGCAAGAGGCAAAAGGAAAGTACATGTTCAAAATTTTAATTTCTGACAAACTGGGCGCGGCCGGTTTAGAGCGGCTGGATCAGGCTAAAGACGCCACGTATGACCTGAAAACCGGTATGAGCAAAGAGGAATTGATGGTGATTCTACCCGGCTATGATGCCCTCATTGTACGCAGCGAGACCAAAGCGGATGCCGAAGTATTGGCGGCGGGAACGAACTTGAAAGTGGTGGGCCGGGCCGGCATGGGCGTGGACAACATTGACGTGCGCGCCGCCACCATGCGCGGCATTATCGTGATGAACACGCCCCAGGCCAACAGTATTGCCACGGCCGAACAGGCGATGGCACTGATGTTGGCTGCCAGTCGGTATACAGCGCAGTCTCATGCGTCTCTGGCGGCAGGTGAGTGGAACCGGGCCAAATTCACCGGTGTGCAGTTATACCGCAAGACATTGGGCATCGTTGGCTTTGGGCGGATTGGCCGGCATGTGGCCAAACGCGCTCAGGCGTTTGGCATGGAAGTGATAGCCTACGACCCGTATGTGTCCGAAGAGGTGGGCCGCGATCATGGCGTGACGTTGGTTGACCTGGATGATTTGCTGGCGCAGTCCGAATACATCAGCCTACACACAGCCCTGATGCCGGAAACAGAGAGTATGATCAACGCCGACACCATCGCCCAGATGAAAGACGGCGTCATTATTGTTAATGCGGCACGGGGCAAATTGATTGATGAAGCCGCCCTGGCTGCCGCCTTGCAAAGCGGTAAGGTGCGCGCTGCCGGGCTGGATGTGTTCCGCAAAGAGCCGCCGGAAGGCAGCCCGCTCATTGGGCTGCCCAACGTGGTGCATACCCCTCACCTGGGGGCAAGTTCGGTGGAAGCCCAGCGGGACGTAGCCACGCAGATTGTGGACCAGATTTTGGATGCGCTGCGGGGTAAGGATTTTCGCAATGCGGTCAATATGCCGTTTCCGGCGGGGCCAGGGTTTGAGACGTTACGGCCGTACATGTCTCTGGCGGAAACGTTAGGGCTGTTGCATTGCCATCTGGCTGAAGGCGCCATTCGCCGCGTGGAAATTGAGGTGCGCGGTGAGGACGTGGATACGCTGATCAAACCGGTGGCGGCGGGGCTGCTCAAAGGGATTTTGCAGAAGTCCATTTCGGAGGATGTCAATTACATCAACGCGCCCGTTCTGGCCGAGGAAAACGGTATTACCACTTCGCAAACCAAGGGCATCACGCCCATTGACTATCCCAACATGATTTCCTGCAAGGTGCAGTGGGATGGGGGCGAACGCCTGCTGGCGGGGGTGCTGTTTGGTGGCAGCGAACCGCGTCTGGTGCAGGTGGATGAGTATACGCTGGAAGCTAAACCATTTGGCGAGGTGTTGGTGCTGCGCAATCGGGACGTGCCCGGCGTCATTGGGCAAGTAGGCACGATTCTGGCGGCTTATGAAGTAAACATCGGTGAATGGCGGATGGGGCGCGATAAACCGGGTGGGGAGGCGCTGTCGTTCATTAACCTGGACAGCAAACCGCCAACGGCCGTACTCGACGCTTTAGCCGTGATTCCGGCCATTACCCACGTGCGGTTGGTAAGCCTGTAATCAAAAAAGCCCTGACGAATTCGTCAGGGCTTTTTTTACCGTTTAGGATGTATGCGTACCCGGCGCTGGCTGCCTTCGCCGGTGCTTTGCGTATAGACAGCAGCGTGATCCCGCAGGGTCATATGAATGACGCGCCGTTCATTGGCCGGCATCGGCTCCAGGCTGACCGGGCGTTGTTGTTTGATCACCTTGCTGGCCATCCGTTCGGCCAGGCGCGCCAGGGCCTGTTTGCGCCGCTCGCGGTATCCTTCCACGTCTATGACAAAGTTGGCTTTGTTTTTCAGTTGATGGCTGACAATCAGGCGGGCCATGTATTGCAATGAGACCAATGTGTCGCCACGTGGGCCGATAAGGACGCCCAGGTCTGGCCCGGTAATCTCAATCAGGTTGATAGGTTGGCCGGTGACGTCGTCTGGTTCGGTCACGGCCGTGTGAATATCGGCTTCAATTTGCATATGGCCGAGGATGGTCTGTAAGACGGCAACGGCCGTGTCCCGTTCCTGTTCTAGCTCTTCAGAGGTGAGGGGGGGGACGGCCGTATCTTCCTGGTCTGTTGTTTCCGCTGTTTTGGGCGGCGGGGGGGCGACGATCTTGGCGGGGGTCGGCGCCGGTTTGGGTGGCGCCGGTTTGGGTGGCGCCGGTTTGGGTGGTGCTGGTTTGACCGGCGCTGGTGCTGGTTTTTGCTCTGGCATCACCGGCGTCATGGGCAGCAAACGTACAATCGCTTCCCGCGCTCCCAGCCCCAAAATTCCCCGGCTGCCTTCATCAATCACATCCACAATGACATCGCTGCGGTTCAAGCCCAGCTTTGCCAGGCCCACTTCTATGGCGATGTCTACCGTTTGCCCTCGGACTTCAATCTCACGACTCATAATTTACCCTCTATTTTAGTGCCGTAGCTACTTGTTTTTCTTCTTCTTGCGTTTAGGCGGGGGTGGGGTGCTTTTGGCAGGTGGTTTGGCCGTTGTGTCATCCCCGGTATCGCTTTCGATGGTGACACGGCCGTTGGCCGAACCATCGCCATTGGCCGCTTCCAACTCCGCCGCCTTTTTTGTTTCCTCACGCACCGCTTTTTCTTTCTCCATCACCTTGCGCGTGTAGTACCCTTGCCCGATGCCGATCAGGTTAGACAAAATGAAGTAAATGGACAACCCGGCCTGGAACGTCAGCGCAAAAAAGCCAAACATCAACGGCATGGTATATTGCATGGATTGGGTCATGGCTGCCGTGGGATCATCTTGCTGCTGTTGTTTACCTTTTTTATCCCCTTCATTACTTTTCGGTTTTGGCGGCGTAGAGACTTTCGTTTGAATGAAGGTGGTGATAAAAACCAGCACCGGCAGCACGTAAAAAGGATCAGGCTGCCCCAGGTTCAACCACAAAAATTGGCTGTTGATGGGCAGCAGCGCCGTCAGGTCAATAAACGGGTAGGCCCGTTGGGTCATTTCCAGTAGTGCCAGTGGCGTGGTACCCAGCACAATCCGCAGCACGGCAAATAAACCAAACAAAATAGGCATGGTCGCAATGAGCGGCAGACAGCCGGATAGACTCTCCGCCGGGTTGTAGCCAATTTTGTTAAACTCTTCCTGCATTTTTTGCGGATTGTCTTTGTACTTTTGTTGGATGGCCCGGATTTGCGGCTGCATTTCCTGGGTTTTAGCCATGCTGCGCTGCTGGCGCAGGTTCAGAGGCAGCATGATGACACGGGTGATGATGGTGAAAATGGCAATCGCCAGTACAAAATTGCCCACCGCCCCATACAACCACAACAGGGCGTTTAACATCGGGTCAATAATTAACGAGTTCCACAACAATGAAAACATCTTTCAATCCATTCCTAAAGACCTGGCAGGTTTCGCAAACCTGTCAGGTCTGGGTAGCCAGGATTAGTCCAAAACGGGCACATAGCTCCATTTTGGATTGCCAGTTGCACGGTCATAGGCCGCCAACACGGCCAGTTCACTGTTCATTGCCACCACAATCATATCATCAACAATAACAGGCGTGGTAAATAACGGGGCGCGGGTGGTTCGCTGCCAGATTTCGGCGCCTGTTTCGGCGTTTAAGGCCACCAGCAGCCCTTCTTCCGTAGCCTCGTTGCCTTCGGCGGCAATGTATACCATGCCATCAGCTACGACGGGGCTGGCTTGAATGGCCCCCTTTATCTCAATGCGATTGGCTACGCCGCCGGCTTCGTTCATCTGGTTAATGGCCACCTGCCATAGTTTCTCGCCGCTGGTGGCGTTTATGGCAAAGACCTGGGCGCTGCTGTCGGCAAAATAGAGGACATCATCAACCAGGGCCGGCGCACTCCAAATCCAGTTGGTGGCTTCGGTGCGCCACCGCTCGCCGCCGGTCTCCATGTCAAGAGCGTGTAACGCATTGTCGTAAGCGCCCACATAAACGAGTTTTTCCGCAGGATTGACGATGGCCTGTGCGGAAATGGCGCCGCCTAGTTCTGTTTGCCACAATTGGCTGCCGGTGTTGGCATCCAGGGCATATACCCGTTTGTCCAGGCAAGTGAGGTAGAGAACGCCTTCGTGGTAAGTAGGGGTAGCCCACACCGGGCCGCTGGTGTTAAAACGCCATTTTTCTGCGCCGGTATTGGCGTCTAGCGCGGAGAGGTGGTTATCGGCCGTGCCCACGTACACGGTATCTCCCACCTGCAGCGGGCCGGCGATCACTTTGTCGGTGGCGGCGGTGTTGTTGGTCCACAAGGTTGTGGGGTTAGGGGTGCCATTTTCTTGCAAGCCGTAAACGGAGACGATGATGGTGGGCGAGAACATACCGCCGGCCGCCCCATAATCACCAAAGATAACACGGCCGTCTTGCACTGAAGGCGCAGCATTGATGTGTAAGGCGCGATTTTCTGGTCGGAAAACCCATTGGGATTGCTGGGTGACGGCATCATAAGCGATCACGGCCGGGCCGTAGGCGACGTAAACGGTGGGGCCATTGGCGGTGAGGCCGGGCCAATTTTCGGAACTTGCCTGGGCGGCGCAGCCCGTTAACAGCCAACTGATGAGAAAAATGAAGAGTATGGAGGGCCGTACTGACGGCCGTATGGTGGTGAACAACGAAGTACCTCCGCGCTTTTTCCGCAATGTGTGTTGAAACGTGTGGGGGTGATGCGGTCAGGGAACCGGGTCATACCCACCGGGGTGAAGGGGGTGGCAGCGGGAAATGCGTTTGACTGCCATCCATCCACCTTTGAGAAAACCATATTTCTCAATGGCTTCGTAGCCATATTGAGAACAGGTGGGTTGAAAACGGCAGGTGGGCGGCGTAAAACGCGAAATCCATCTTTGGTAAAAGCGAATGAGCAAAAGAGCTATTTTTTTCATGATCTTATAAATATCACGGATGCTCCACCAGCAGCTTTGCTCGTTGCAGTAATTGGGTCACGGCCGTTTCCACTTCCCCATAAGCAGCCTGGGGTAATAATGGCCGGGCAATGAATACCAGGTCCCATCCTGGTTGAATTTCCGGCAAATGCACCCGCACCGATTCCCGCAGCAGTCGTTTGGCCCGATTGCGTTTAACCGCTTTGCCCACGTGGCGGCTGGCCACAAAAGCAAAGCGGCTGACATCCAACGAATTAGACCGCGCCAATAAAATGACCAAAGGGTGACGCCAGCTATTTCCTGCCTGCCGAACCTGTTTAATATCGGCCGGGCGCCGCAAACGATGGCTTGATTGCAGCATCAGTCACCGGCCAAAGGGCAGCTTATTTGCCGCCACCCCATCGTTTCACAGAGCGATAAGCAGTAGCCGATGTGGCGTTCCAGTTAATTTTTTTCACATGTTCATTCATGCTTACCGACAATTGGGCGCGGCCTTTGGCGCGGCGGGCGCTCAGGACTTTACGGCCGCCAACGGTTTTCATGCGTTCCCGAAACCCATGCACCCGCATCCGGCGGCGGATTTTTGGTTGATATGTACGTTTTGGCATCTCTTAAGTCTCCTTCATTAAAGGTGGCGCGATTTGCCAAATCGCGCCACCGATTTCATCTCAATCTATAGAGCAAGGCAATTTGAGAAAATCGCCCTACGTCATATTGTCAAATCTTATCGGAAAGAAGGGTAGAGACGAATTGTGTGCTGCAAATCTATACAACCGCTCATCCTCAAAGCGACAGAAAATTATATCGCCCTGCCAGGAGGTGGTCAAATTGGAAAAAAGGGGGAGGGGCGCCGGGCCAGGGGCAAAAGTTGGGGGAGTGACTGGCCCAGTTGTGTAATCCTGTAGGGATTAAATGTTATGCAGCCGACGAAGAACTCTGGACACGTGTGCCATATTGATATAGATTGGGTTGGTTATGAATGTACGATTAGGTGTAGATACCGGCGGCACCTTCACCGATTTTGTCTGGGTGGATGGTAGTGGTCATGTACAAATTCATAAACAACTCAGCACCCCCCCTGACCCATCCGCCGCCATTTTGCAGGGGATAGATGTGCTGCATGTGCCAGAGGGCACGGCCGTCGTCCACGGCAGCACCGTCGCCACCAATGCCCTGCTGGAACGGCGCGGGGCGCGTACCGCCCTCATCACCACCAAGGGGTTCGCCGATGTGCTGGAAATCGGCCGTCAAAATCGCCCCGACATTTATGCTCTGGTTCCCCAAAAGCCGCCGCCGCTGGTTCCCCGCGCCTGGCGCTTTGAACTGGACGAACGCATCACCGCCCAGGGCGAGGTACTCCGCCCGCTCAACCCGGACGACCTGCGCCCCATCCTGGCCCAACTGGCCGCAGAACAAATCGAATCGGTAGCCGTTTGTTTGCTCTTTTCCTTTTTGTATCCAGAACATGAACAGCGTATCCGGCAGGAGATTAGAGATTGGAGATTGGCAATTAAAAGCGCCGCCAATCTCCAATCTCCAATCTCCAATCTCCCAATCTCCCTTTCTTCAGACATCCTACCCGAATACCGCGAATATGAGCGCATGTCTACGACTGTCATCAACGCTTACGTGGCTCCGTTGATGAGCCGATATTTGGGGCGGTTGGCGGCGGGGTTGGGGGTACGGCCGTTAACCATCATGCAGAGTAATGGCGGTGTCATCAGTGCGGTCACCGCCGGGCAGCAGGCGGCGCGCACGGCGCTCTCCGGCCCGGCGGGGGGCGTGGTGGGGGCGCATTATGTGGCCGCCCAGGCCGGTTTTAGCGACCTGATCACCTTTGACATGGGGGGGACGAGTACGGATGTGGCCTTGTGTCACGGCCGTATCCCCACCACCACCAGCGGCCATATTGCCGGTATGCCCCTGCGCCTGCCCTTAATTGACATTCACACTGTCGGCGCTGGCGGCGGCAGCCTGGCCCACGTGGATGCGGGTGGCGCGCTGCATGTTGGCCCCCAAAGCGCGGGCGCCGACCCCGGCCCGGCGTGTTATGGGCGGGAGATTGGAGATCGGAGATTGGAGATTAAAGAGGCCACCCAATCTCCAATCTCTAATCTCCAATCTCGGGCAACAGTTACCGATGCCAATCTTGTGTTAGGACGGCTGGATGCAGACCATTTCCTGGGGGGGATGATGCGGCTGGATGTGGGCGCGGCGCGGGCGGCGTTGGCGGAACTGGCAGAGTTGATGGGCGCGGTCTCGGTGGAAGCGGCGGCCTGGGGGGTGATTCAGGTGGCAAATGCCAACATGGAACGGGCCATCCGCCACATTTCTGTGGAACGGGGGTATGACCCGCGCCTGTTTACGCTGCTGCCGTTTGGCGGCGCCGGGCCGCTGCATGCCTGCGAACTGGCCGCCAATCTGCACATTCCCCGTGTTTTCATTCCGCCTTCACCCGGTGTGCTGTCGGCATTGGGCATGTTGGTGGCCGCCCCGACGAAGGATTATTCAAAAACTGTAATGGAGGAGATTGGGAGATTGGAGATTGGGGATTGGTTGGGCGAGGTGTTTGCGGATTTGGAGGAGCGCGCCGCAAACGAGATGGCAGCAGAAGGGCATGAAACCGTGACCCTGCATTATGCCCTGGACATGCGCTACAAAGGCCAATCCCACGAGTTGACCATCCCTTTTGACCGTCATCCGTTATCCGTAAACCGTAATACGATTACGGATGACGGCTTACGGCTCACGGATGACGGTTCACCGATTACCGATAACCGATTACCGATAACCGCCCTCTTCCACGCCGCCCACCAAACCCGCTACGGCTACCACCAGCCTGACGCGGCGGTGGAGATTGTGACGATTCGGCTCACGGCCGTAGCCCCCGTCACCCCTCCCCCGTTACCGCAATATCCGCCGGCCGAACCAGACGCCACCGCCGCTTTAGTGGGTGAAAAAGAAGTCTGGTTTAATCAGCAGCCCGTCCTCACCCGTTTGTATAACCGGGCTAGGCTGCGCCCCGGTCACCAATTCCCCGGCCCGGCCATCATCTTCCAATATGACACCACCACCGTTGTGCCGCCGGAATGGGGCACGGCCGTTGATGTGTACGGCAATCTGTTATTGACCACTCTCTGAACGTAGGCATAACAAACCGTTTCCGCAGCCCAATGCCGTTTGCCCACCCCCTGTCTATCCTCTACAATGCCGCCCGATGATTGAATCCACTGATTCGCCTGATGTGAATACGCAGCCGGTAGTCACGGCCGTAGAAACACCCCCTGCCACCTCGCCCAAAAACCTGGGGGAGGATCGCGGTGTGGTCAAGGCAGCGGCGGTGCTGGCGGTGGGCAATATCGCCAGCCGGGTGTTGGGGCTGGTGCGCGAAATCGTTAAGTCCAACCTGTATGGCACCTCGCCGCTGCTGGCCGCGTTTACGGTGGCGGCGCTGGCCCCTATGACCCTGTTCAACCTGATCAGCGGCGGCGAAATGGTTAGCTCCTCGCTGGTGCCGGTGTTTAGCGATTATGCCCGCCGCGAAAAGCGTGAAGAGCTATGGCGCGTGGGCAGCGCCGTGCTGTCGCTGGCCTCCTTTGTCCTGTGTCTGATTGTGCTGCTGGTGGAGCTTTTTGCCGAGCAGGTGGCCTGGCTGGCCGGGGCGCGCAATTTCAGCGATCCGGCGCTGTTCCAGGTGACGGTGGATTTGATGCGGCTGGCGACCCCGGCCGTTTTGTTTTTGAGCATTGCCAGCGTGTTGTCTGGCCTGCTGTTCGCCCTGAAGCGGTTCACCTATCCCGCCTTCACCAGCGCCGTGTTTAATGGGGCGATTGTGGTGATGGCGCTGCTGCGCCCAGACCAGATTACCAGCCTGGTGTGGGGCATGTTGGTGGGGTCGGCGCTGCAAATTGCCATCCAACTGCCGGGATTGCGCGACGGCCGTTTCCATTGGCGTCTCGATTGGCGGCATCCGGCGGTACGGCGGATCGTCATCCTCTACACCCCCATCCTGGCCGGGCTGGTGGTCAACCAGATCGCCATCTGGATCAGCTACCGGCTGGCGATTTTGACCGGCGACAACAGCGTCACCTACATGACCTATGCTACCACGCTCTACCAGTTTCCCCTGGGGCTGGTGGTAACGGCCCTCTCCTTAGCCACATTGCCCACGCTGTCGCAAATTGCTTCTTCCATCCAGGCGGCCAGACTGGTTGACCCGCAGGCAGCAGCGGCGCGGGTGGAAGAGTTCAAGGCGACGCTGGCGGGGGGGATTCGGCTGGTGGTGGCGCTGCTCTTACCGGCGGGGGCGGGGCTGTTTGCCCTGGCGCCGTTTATCGTGGTGCTGTTGCTGGAACACGGCCGTTTCACCGCTGCCGATTCGGAAATTACCAGCCACGTCCTCCGTTTTTACCTGTTGGGGCTGGCGTTTGCGGGCATTGACCAGATGTTGGTCTTTGCCTCTTATGCGCGGCAGGATACCTGGCGACCGGCGTTGGCGGGGGTGTTGGCGATTGGCGTGTATACGGCTACGGCCGTGCTGCTGCTGCCTTCCATGGGTCTCTACAGCCTGATGATTGCCGATGCCGTTAAGCACATTGTCCATACCCTGATCATGCTCTGGTTTTTGCAGCGGCAGTTGGGCGGGCTGCATGGCTATGGCATTACCCGGTTGGCAGTTAAGACTGTCTTCGCCGCCGTTGTTACGGGTGTGTTGGCGCTGTTGGTGGCCGATGTGGCCGCCGGATTTTTACCAATGGCGCGATTTGGCGGCCGGCTGCTGGTGGTGCTGCTGGGCAGCGCCGCCGGGTTGGCTGCGTATGCGGTATTGGTGCTGCTGCTGGATATCCCCGAAGCGCGGGCGCTGTATAACATGGCGGCTGCCAGACTCCGCCGCCGCTAAAATTTTGCAACCATGCCGCTTTCCGGTATAACTTGCTGGCAACGATAAGCAAATAGCGAATCGTAGAGGTTGAATCATCAATCTCTAATCTCTAATCTCCAATCTCTAATATAGAAGAAAGGAAACGGCCGTGTCAGAACCACAATTCCAGCTTGTCATCCGCAAAGGGCCGCAGGTGGGTCAGGTTTTCCACCTGGATGCCCATTCGCTCATCATTGGCCGCGACCCCATGAGCGATATTACCATCAATGACCCGGAAATCTCGCGCCAGCACGCCCGTCTGACGTTGACGGAAGAGGGGTTTCAAATTGAAGACCTGGGCAGCACCAATGGCACCTTTGTCAATGGGCAGCGGTTAGGCAGCGAGCCGTTTGATCTGCAACCAGGCCAGGCCATAAACATGGGCAGCGGCGTGCGGTTGGTGTATGAGATAGCCGGGACGTCAGAGTCGGACGTGGCCACAATGGCCGATGAAGTTCCACCCTGGGCGGCCGTTTCGCCCGCGCCGCCGTTGGCCGCCACCGAATCACCCGCCGACCAACCGGCCCCTTTCCCTGCTTACTCTTCGCCGCCCACCTTTCATAGCTCTGCCTCGTCTCCGGTGTACTCATCCCCGCCAGAGCCAAACTACCCTCCGCTGGTTCCTCCTGTTGAACCGCCAAACAAAAACCGCCGCAATCTGACGATTGTGGCGGTGGTTTTGCTGCTGCTTTGTTGTTGTTGTACGTTTATCGGGTTTATGTACCAGTGGGGCGGAGATTGGCTGCTGCAATATCTGGGTTATTAAAAAGACCAGGCAGTATGCCTGGTCTTTTTTATTACTCGACGATTTCGCCTTCGATGATGTGAATGTGGTCGGTCACGGCCGTGTCTTTTTCCACTCCCGGCTCTTCAATGGGATCATACCCATCCGCCGCCCGAATCTGGTTCAGATGTTTAATCACCACATGCTGCGGCGCCAGTTCAATAAACACCTTGGCCCCCACCAGCAGCACGGTAATATCGTCCAGCGGCACAGTGGGCAGCAGGTCTATCGGCCAGATCACGTAAAAAACGGCCAGAAAGGGCAAAAACTTCAAATAAAAAGGGACTTCCCGGTCAAACAACAAACGCAAAACCAGTCGCGCTTGCTGCCACGCTTCCCGCCAAAAACCGGGATCGCGGCGGTCAGTAGATAAAGCTGATGCTGTTGTATTCATAGGTTCCATCTCATTCTTAGGGTTACTCATTGCCAATAACACTCCCGCATACGTGTTTTATTGCCATTAGTTGCAACAATACCCTTAACCCACCATCCCCGGCAAAGATTCTCATCCACCACGCCAACCCACACCTCCTCATCCCCTTCTCACCCTCTCACCCCCTCATCCCCTCATCCTTAAGGTCGGGCATAATCCGTCAACCGGGGCAGCACCTCTCTGATCTCATAATTCTGCCAGTGCCCAATGGAACCGGCCGTAAAGATGGTAAAACCCATCACATAGGGGTCTTTGCGTACTTCGGCGTCATACCAGGCCATCTGGTTGACAAAGGCTTCAATGCCGTTGCGTCCCCATCCCTGCTCCACCGCATACGCCTGAAAATCGGCCCAACCATAACCCGCTGGCCCTGGCCGGTTGCCAATGATGCCATCAATGCCCGCTTCTGTGATTGCCAGGGGAATTACCAGCCCGGCGGGTTCCAGAAACTCCCGGTAATACCAGCGGTAGCGTAGGGTGAGGGTGCCCCGGTCGGCATAACGAGGGTAGCCCGGCATGTCACTGCCATAGCCGTAGGTGATAACCGGGGCGCTGTATTCATGCAGTGTCAGAATAGCGCCATACTGCATGGCTGTTTCGATGGCCGGGATAAACAGGGCAAACTCGTTCATTTCCGGCACCCCGGTGGCAAAACCGCCGATAGCCGCCCCTAACCCTTGCCGTGCCATTTCCCGCACTCGTTCCTGTTCAAACCGGGCATACCAGCTCATATGCTCCAAACCGGGGTCGGGTTCATTCCAGCCTTCCCAATAATCCACCGCCGGATTCAGCCGGTATTTAGCCAGATTTTGATGAACGTATTTCCGGGCTTCTTCTTCGGGATTACCCCTATATTGCTGATTGATATTGTCCACGCGCCCGATTACGATGGTGCGTGGGGACAATTCTTTGGTTACGGCCGCCAGCCCAAAATCATCTACCAGTTTGATGACATTGGGCTGTGTTTGCCGGATAAACTCCTCGATATGCGGACTGTTCGGTTTGATGACGTGAATGCTGAGTTTGCTTTTGCGCGGGTCAATGGAGAATGGGTAATTGTAACGAACGCCCAACGCGGCAGCGGGCGTGCGCGTGGGTGAGGGTGTGTAGGTAGGTGACGGTGTGTAGGTGGGCGAGGGGGTAGGCGTATGGGAAGGGATGGGGGGCGTGATGCTAGGTGTGCTGGAGGGGCCTACCTGCCAGGTTTGATTATGGTTCAATTGAGCATCAATGGTGGCGCCGGGTGGTGGGGGGGTGAATGTGGCCGGAACGGTGGGGATGACGGTGGGAGGGATGACCGCCAGCATCATAGCAGCGGCGCGGGTGGGCGGCATGGTGATGGGCGCGGCACAAGCAGATAACATCCAGATGATAAAAATGAACACTACCAGACGCAGGCCGATGGTGGCCGCGTGCGTGTGGGGATAATCCATTGATAAACGTTTTGGCTGCATGGGCAGGATAATAACATCCTGTTTAGCCTTATGTCAATTTTTTTGCAAGTATAAACTGTGTATGAAGCGACAGGGTGGTTGATTGCCTCATTGGGGGTGGGTGTTACAATTCGCTCACTATGACAGCCTTGTTACTCTTCAAATTGTTTGTGGTTGTTTTGTTTTTGGTGATGTTTTTACGACGGCCGTCCCTGCCCTGGGGTGTGGGTTTATTAACGGTGACCACGGCCGTATTGCTGGATACCATCCTGGGTACATTTAATCGGGAAGCCTTCCTGTCCGAACTGGGCTTTTTCTTTTATTTCATTGCCGGGGCCGTCGTTGGCGGCGGCATTTTCTGGTTTTTAGGTGTATTGTGGCCGCATCTGCCCCAGGCGGCCCCGGCCCAACCTGCGGCTGCGTCGGTGACGGCCGTGGCCTCACCGGCGACGGGTATTAAAGAACTCATGCCCATGGCGTCGCCAGCAAATGGACAGCCAGAAACGATATTGCCCGAACCTTTGCCGGTGGTGGAGGCAGCTGAAGACCCGGAAGCCGCCGCTTATGACGTACCGGCGCTGTTGGCCGATATGCAGCAGCGGTTTGGCCGGGAAGATGTGCTGGATTTGATGTTTGATTTGGAAATCCCGGAAACGGCCGTCGTCTCCCTGAACCAAAATTTGCACACTTTGGCCCACGAAGTGGTGATCTACGCCACCCGTAACGGCCAGACGGCGCAGTTGGCGCTGGCGATTGAACGCATCCTCACGCCGCCGCCGCCGGAAATGCTGCCCCGCCTGGAAAAACTGACCCCCGTGTCCCCCCGCGCCAGTTTGCGCTATTACTTGCTGGTGCATTTTAATCTGGAAAAGCTGCAACAGATGGCGGCGCGCCTGGGCATTGATTGGGAACAGTTGGAAGGGGCGGAAAAACGGGGTAAAGTGCGGGAACTGCTGCTTTACCTGTACCGGCGCAACCGGGTGGATGAACTGCTGGATTTGATGCGCGAGGGGGTAGGGGAAACAGCTTCTACGGCTGCGCTCAGTACAGGCGTTTCCCCTGCTGAGGCAAACACATGATTCGCAAAATATGGCTGGTTGTTTGGGTGTTATTGGTGGGAACGGTCACGGCCGTAGCCGCCCAGGACACGCTGCGGCTGTCGCTCAGCCGTGATTTTGGCGCCGGTTTTGGCGCCGATATTCAAGGCCGCTTCTCTATGCGCGTGGAAGGGCCAGAGGACCTGGTGCGGGTGCTATTTTTCATTGATGAAACCCAGGTGGCCGAACAAACGACGCCCCCCTTTCGCTACCAGTTTAGCACGGGCAATTTCCCACCGGGCGTTCATGTGCTGCGGGCCGTGGGGGTTACGGCCGACGGCCGTGAACTCGTTTCCAACACCCTCACCCTCAACTTCCTCACCAGCAGCGACGCCAACCGGCGCGTGGCCCTGACCGTCGTACCCATCATTCTTTTAGCCATTGGCGTGAGCGTGCTTTCCTGGTGGCTGGCCAGCCGGGGGCAGAAAGCGTCCGGGCAGCCGGCCATCAACGGCCCTTTTGGCGGCGCCATTTGCCCCAAATGTCATAAACCGTTTGCCCGCCATTGGTGGGGGATGAATGTAGTGATTGGCAAATTAGACCGCTGCCCCCATTGTGGCAAGTGGAGTGTGGTGCAGCGCGCCCACCCCGACCTGCTGCAAGCCGCCTACGAGGCCATGCTCCAGGCCGAAAAAGACGCCGCAGGTACACTTATAGCATCCCCCGAAGACAAAGAAAAAACCTTCCACAAACAATTAGACGACTCCCGTTTTGACAACTAAAAACGCAAACGCTAACCAGTGTGTGGGCAAAGTTCAAT
Source organism: Anaerolineae bacterium (assembly GCA_019637635.1). Taxonomy (GTDB): domain Bacteria; phylum Chloroflexota; class Anaerolineae; order Promineifilales; family Promineifilaceae; genus CAADGU01. The sequence continues at coordinate 65,789 of JAHBVI010000018.1, forward strand.
CACCTCATCACCCCTTCACCTGCCCACCCTGTCATGCCTGGTACTGCTGGTTTACCCCCCCAGTACCAGAGTAGTTCTGCTGTCCTGGTGACATTCTCCCATTTACGATGACCCCCTATTTCCCCTATTCTATACACAACAAACTAACTTGCTTTTCAACTCGTTTTCCTCCTCCTTCCTGGCTCCGGGTTCCCCACCCCGGAGCCATTTTTTTGTCAGGGCACTACTCAAGATCGGTGGTTACGGCCGTATCCTCCCCTTTTTTCTCCCTCTGAAAAATCGCCCCCAAAATAAACAGTATCATCCCCAAGTGAATCATCATGTCCCCCACGTTAAAAATGCCCACGCGCCAGGGCGTCTGAATAAAATCCAACACTTCCCCCAAAAAGATGCGGTCTACCAGATTGCCCAACGCCCCGCCAATGAGAATGGCTAAACCCGCCCGCGCCAGCCATTGTTCGCGCGGCAGGCGGTGAATATATAGAACCAGCCAGGCCAACACCCCCAACGTCAGCCAGCCCACCAGCGGGCCAACACCCTGAAACAGGCCAAAGGCGATCCCCCGGTTATGCGTTTCCACCAGCGTAAACAGGGCATTGAATTGGGTTGGGCCGTGTTCGGCCAGATAGGCAGCCGCCCACCATTTGCCCAGCCGGTCGGCCAGAAATGCCAGCGGAATGAGCAGATAGATCATACCGCATCCCCGGAATTCTCGGTTTCTGAGGGTTGGGATTTGGCGGCCAGTTCGGCCTGTTCGGCCGCTTCATATTCCGCCTGCGTCAGAAACTTACCGCCGGTCAATTCATAACTGATGACGTGATAGCTGCCATCCAGGTAAACCACCGTTTCCATACGGCGAAAACATTTGCTGTCTACCACCGTTTTGTGCCAGACAAAACCGCCGCCATCGCTGAGTAAATCGTGCTGCTTATCGGCGCGCACCCGCACCCGTTTGCCGCAGTTGTCACACTGGAAATAGAAATAGATGCCTGTCTTGTCTACATATTCCCCGGTTGCCTTCTTCTTTAGTTTATCCATTTGGTGGGCAAAAAAGGGTGAGGCAGGTAAGCTGACTTCAAATTCAAGACCAATCGAAGGAGAAGTCAGAAAATGCTTACCTTGCCCCAAGAAATGATGAACGTGATATTACCATTTGTGGCGTTGTTCAGCGAGAGAGTGTGGGACTATGCTCAAATCTTGTTGATGGGAGCGCTTTTAGCTCCTGGCAAACGGACGGTTAGTGCCGCCTTGACAGTAATGGGATTGAAAGATGACCGGCAATACCAGAATTACCATCGCGTCCTGAACCGGGCGAAGTGGTGCGGCTTAACCACCAGCAAAATCCTATTGGGGTTATTGGTGGCCGCGTTTGTCACCGCCGATATGCCGATTGTTGTCGGTGTAGATGAAACACTGGAACGGCGCAAAGGGGAGAAAATCAAACAGAAAGGGGTATTTCGAGACGCAGTACGCTCCAGCAAGAAATATCTGGTGCATAGCTTTGGCTTGCGTTGGGTGAGCATGATGCTGATTGTGCCTGTGCCGTGGAGCAGTCGGCCGTGGGCGTTGCCATTTCTGACGCTCAATGCGCCCAGTGAAGCGACCAACAAAGAAAATGGCAAGCGGCACAAGACAAGCATTGACTGGATAGGGCAAATGGTCTGTCTGGTACGTCGTTGGTTGCGGGGTCGGGCGTTGGTGTTGGTGACTGATGGCGGTTTGACGGCGGTGAAGTTGGGCTTGACTTGCGGGGCGTTGCGGCAGCCGGTGACGTGGGTTTCCCGGTTGCGCCTGGACGTAGGTTTGTACGATTGGCCTGGCGAGCAACCACAAGGGAAACGTGGCCCGAAACCGAAAAAAGGCAAACGGCTCAACTCCCTGCAAGCTCAGTTGGACGACCCCCACACTGCCTGGTGTCAGACAGAAATTGACTGGTACGGTGGGCGCAAGTACACCATCGAGTATGTCACCGGCAAGGCTCTGTGGTACACACCGGGCTTTGACCCGCTGCCCATTCGCTGGGTGTTGGTGCGTGACCCGGCTGGCAAATACAAAGCCACTGCCTTTCTTTGCACCGACCTGACGGCTGACCCCTTACAAATCTTGCACTGGTTCATCCTTCGCTGGAATGTGGAAGTCACCTTTGAGGAAGCCCGTGCCCATTTGGGGTTGGAAACGCAACGCCAATGGTCTGACCTGGCTATTGCTCGTACCACCCCCATTATCTTGGGTTTGTTTTCTTTAGTGACCTTGTTGGCTTATCAATTGACAAAAGAGAAACCTTTCCCGGTGCGCACCTCGGCCTGGTATGTCAAGAAAGAGCCAACGTTTTCCGATGCTTTGGCGGTAGTCCGGCGACATATCTGGTTTGGGCTATGGGGCAAATATATCGAGTCCGCCCCAGACCCAGACTATGTCCTAATTCCAACCTCTGTTTTCAATGGTCTGGTGGATTCGATGTGCTATTCCACCTAAATGGATAAAGTCGAGTTCTTCTCACTGCCGCCAAATAACTTCTTAAATAATCCCATCACTTTCTCCTCCTGGGTGCGCGGTTTTCTTGTTGACAGGTTTGGTGACCGCCATGCCGCCGGATGCAATCCGGCGTCTGGGATACACAAACGCACTGAAAGTGCGTTGGAAGATTCCCTGTTTATCACCGCGCCGTTTCTTCAGTGCGCTTTAGCGTACTTCTTATAGCAGCCTGGGAATTCCATTCCCAGGTAACCGGTGGCAATTGATTTGCCATCAACAAAAATTCCGCACACCCTCTCCTGCTTGAGCATTTGCCACAGTTCGCGTAAACTCTCTTAAAAGTCTTTGCGAGAATGTACCAAAAGGGTAGGTATATGCCAACCATTTTGCATGATGTTTAGGATGACTACTTTAGTGCTTGAAATCGAACCAATTGCATTGGTTAGCCTCACGCAAATGACGCTTCGGGTTTTGACCTACAATATTTTGGACGGCGGTTACGGCCGTGAACCGCTCACCCCATTCTCACCTCATTCGCCCGATTTGCGCGGCTGTGTTACACTGCCGCCATCTTATGCAAACTAAAACAAGCTGAGAGTGCGACTTGGCTGCGTTTATTCAAGGAGACTTTCAGTGAGTTTTGAAACTTTCAACCTCCATCCGCGCATTGCGGCTGGCATCCAAACAGCGGGATACACTACCCCCACCCCTATTCAAAAACAGGCCATTCCTCCCATTTTGCAGGGCAAAGACATTTTAGGTCTGGCGCAAACGGGCACCGGCAAAACGGCCGCCTTCGTGTTGCCCATTCTGCAACGGCTGATGCAAGGGCCACGCGGCCACGTGCGCGCTCTGGTGGTGGCCCCCACCCGTGAACTGGCCGACCAGATCAACGACTCGTTTGGGCAATTGGGTCAGCAGACAAAAACACGCAGCACGGCCGTGTACGGCGGCGTCGGCGTCAATCCCCAAATTCAGCGGCTCAAACAAGGCGTGGAAGTGGTGGTGGCTTGCCCCGGCCGGCTGCTCGACCACATCAACCAGAAAACCATAGACCTCTCCCGGCTGGAAGTGCTGGTGCTGGATGAGGCCGACCGTATGTGCGACATGGGCTTTTTGCCTGACATTCGCAAACTGCTCAAACATCTGCCCACGCAGCGGCAAACCCTCTTCTTCTCCGCCACCATGCCGGACGACATTCGCCGCCTCAGCCACGACATCCTCAAAAATCCGGTGACGGTGCAAATTGGGCTGACGAAACCGGCTGTCACCGTTTCCCACGCCCTTTATCCGGTGCCACAGCACCTCAAAACGGGGCTGCTGCTGACGCTGCTGCGCCACATGGACACGGAGTCCGTGTTGATTTTTACCCGCACCAAACACCGCGCTCGCCGCGTGGCCGAGCAGATTAACCGTGCCGGGTACAAAGCGGCGGCGCTGCAAGGCAATATGTCCCAAAACCGGCGGCAGGAAGCGATGGATGGTTTCCGCTCCGGCCAATACAAAATCATGGTGGCTACGGACATTGCGGCACGGGGAATTGACGTCTCCCAAATCTCGCACGTCATCAATTATGACATGCCAGACACGGCCGACGCCTACACCCACCGCATCGGCCGTACCGGGCGTGCCGCCAAAACGGGCGACGCTTTTACTTTTGTCACGTCAGAAGATACGGACATGATTAGAGCTATTGAGCGCGTGTTAGGGGAAAAATTGGAGCGGCGGACACTACCCGAATTTGACTATTCGACGCCCGCCCCTACCAAAGACACCGAGTTTGCCCGCCCGCCGCGCCAGCCCCGTTCGCCCCGGCCGGCGCAACCGACCGGCAACCGTCCAGCTAATCGCCGACAGAAGGTGAAAGTAGGGAGTGGGGCACGGCCGTAACCTCTTCCGCCCACATGTAATGACAATGTGGTGACATTCGTTACTCCCAACCACCGGCATTGTTCCTTACGATACGCACATCGCGTGTGGATCAACCCTGCGAACATTTGCTTCCACAGGGTAAAGGAACATCAATTTGGCAGCCGGCGACATTTTTGCAGCGCCAGTAAGCGGCAACTTTCTGTTGTATGCGCCCCTGCATCATGTCTTAGCGTTTGTCAACCCACCGGCATACCGGCAAATCTGGCAAGGATTACAGGGAGAAGGGGGGGCAGCGGTAGCCATACAGCCGTTACTTTCCCAACTCACCACCTGCCCGCCACCACCCCCCACAGCCCGTACCGGCCCCCTACAAACCCCTTTATTCTTGGGCATCATCCCCACGCGCGGCTGCAACATGGGCTGCCGTTACTGCGACTTTGCTGCTCCCAAACAAACCAGCCCCGTCATGTCATTGGCGTTGGCACGCACGGCCGTAGACGCCTATCTGAACTTAATCGCAGCCAGCGACGAGCGCCACGCTAACATTCACTTCTTTGGCGGCGAACCATTTTTTGCCGCCGACGTGGTTCATTTTGTAGTCAACTATGCCGCCGGCCGCGCCGCCCAGGCCGGCATGAGTGTCCACTTTGAAGCCACGACCAATGGCCTTTACAGCCCTACCCGCTGCCAATGGATTGCCGATCATTTCCATACCGTCGTCCTATCACTCGATGGTCCCGCCGATATTCAAAACACACAACGCCCTGGCATCAACGGGCAGCCGCTCTTTGAAATTGTCGCCCGTAACGCCCGAATCCTCTCCGGCGGCAGCGCCGAATTGATCATCCGCGCCTGTGTAACGGCAGAGACAGTAGCACACCTGCTGGAAATCGCCCGTTGGATCGCCGCCGAAGTTAGCCCCCGTGCCGTCTGTTTTGAAAGCCTTACCCCCTCCGCACTGTCAGAAGCCGCCGGATTCCACCCGCCAGACCCCTGGCAATTTGCCCGCCACTTTCACCAGGCCGCGCAAATTCTGGCCGCCGCCGGTATCCAGACTGTCCTGTCTACGGCCGATACCAGCGCCATACGACATACGTTTTGCCCCGTGGGCCAGGACGCGCTTATCGTTACGCCGGACGGCCGTGTCAATGCCTGTTATTTGCTGGCAGAAGAGTGGCAGCAGCAGGGTTTGAATTTATCTCTGGGGCAATTAACGGCCGGCGCGGAGCAATTTGACCTGGACATGACGGCCGTCCACCAAATCCGCCAGTTACCCATGCAGCCCAAACCCCGCTGCGCCCACTGCCTCTGCCGTTATCACTGTGCCGGTGGCTGCCATGTGAATCATGTCGGTGGCGACGGCCGTTACGATGATCTCTGCATCCAGACCCGCCTCGTCACCATTACCGGCTTGTTGGCCCAATTGGGCTTGCACGACGTTATCGCCGCCTGGCACGCCGATGACCGTCTGATGCAGCAAACAGCCTGGCAGCCGGATGACCGTTTGCTGGCTCAGTCCTGGAATTTATGATGCGTGAGATTTCTCTTGTCACGCATCACGCACTTGGAAACAATGATCACATCAAACCCACCCCAAACCTATTACTGCCCACCGCACATCTACTGGGCATATGACGCTGCCTGCACTTTAGTTGTGAACGAGCAGACCGGGCAGGCACACAGGTTGTTTGGGCAAGAAGCGGCCGTTTGGGACTGGCTCATATTGGGGTATCCGTTTGCCAGGTTGGTGCAGTTCATCGCCGCCTATGCAAACCTGCCTACGCCTCAGGCCGAACGCTGTCTGCGCCGCCTACTGGCTGCCTGGCAGACAGACGGTCTGCTGCAAGAGGAGGGGCATCATGGCTAACCTGGCCATCAGCAATGTTTGTAACCTCAACTGCCCTTACTGTTTTGCGGCTGCGTATATGAGCCGGGAGAATGGGGCGGCACGGCCGTTCATCACCATTGACGCATTTCAGCAGCGGCTGGATTTTTTGGAACGCTCCCACATTTCCCAGGTACGGCTGATTGGCGGTGAGCCGACGCTGCACCCCCAATTCACTACCCTGGTAGAACTGGCGCGGCAGCGCGGATTCACCATTCTCGTTTTTACACATGGGTTGGTGCGGGCACGGCCGTTGGCCTGCCTCACCGCCCTCTCCCCGGACGACTGTCTGGTGCTGGTCAACATGAACGCCACCCGTTCCGGTTGCGAACCAGACGCCGCCGAAACTGCCCAACGCGAAGCCGTCATCCGGCAGTTAGGACCGCGCGCCTTATTGGGATTCAACATTTACCGGCCCCAGTTTGACCTGCAACCGCTGCTGGCCCTCATCCAAAAAGCCAATTGTCGCCCCGCCATCCGCCTGGGATTGGCCCAACCCATCCTGAACGGGGACAATGCCTGCCTGCACCCCAAACAATACCCCGCCGTTGGTCGCCAGCTTGCCCAATTTGCCCGGCACGCCGCTGCAGTCGGCGTCCGGTTGGAATTTGACTGCGGTTTTGTGCGCTGCATGTTCGGCGATGAAGAATTAGCCCTGCTCCAGGAAAGGGGCGCTGACGTGGCCTGGCGCTGCAATCCCATCCTGGACATCAGTCTGGATGGGCGCGCCATTCATTGTTTTCCACTGACAGGGCGAGTGGAAACGGCCGTTGCCGCTCAAGACGCCCCTACTCTGCGCCAACAACTTACCACCCAGACCCAGGCCTATCGCCTGGTCGGAATCTACCGGGAATGTTCCTTTTGCCCCTACAAACAACAAGGCGCGCCACAAGGCGCCTGTACCGGCGGCTGCCTGGCCCAAACCATGCGCCGCTTTCGCCATCAAGACCTGCAATTTGTGTTACCCGCCCCAACTGTAGGGCAGGTTAGAAACCTGCCCTACGAGGAGAATAGAGATGACAGATAAAGATTTAGCCCCTGACGAACCAACCGAATCAGAAGAACCCCAGGTATTTGCCGTCAGCCGCGCCGGGAACGGCGTGCAATTTAGCCGGCGTAATTTTATTGAACTGGCAGCCGCTTCTGCCGCCATCGTCACTGTCACTGGCTGCGGTTCCGGCAGCGCCGACGCCACACCCAGGCGGGTGGAAATTGAAGTAACAGCCACACCA